>DYIZ01000007.1 GCA_020723385.1 Candidatus Aquidulcis sp.
CCCATAAGGTAGGTCGGATTGCCAATCCGACCTACTGACCATACTGTAGAGACCTCACGGGTTTTCAAAACCCGTGAGGTCTTTTCACATCAGCGGGTATAATCCCGCCTGTGAGACTCCCTGCCCTCCTCTCCCGCTGGCGATCTGATCCCGATGTGGGCGGCAACGTGGTGGAATGGCGCACCCTGCCCGCCCGCCCGGCGAAGTTCGTCCCCTTTCCCGGTGATCTGCATCCCGCGCTGGCCGCTTCCCTGCACTCGCAGGGCATCTCCGCGCTGTACACACATCAAGCCGAAGCATGGGAACACGCCCACGCTGGGCGCAGCCTTGTCGTCGTCACCGGCACTGCCTCCGGCAAGACGCTGTGCTACAACCTCCCCGTGCTCGACGCGCTGCTGCGCGACCCGGAGGCGCGGGCGCTGTATTTGTTTCCGACGAAGGCATTGGCGCAAGATCAGTTATCAGTGATCAGTGATCAGTTATCAGTGATTAGTGATCAGTCGTCTCTACCAACTGATAACTGTTCACTGATTACTGATCACTACCCTCTGATCTCTGGCATCTACGATGGCGATACCCCCGCCTCGGCCCGCAAAACCATTCGAGCCAACGCCCGGTTGATTCTCAGCAACCCCGACATGCTGCACACCGGCATTCTGCCGCATCACACCGCCTGGGCCGACTTTTTCCACGGGCTGCGCTTCGTGGTGATTGACGAGCTGCACACTTATCGCGGCGTGTTTGGCTCGCACGTCGCAAACGTCATCCGGCGGTTGCAGCGGGTGGCGCGGCATTATGGATCATCTCCCCAGTTCATTCTCACCTCGGCGACGATTGCCAACCCGGTGGAACTGGCCCAATGGCTGGTAGAACAACCGGTGACGCTGGTGGACAATGATGGCTCCGCGCGCGGGCCAAAGCATTTCCTGATCTACAACCCGCCGGTGGTGGACAAAGAATTGGGTCTGCGGCGCAGTGTGCTGTCCGAAACCGTTCGCCTGGCGGATGATCTGCTCGCCTACGATGTGCAGACAATCATCTTCGGCCAGTCGCGGCGGATGGTGGAGTTGTTGGTGAGAGGAATAAGGGAAAGAGATACAGGGGATAGGGGAATAGGGCATAAGGGTTCTCCACAGACTCTCGAATCGCCAGCCCCTATCCCCTATCCCCTATCCCCTATACGCGGATACCGCTCCGGTTACCTCCCATCCCATCGGCGCGAGATCGAGCAAGGATTACGCGATGGCTCCGTGCGGGCGGTGGCGGCGACGACGGCGCTCGAATTGGGAATTGACATTGGCGGGATGGGCGCGGCGATCCTGGCGGGTTACCCTGGCACGATTGCTTCGACCCGCCAGCAGATGGGCCGCGCCGGGCGCGGCGATGAACCCTCGCTGGCGGTGCTGATTACGTCGGCTTCCCCACTCGACCAATTCCTGGCGCGCCACCCTGAATATTTCTTCGACCGCTCGCCGGAGCAGGCGCTGGTCAACCCCGATCATTTGTTGATTCTGCTGGGACATTTGCGCTGTGCGGCCTTCGAGCTGCCCTTTCGGGATGGCGATTCCTTCGGGACGGTGGACCCTGAACGGCTGAGGGAATTCCTGGATTTCCTGCGGGAGGAGGGCGTCCTCCACCGGTCGGGGGATCGCTATTTCTGGCTGGCCGATCAGTATCCGGCGCAGGCGGTTGCACTGCGCAGCGCGTCGCCCGAGTCGGTTGTTTTGAAATCCGAAGAGACGACGGTGGGGGTTGTGGATACGCTCTCGGCGGCGTGGATGGTGCATCCCGGGGCGGTCTACCTGCACGAGGGGCAGTCGTATCTTGTGGAGGCGCTCGATCTGGAAAACGGCCAGGCCCACCTGCGCCCGATGGAGCTGGATTACTACACCGAGCCGCGTAACGAGGAGACTGTGGCGCTGGTGGAGATGCTGAGCGAGTCTGAAGCGGCGGGCGGGCAGCGGGCGCACGGCGAGTTAACCGTGACGACGAAGGTGACTGGTTTCCGCCGCGTGCGCTGGGGCACGCACGAGCAGTTGGGCTTCGAGCCGCTGGATTTGCCGCCTTCGACGCTCCAAACCACCGGCTACTGGCTGTCGTTGGCCGAAGAGACGGTGGAGAAGCTGAAGGCCGAGGGGCTGTGGACGGGTGCCCCGAACGATTACGGCCCCGGCTGGCCGGCGCTGGCGAAGCGGGTGCGGACGCGGGACGGCTTCCGCTGCCAGATGTGCGGGACGCCCGAGACGGAGCGCGCCCACGATGTGCATCACAAAATCCCGTTCCGGCAGTTCGCCTCCGCCGAGCAGGCTAACCAGCTTTTCAACCTCATTACCCTATGTCCGACGTGCCATCACAAGGCCGAGACGGCGGTGCGTATGCGCAGCGGGCTGGCTGGGCTGGCGTTCGTGCTGGGCAACCTGGCCCCGCTGTTCCTGATGTGCGATGCGCGTGACCTGGGAGTCCACTCTGATCCGCAGTCGCCGCTCGCCGATGGGAAATCAGCGGTGGTGCTGTACGACCGCGTCCCGGCAGGGATCGGCTTCAGCGCCCGGCTGTTCGATCTGCATGATGAATTGATCCGCCGCGCTCGCGAGCTGGTGTCGGCTTGCGGATGCAGCGATGGCTGCCCGTCATGTGTGGGGCCGGGAGGGGAAGGGGGAAGCGGGGGAAAACGCGAGGCGAAGGCGATTTTGGATGCGTTGGGGGGGTAGCGATCAGCGGTCAGCAGTCAGCCGTCAGCTTTCAGCCGCCAGCACAGAAGTGGCGGAGGAAGAAAATCCGTGTTATCCCTGAATCTGTGATAAAAATCCGATGGAGATTATTTGCCCGCGACTACAACTCCATCTTCCCCAAAAAATACGGCATCATCTTGCGCCACCACGGCCAGTCGTGATTAACATCGTAGCCCCAAAAGTCCACACAGGACGGGATGCCCTTTGCCTCCAAAATGCGCTTCAAAGCCAGCGTGTCTTCCAACATTGGGCCTTCCCACGCCCCTTGCCCGCAGCAGATGATGATCGTGCTCTGGCGGTATTGATCGAGATACCAGGCATCGGTCAGGTTGGGCAGATAAGCCAGAGGGGTGTTGAAGTAGACCGTCTCGTCCATGTAATCGCCGATGAACAGGCTCAGGTGGAACAACCCGCTCAGAGCGATCACTGCGTCGAATACATCGGGATGGCGGAAGAAGAAATTAGGCGCATGATAAGCGCCCATCGAGCAGCCAGTGGTCATGAATTTTCCGGTTGAGGGATTGCGCTCCCGGATGAAAGGGACAACTTCTGCGATGATGTACCGGTCGTAAGCCTCGTGCCGCCGGGCGCGGTCTGCGGGATGGAGGAAGCTGTTCGCCCAGGATTGGTTGTCAATACTGTCTACGGCATACAACTGGATTTTGCCTGTCTCGATGAACGGACGGCACGACTCGACCATGCCGAAATCTTCGTATTCGTAGAAACGTCCGCCCTGGCAGGGGAAAACCACCACGGGCTTGCCGCTATGCCCGTAGATTTTCAGCTCCATATCCTGCCCGAGCTGGCTGCTCCAATTCTTGTGGTATTCGATGTTCATGGAATCCTTTGATTGATCTGCGCCAAGGGGACGACAGTCCCCGTTACCGTCATACTTGGGTCGCCGGACTGTCGTCCGGTGCGAGCATCCTGGAAATTCCCAAAAAGCTCACATTTGCGGCGAAAATGGGGGCGCCGAGGGGCCTACGCCGGTTCATGGATGTAATCGGCGATCTCGGTGATCTCTCCCAATTCCGCTGAACGGGCCAGGTAGCCATAATCGCCCAGGGCTGCGGAGAATATCCCGCTGATCGGTGTGTGATAGATAATGTCCGCTCCGTATTTGTACAGCACCTGCTCGTGGGTGTGGGCGTAGTGCTTGCGGTACTTCCGGCCGATGTAGCAGCAGTGGTATTTGTAGTTGTATTTGGCGGTGAAGCGGTTATGGACGACAACGTGCGCCCACTCGCGGTAAATATCAATATTGTTGGCGTAGTTCCACATATCGGTGGTCAGACCCCCCGGCGGGCGGATGTTGACCTCCAGGGCCACGATCGAATTATCCGCGTTGGAGCGGAAAAACTCGAAATGGAAGAATCGCTCACGGACATCGAAAGCCCGCAGCACTTTTCGCCCGGCAACCGCCAGATCCTCTGGGATTTTTCGTAACGTGTAATAATAAACGTCGGCGTCATCATTGACCGCCTCCATGATGCCCTGGCTATACTGGAGCGACGAGTGGAAAACTGGAAGGCCGTCCTGATCGGCCAATCCATCGAAGGTGCAGATCACACCGTCAATGAATTCTTCCATGATGTAATCCACCGGGGGCTTCTGCTCGAAGAATTGCTTCAGCTCCTCCAGGTTGTGGATTTTATAGGTCGCGGCCGCGCCGACGCCGATGTCGGGCTTGGCGACCACCGGGTATCCGGTTTCCCGGATGAGACGCTTCGCCTCCGCCAGGGTGCGGACAACCTTCCCGCGCGCCACCTTGACCCCGGCCTCGATAAAGGTTTGTTTCATCAGAGATTTCCGTTTGGATTTGGCGATCTCGGCGGTTTTTAGGCCGGGGATGTTGAAGTCAGTGCGCAGTTGCGCTTCGGTCTCCAGCCAATATTCGTTTTGCGAATCGAGACGGTCGAGTTTGCCGTGACGGTGAGTGAAGTATCCCATCGCTCTGAGCAACTCGTCGTAGCTGTGCATATTGTTGACGAGGTAATATTCGCTCAGAACGGCTCTAAGCTCCGGGCGCAGGTTATTGAAGGGTTCATCGGCCAACCCCAACACGTTGACACCCAGGTCGTGCAGGCCCACGCAAAATTGGTAATAATTGGGCGGGAAATGGGGGGACATGAAAACGAAGTTCATCGCGTTTCTCTCCTTTGTAGCGGACGGCGTAATTATGGTGGAAAAACCCCGCTTCGGTTGATTGGTTACGGGCTGTTACGCCTCGATCAAACCCCCGCCCAGGCAGATTTCATCGTTGTAAAAAACGACTTGCTGTCCTGGGGTGATGTCGCGCAGCGGGAAATCGAATCCCACGTGGGCGCGGCCGCCCTCGATGGGTATGACTGTCCCCCAGGCTTCGGCAGCCTTGTAGCGAATCTTGATCTGCGCCCGGAGGGGGGCGGTGGGCAGCTCGCCGCTGATCCAGTTGACGCTGGATGCCGTCAACGTCTGCCCGCCCAGTTCCGCCACGGTCCCCACGATCAACGCGTTGTGGGCAGCATCCTTCCCCAGCACGTACAACGGCTCCGGTGCGCCGATGCCCAATCCCTTGCGCTGCCCGATAGTGTAAAACGCCAGCCCGTGATGCCCGCCAAGCTGCCGCCCATCTTTGGCGAGGATCGGGCCGGGCTGGTCAACCCCGGGGGCGTGGCGGCGCAGGAAATCGCGATAATCCGAGCTGCCCAGGAAACACAAATCCTGGCTCTCGGCGCGTTCCGCCACCGGCAGGCCGAAGTCGCGCGCAAGCTGGCGCACCTGCGGCTTGGTGAACTCGCCGAGAGGGAACATGGCATGGCCGAGCTGCGCCTGTGTCAAAATACTCAACACGTAGGATTGGTCTTTGAGCGGGTCAACGCCGCGCAACAATTGGAGCGTGTTTCCCATCGCCGGGAGAAGGGGAGACACTCGCGCGTAATGCCCGGTCGCCAGGAAATCGGCCCCCATCGCCAGCGCACGGTTCAACAGGAAATCCCAGCGGATATAGCGGTTGCACGCCAGGCACGGGTTAGGGGTGACGCCATGCGTGTAGCCATCAATAAATTCACGGACAACCGTACCGTGAAAGATGGATTGGGCGTCCACCGCGTAAAACGGAATCCCCAATTTTGCCGCCACCCGCCGCGCCAGCGCCATCGCATCGGGGGTACAGCAGCGATTGGATTCTTCGCTGCCCTCCTCGGACCACAGGCGCATCATCATCCCGATGACATCATGCCCCTGCTGCTTGAGCAGGGCTGCTGCCACCGAACTGTCCACGCCGCCCGACATGGCAACCACCACACGCTTCGTCTCAGCCATCGCCGATCACCTCCCGGACGCCCGGCCAGTTCAGGTATCCCTGACGCAGCTCGGCGTCGTTGGTCTGGCGCAGCGTCTCTTCCGCCGATTGCCGGCCTGCCTCATGCCAGAGTCGGCTTTGATGGCTGTCCCCACAGCGGGCGTAGTAATTACTCATCGCTGATTGGATGGGAACAAAACAACATCGAAGATTTCCCGCCTCGGCTCGCTCCCAGGCAGAGCGCAATAGCGCCTCAGCGGAAATGAGATCTCCCATATCGAGCAGCGCTCGCCCTTTGACAGCCAACAGCTCGATCCGGCAGCGATGGAACATTGTCTGATCAGAATCGAGAACCTCATCTGCAAGCGCAACAACCCCGGAAGGGTCGCGTCGGGCGGCAGCCAGCTCGCAGCGCACGAGATACAGCCAACCGTGTAGTGCAAAAAAATCGGTTGAGAAGCCCAAGATGGTTTGGCTGGCTTCATCCAAAATTTCTGAAGCCTTCTCGAGCTGCTGTTGATAGACTGCCAGGCGCGCCGCCGCTACTCTTTGAGCAAGCCGGATCGCCTCCGGCCACATGATGGATATACGGGCCGAGGCCGCTTCGATTAGCCTGGTCAACGCCGAGAAATGCTCCCCTGCGCCCAGCGAAGCGATCGCCAGAACAGCGCGGACCACCGTCCGGCTGAAAAGCGCCACCAGCCCGGCCTGCTCCGATAGACGAAGCGCATTACCGAAAGCCTCGATGCTCTCATCGAACCGCCCCAACTCGAAGCAAGCCAACCCACGAATATCCATCGCAAAAGCCTGATTCCAACGGTTTCCGATGGCTTCACTGAGCCGGTAAGCCTCATCGGCCAGCGCCAGCGCTTGCTCCGATTTCCCGGAGTCGTGCATGATGTCCCCGGCGCTGTTGAGATTATCGGCCAGCATGGGGAAATTGCCCAGCTCCCGCCAAAGCTGCCGCGCCTCTTCCAACAGCGCCATCGCCCGATCATAATCGCCGATGCGCGAATAATAGGGATGAATATCCTGTAAGGTATATGCCAGTTGCTCGCGCAAATCCAATTCACGTGATAAGGCGAGCGATTGCTGACCGTGTTCGATGGCAGCCTCGAATTCGCCTTGCCAGCGAAGGGCCAGCAGCAAAATCCAATGCAGCCGCGCTTGTGCGGCCCGGTCGCCGGCCTGCTGCGCCAATTGTAAAGCGCGGTTTGCCAGGTGTTGCCCTTCCTCGGAGTCTGCCACCGTAGTGGGCGTGGCGTGCAGTTTGGCATGTTCGGTCAATGCAGCTAGCTCGATAGCCAGGTTATCGAGCGACTTCCCGGCGGCAGCCATTTCAGAATAATTTTCCAAAGCCTGTTTGAATTGGGCGCTCAGCTCGAAGGCGCGCCCGCGCTGTAGATACAGATGGCGCAGCATCTTCGGGCTGGCAATGCCCGCGGCGCGTTTGACAATTTCCAGCGCCCGCGAGTACAAGCCAATTGCCTCGGGGAGGGCGAACTTTCGGAAGGCCACATCCCCGGCCAGCGTATTGTAGCGCAAGGCGCGCGGGAAATCCTCGGCTGCGTCGAAGTGATAGGCCAGGGTGACAGCGCGCTCTTCCTGCTGACTGGCATAGAACGTCTCCAGCACTTCGCCCACCGCCAGGTGCAGACGTTTTCGATCCTGCCGCAGGATGGATTGATAAGCGGCTTCGTACACCAGCGTGTGGCGGAAGCGGTATTCGGCTTCCGGCTCCGGCTCCACCGATTGGAGGATGCCAGCCCGCTCCAGCTCGTCGAGAGTCTCCACCGGGGTTTCACCGGCCCCTTTCAATACCACGTCGAGCACCCGCCGGGAGAAGCGCCGCCCGATCACCGTCGCCACTCGCAAAATCTGGCGCGCGGCATCCGGCAGCCGGTCAACCCGCGCCATCAGCAATCCTTGCAAAGTCGCCGGAATTTCGATCTCCTGGGTGTCATCCAGTGAAATCCAGCCTCCAGCCTTGCGGAAGATCACCCCCCGGTCAATTAGGATGCGGATGATCTCTTCGATGAAAAACGGATTGCCCTCCGCCCGTTTGAGAATCAGCGAACGCACCGGTGCCGAAAGGGATTCGCCTTCGAGCAGGTTCGTCACCAGCCTTTGGCTTTCTGCCTCCGAGAGCGGTGGCAGCATCAGCTCGATGCGTTCGGGCGCAGGATTGTCGCGCACGGTCGAAACCAGCGCCCAGGCGGGCGCGTCGGCGTCCGGGCGGACGACGAAACAGAACAGCACCGGCGCTTCGTTGGCCAGCGGCAGCAGCCGGGTTGCCAGCCCTACGGAAGAGGGGTCGGCCCAATGGAAATCTTCGAGCACCAGCGTCAGCGGTTGTTTGGCAGTCAGCGACGTGAGCACCCGCCGCAGCGCTTCGACGTATCTCTCCTGCAGCACTTGCGGGTCGAGCTGGCTGATCGTCGCCAGGGTGGATGCCTCGAGCGGCAGTGAAAGCAGATGACTCAGGTAAGTACAGGTGTAGTCATCCGGCTCGACTGAGCCGTTGCGTGCCAACTTTTGCACGGCCTCGGCGAGTTTGGATTCGGGATCGCCCGGATGCACCTCGGCCAGGGCGCGCACCAGATCGGTCGCCAACCGGTAGGCCAATCCCTGGCCGTAGGACAGGCAGTGTTCGCCTGCCCAGCGGATCTCGGGATAATGGGATTGGGCGGTGGCCTGCCACTCGTTGACGAGACGGCTTTTACCCAGGCCGGGATCGCCGAGCACGAAGACCACGCCGCCTTTGTCCGTTCGCAGCGAGCGGCTCAAACCGAGCAGTGACGCCATCTCGGTCTCGCGGCCCACCATCGGGCTGGACAGGCCGAGCAGGCCGCGCATCGGGCTGGGTTGTGCTTTCGGCCCGATAAGGCGGTAGATTTTAACCGGCTCGGAGCGGCCGCGGATCGGCGCTTCGCCGCGTGGCTCGAAGTCGAAGCGCGCCGCAGACAGATGGTGAGTTTCCTCGCCGAGCAGGATGTCGCCGGCTTCGGAGAGCGACTGGATGCGGTGGGCCACATTGGCGGCGTCGCCGATCACCGAATAAGCCTGCCGCCCCTGTGAGCCGATGCCTCCCGCGACGACCAGCCCGGTGTTGATGCCGACGTGCAAACCCAACGCGGTGTGATTTTCGGCGTTGAAGGCTGCGAGTGCGGCCATCATTTCCAGCGCGGTGTGCAGGGCGCGTTCGGCGTCGTCTTCGTGAGCGGCTGGCGCGCCAAACAACGCCATGATTTCATCGCCAACGAATTTATCAATCGTCCCGCCGAACTGTTCGATGACCGGGGCCAGGCGGTCGAAACAGGCGTTGAGCAGCGAGCGCGCCTCTTCGGGGTCAGCCTGCTCGGAGAGATGCGTAAAACCGGCGAGATCGGCAAACAGGATGGTGACGACGCGCCGTTCGGCAGGGAGGGATGCGGGAGGAGGGGGAGTCATCTTTTGTGAACTCGGAAATGATGGATGAGTAAAACGTAAAACGGAAGGCGCTCTTTACGGAATACGTTTTACGCTTTACGAGCTTTCTCTACCAATCCCGGCAGCGCTGACAAAAACGCATCCACTGCCTCCAGGGTTGTATCCATTCCCAGGGTGACGCGCAGCGAGCCGAGCGCCCAACGCGGCGGCAATCCCAGGGCAAGCAGTACGTCCGACGGCTTTGGGTCGCCGCTCTTGCAGGCTGAGCCGGACGAGCAGGCGAAACCGGCCACATCGAGCAGCATCAGCAAGGCATTGCCATCCACGCCTTCGAAAACGAAGCTGGCATGGTTGGGCAGGCGGGTTACCGGATGCCCGGTCAGCCGGGCGGATGGGATGTCTTCCAGCACGCGGCCGATCAACCTGTCGCGCAGCGGTTTGAGGTGGGAGATGCGGACTTCACGTTCGATTTGCGCCAGCCGGAAGGCTTCGGCCATCCCGGCGATGTACGGAACGTTGGAGGTGCCCGCCCGCAGGTTGTGTTCCTGGCCGCCGCCGGTCTGCACCGGGAGGATGGGCGTCCCGGCGCGAACGTACAGCGCGCCGACGCCCTTCGGCCCATAAAATTTATGGGCCCCGAGGGCCAGCAAATCCACGTTGAGGGCAGTCACGTCCACCGGGAGATGGGCGGCGGCCTGCACGGCATCGGTGTGGAAGGGGATGCCGCGTTCCCGGCACAGCGCGCCAATCTCGGCGATGGGGTTGATCGTGCCGATTTCATTGTTGGCGTACATCACTGAGACGACGGCGGTGTCGTCTCGCAGGCGTTTGGCGACTTCGCGCGGGTGAACTTTACCGGCGTCGTCCACCGGCAGGTATTCCAGCTCGAACTTGTGCAAGGCGGCCAATTGTTGGGCGGTGTGCGAGACAGCGTGGTGTTCCACCGGGCTGATGAGGATATGCCGGGCGTCGCGCTCCCGGCGGGCGGCGAGCGCCGCGCCGCGCAGCGCCAAATTATCGGATTCGGAACCGCAGGAAGTGAAGACAACCTCCTCCGGGCGGCAGTTCAACCCGCGTGCGACTGTTTCCCTCGCTTCTTCAACGGTTGCTTCGGCCTGCTGTCCGTAGGTGTGAACGGACGATGGGTTACCGAAGGTCTCCCGGAAGTACGGCATCATCGTTTCCAGCACGCGCGGGTCAACCGGCGTGGTGGCGGCGTAATCGAGATAGGTTTTATAGGTTTTCATCAGGGTTCCCAATTAAGATGCTGCATGGCGAACAGATAGGGCTGGCCGTTGACATAATCGAAGCCGATGACCCAGGCGCTCCAGTTCAGTTCATCGCCTTCCCCAGGGGGGCGGTAGTAAGTGTAATAGTTGATATTGGTGTATTCCGAAGGCCAGGAATAGGTAAAGCTGGCTTCGCCAATGGCGATTGTATTACAGTTTGCAGTGTAATTGCCATCGAATACATCCAACAGAGCAGGCAAGACTTCCCTGTAAAAAGTGGCCTGGACGATTTGCCCGCTGACCGGGTCAACGCCCCAATTTATCATCAACTTGCTGTCGAATATGGTTATAGCCTCGGCAGGGGTATAGTTGACGATATGACCGTCACGCAGGTAGCGCAAACTCATGCCGTGCATCGGGCTGACCAGTGAAGCGAAGAAGTTACTGTTTTGAGATTGTAACGCGCTTTTCAACCCTTCGACAAGTGTGGCGATGCGCGTGTCGGCGCAAAAGACTTCCGGGGCGATATATTCAGCCAGGTGATTGGCGCTCACCCAGCCGATGAGACCGTTCGGGAGACGCACTTCGACCCAAGGGTCGTCGTCCACCTTCATTTCCGCACCGGTCAGCGTGATGCCGATGCGGTTATAGGGGATAGTTTCCAACACCAGCCCGCCTTCCCCGGCGGTTTTACGAATGTTCAAGGTATGATTTTCGGCAACCTGAATGACGGCATATTGAAGTTGGATGTCCGCAGTGGGGGATGTGTCAGCCGAGAGAGTTGTGGCGGTGGCCGACGGCGCTGGTGTGGCGGGCGGGATTGCCGGCGTGAATGTCGCCGCGGGCGGAGGCGTGGCCGACGGAATGACGATGGGCCAGGCCGCGCAGGCGGTTGTCAGAAAGGGTAAAACGAGGATAACAGTAAGTTTTTTCACACAGTTACCTGTAAATTCGATCACGAATGTCACGAATTAGCGAATAGCACGAATTCAAGTTAAAAAATACTCGTGGCATTCGTTCATTCGTGGTATTCGTGATAAAAAAGCAGCATCCATTCGAGAACAACTGGACAGCAAGTTGTTAAATTGGGGGCCTACGGCTCCCACTCGAAATGGATCAGCGTGAACAAATACGGCTGTCCGTCAACGTATTCAATTCCTGCCAGCCAGACGCGCCAGTCCAGCTCGACGCCCGGTGTGCCGGGGCGGTACAGGCCATAATAATTCACAGCGGCGTACTCATACGGCCAGGAGTGTTCTGCAAAAATCCCAACATTGGGCAATTGATCGCAGGTTTTCGTGTAATCAGCCAGCAGTACATCCAGCAGGTTGGGCAGGACAATATCCCGGAAAGCGCCTTTCACATCCTGCCCGCTGGCAGGGTGTTTGCCCCAATCCATCACGTAGGTGCTGGTGAACACCCACTTGGCCTCATCGGGCGTGTAATTGGCGATGTTGCCAAACCGGTAGAGGTAAACGTTCAGGCCATGCACCGGGCTGACCAGCGAGGCATACAACTCGCCATTTTCTGTGGAGAGAGCCGCAGTCAGGTTATCGAGCAGCGTCAAAACTCGATTGTCGCCGCAAAAATTGGCTGTGGGTACATACTCGGTGAGATAGTGTGCGTTGACCCAGCCCAGGCTGCCTTCGGGCCGGTAGATTTCGACCCATTCTTCCACCCCGATAGTGGTTGTGTTGCCGGTGAGAGCGATTCCGGTGGCATTGTAAGGCAATGTTCCGACCGCAGGTTGGTCTGCGCCCGGCGATTGGCGTACATTGAGCACATCGTTATAGGGTACAAGCACGACCGCGTAAAGTCCCATCAGCGAGGAGGGCGGGGTCAGCGTCGGGTTCGCGACGGTCGGGGGAATGGGCGTATTGGTGAGAGTCGCTGGTTGCGTGGGAGCGGCGGTTGGCGGGATGGGAGTCAGCGTCACCGTGGGGGAAATCGTCGGGGTGTAGGTGGCAGGAAGCTGCGGGAAGGTGGGAATAATCGGTGCGGGGAGCGTCGGCGCAAGCGTTGGCTGCGTCGCGCACCCCAGAGCAACAAAGAACAGCATACCGATTGCCCAATAACGGTGAGTTTTCATCGAATACCTCCGGTTTTCCACCGTCATTATAGCAGACCCCAGGGGTTTCAAAAACCCTTCGGGTCTGGGCGAATCCCGCCTCCCCCTCTCCCCTATCCCTTGATATAATACCAACCGTTCTTATCCCCTAACCCGCATAAAGCGGAACATCTGTGGCCCTATCCTGGAATTTGAATTTTCCCTGTCAAACACCCCGGTTAGGCCATACACCCTGGAGGCAATATGGCAGACAAAATCGTATTCGGCACGGACGGCTGGCGGGGACGTATCGCCGAGGATTACACCTTTGCCAATCTGCGCCGCTGTGCGCAAGGTTTCGCCGATTACCTGATCGGAAAAGGCTGGCAAGGGGAATGGGTCGTTGTCGGGCATGATAAACGTTTCCATTCCGAGAATTTTGCTGTCTCGGTCGCTGAAGTGCTGGCTGCCAACGGGCTGCGTGTTTATCTCACCCAGGGTGCGACCCCCACCCCGGTGATTTCATTCTCGGTACCCAACCGTAAAGCGGTCGGGGCGGTCAACATCACGGCCTCGCACAACCCCGCCACCGACAATGGCTTTAAAGTTCGCGACCCCAACGGCGGCGCGATTGACCCTGCCGGGTTGAAGCAAATTGAGGCTCTGATCCCTGACGATCCGAAAAACGTAAAACGTAAATCGTATCAGGAAGCCGAGGCTGCGGGCCTTATTGTGAAGTTCGATCCCGCCCCGGCTTATATCGAGCGAGTACACGATTTGCTCGACCTCCAGCCGATCAAGGATGCCGGGCTGAAAGTGCTGGTAGATCCGATGTGGGGCAATGGCGCCGGATGGTTTCCATTCTTGCTGGCGGGCGGTAAAACCCAGGTGGAAGAGATCCACAATTACCGCAACCCCATTTTCCCAGAGATGAGCCGCCCCGAACCGATCCCGCCCAACGTCAACGTCGGCCTGCAGCAAACCGTGGCGCGCGGCGCGGACGTGCTGGTGATCACCGACGGCGACGCTGACCGGGTGGGCATTGGCGATGAAAACGGTAATTTCATTGACCAGTTGCGCGTCTTTGGCTTGCTGGCATACTACCTGCTCGAAGTACGCGGCGAGCGCGGGCCGATCGTCAAGACCCTCTCCACCACCTCCATGCTCGACAAACTGGGCAAGCTGTACAACGTCCCTGTTCACAACACCGGCGTCGGCTTCAAATATGTCGCGCCGATGATGATGGAAACCCAGGCAATGATCGGCGGCGAGGAATCGGGCGGCTACGCCTTCCGCGGGCATGTGCCCGAGCGGGACGGCATCGTTGCCGGGCTGTACATGCTGGATATGATGGTGCGCACCGGACGCAAGCCGTCGCAGCTCCTCGAGGCGCTGTTCGCCAAAGTCGGGGCGCATTATTACGACCGGATTGACCGGCCTTTCACGGGCGAGCGCCAGGCCCGCGAGCAGGCTATCCTCGACGCCAAGCCAGCCACCATCGGCGGCGTTCCGGTTGTCAATCTCGATACCACCGATGGCTATAAATTCAACCTGGCAGACGGCGGCTGGCTGCTCATCCGCTTCTCCGGCACCGAGCCGATCATGCGGGTGTACTGCGAAACAACTGACAAAGAACGCGTCAAGGGTATCCTCGAAGACGGGATGCGGGTGGCGGGGTTGGCGTGATAGATGTGTCACGTATCATGTGTCATGTGTCACGTGATATCAGAAAACTTGACACCGGAGCACGTGACACGTGACACTGACCGACACTCACTGCCATCTCGATTTTCATGCATTCGACGACGATCGGGAGATGGTGCTGGACCGGGCGCGGTCGGCGGGATTGACGAGGATTCTCGACCCTGGAATTGACCTGGCATCGAGCGGGGTCGCGGTCAAACTGAGTGAGTCTTATCCCGAAGTCTACGCGGCGGTAGGCATCCACCCGAGCGATGCCCGCCAATGGGAGCCGGGCACGCCCGCCAGCCTGCACAAACTGGCGAAAAGCCCCAAAGTCGTCGCCATTGGCGAGATCGGGCTGGATTATTATCGTGACCGCGCGCCGCGTGACGTACAGCAGCGGGTTTTCCACCAGCAGCTCGACCTGGCTGCGGAGTTGAATCTGCCGGTGATCGTCCACTGCCGGGATGCGGCGGACGATGTCCTCGGGATTTTGACCGATTGGCAGAGCCGGCTGTTGGCGGCAGGCTCCCCGGTTGCTGATCGTCCTGGGGTGCTGCACTCCTTTTCAGGCGAGGAATCCACTGCCCGGCGGGCCATCGCCCTCAATTTTTTCATCGGGATCACCGGGCCGGTGACATTTCTAAATGCCAGGGATCATCAGGCAGTGATTGCGCGGCTGCCGTTGGAAAAATTGTTGATCGAGACGGATGCGCCTTTCCTGACCCCGCATCCGCATCGCGGCCAGCGTAATGAACCGGGCCATGTCCGGTTGGTCGCCCAAAAAATATCTGAGCTTCACCACTTACCGGTGGAATTTGTTGCAGAAACGACGACAGCCAATGCAAACCGGCTGTTCGCGTGGAGAGACGATTGTTGAAGACAGTTTCGTTTTTCGAGCCTGTGCGGGTGCAAATCGAGCAAGTCGAAGCGCTGATGCGCTCCCAGTCGAACGGGCATCATTCGGAGTTGGCCGCGGCCCTCGACCATTTGTTATCGGCAGGCGGCAAACGCGTTCGCCCGGCGGTGACGCTGCTGGCCGGACGGATGTTGGGCGGCGCGCCGGAACGGCTGGTGACGCTGGCGGCGGCAATCGAAATGCTGCACACCGCTACCCTGGTTCACGATGATTTGATTGACGGGGCGCTCTTCCGGCGGGGGTCGCCCACTTTGAACGCCCAGTGGTCGCCAGCCGCTACGGTGCTGACCGGAGATTTCATTTTCGCCCGCGCTGCCAAGCTGGCCGCTTCAACCGATTCAATCGAAGTGATGCACTTGTTTTCATCTACCTTGTCTACCATTGTCAATGGGGAGATCGTCCAATTATTCTCCGGGCGGGGCAAGGCGAATCGCGATAGTTATTATCATCGCATTTATGCCAAAACCGCCTCGCTGTTCGAGACGGCAGCCTCGGCAGCGGCTATTCTCAGCCCGGTTAGCGATGAGACTGTGGAAATCATGCGAATCTATGGGCGGGAGATTGGCATGGCATTTCAAATCGTGGATGATGTGTTGGATTTCACCGGAGAGCAGGCGACGGTGGGCAAGCCATTAGCCAGTGACCTGCGCCAGGGGTTGGTAACTCTGCCGGCGTTGAATTATCTCGAGGTTTGGCCTGAAGATCCCGATATGGCTGCTATTCTGGCAGGTACGATTTCTGAGCCTTGCGTCGCCCGGCTGATAGCTGCGATTCGCCAAAGCGGCGCGATCCAACGCGCATTAGAAGAAGCAGAGCAGTTTGTGAAGCGGGGCGTGGATGCGTTGTCATCCCTGCCAGATTGCGTCGAGCGGCAGGCGCTGCTAGACCTGGCTGAATATTTCGTACAGCGCCAGTTGTAGTTCGTTGACAAAAACCGGAGACCGTAGTAAGATTTCGCCGCTCTACCGGTCATGGCGAGGTAGCTCAATGGCGGAGCAGTGGCATCATAATCCATCGGTTGTGGGTTCAAGTCCCACCCTCGCCACACCAGAATATCCCACACGCGACACCCCGCAGGGCTGACCTGCGGGGTGTTGTGCTATAAATGAGACGGCGGGTTGGTCCGCTGACTTTACCCCTTTTTCAAAGCCAGCCATATAAAGTGCACCAGACGAGGCCAGGCGCGGGGAGATCGAAAGTAGGGCAAGCTCAGGAAGCCATGATGGTGGCAATAACATTCCTCCTGTCGAATGCATTTCCTGAATTCCTGGGCGATCGGGCTAACCCACAACCGGGAAAGGTCCATACCAACTTCGCGCAAATTACCCACCTTCTCATCGCGCAATTCGCAGCCTGCTACTGTTCCATCGGAATGAATCACGACATTTTCACGCATTGCGCCGCAGCGGATTGGCGCCCGGCGGTTCAATAGAATTTGGTTGATCAAGTCACGCACCATCATCTCTTTGGCTCTCGAGAGAATTTCCATGGGCAAACGACTAGATTCAGGGCGAAACTGATTTCGACCTTCGCCCGAGTGGATCAGGCGGGTATAAGATTGAATGCAAGCCGGGTCGAGTGCCTGGGCATTGCGCGGGCGTCCGCGCACTAGGCTGAGTTTCAAAGCATCTATGGGCAGCGTTTCCCAAACCCGGCGGATTGTCTCCTCTACGTGGATATAATTCAAGCCTGAGACACACGTGCTGCAGGTCAGGTGAAGCTGGGGGTACGCCGATTTCAATGCTGCCAGAGCTTCGAAGGATGTCACGACATCCTTGAAAAGCCCAGGCGCGCCCCGTAACCGGTCGTGTTCGTCTCCCCAAGCGTCAATTGAAAGGCTGATGTTTACTCTCTGGTTCGGGCACGTTCTGAGGATCTCTTCTACCTGAGACAAAATTCGAGCGGGTAAAGACCCGCCCATGCAAATGCTCATATTCGCTGGGCGGCAATGGTGAACAAACCGACGGGCAACCTCGGGCAGGTCCTCACGTAGTTCCGGGCTTCCGCCCGTCAGGGTAACCTGTAAAACAGGCCCGATTGATTGCGCCAGTGCATCTATTTCAGTAATGGTTAGCTCGTCCTGAACATTCCTATTCAGCTCGCGCCAGAAAAAACAATGGCCGCAGCGGGCATTACACCTGTGGGTGACATACATCATCACAAAAACAGGCATTTGTAAGCCGGGCGCCAGCATCCTTTTCGCAACTTGAAGCGAGTTCATGCTCTGCTCTCACCCCGATTTCGTGAACGCAAGCGCCCGGTAAGCGTTTTCGAAAGCCCCACGAGGATACAGAGACCGCGCACCAGGTCGAGGAGAAAGGCTGTAAAAACGGCTTTGACCAGAAAAATAAACCCCTGCCTGCGATAAACAGCGAGCATACTGGAGCGGACAATCAAATAGGCGCAGGCAAATGCCAAAAATAACAGGATGCCTTCAGGCAACGGAAGCAACCATTGAGCGACGGCCATGATTATCAGGAAATATGCAAGGCAGACGGCCAGGATATTACGAGGAGATGCATGGCGGTAACTGGATAAGCGCTCACCGAAGTTGGAGTAGAGCGAGGTGATGCAAATGCCTTTACGCAAATCGTTTAGGATCATTTTTACGAAAGTATACGGCTTGAGATGCCTGCCGCGCGCTTCGGGAACGGCGAAAATCCGTCTGCCGCTCTGGGAGATGCGATGGCCCAATTCTGTATCTTCCCCAGGTTCATAGGTAGAGCAGAATCCGCCTAACTCGGCGAACAGGCCTGCCTCCACCGCTCCCAGCGCAGTCCAGAATTCGTTGCGTAGATAACCAGACCGCCGGGAATAGATATAGGATACGTAAAGTTGTTTGTATTTCTGGGAGAAATTCATTCCGTGAGTATCGTCCGAATAATTCCCGACAGCCGCCTCGCTGAGGCGCTGGCGAATCGGGGCAGTCAGCCGTTCGATTGCATTCGGCTCGACCTCTACATCGGCGTCAACAAATACCAGGATATCCCCTGTGTAGTTGGCGGCGCCTCGATTGCGCGCTTTGGCTGCTCCCTGGTGAGGGCCTTGCAAGACCTGGACTGGATACGGCGATAAAAGTTCTCGGAGATCCCCATTTTCGCCATCATCTACAACGATAATCTCGAATGTCAAATTGGAGCGCAGAAGCGCCTGAATACAAATGGGTAGTGTATTGGCAGCACGATAAGCAGGAATAACGACACGCATAGCAATAGTCTCCAAAATAACCAATAAACTCCAGCCTGTTTGGTATTTTACCCCCTCTTTCTGCATTACGGTGAATGGGATAGGCAAGCCAAGCCCGGAGCTTCAAGGTTACACCAGTCCTTGTGATAATTGTGAGATACCTCACTGCTACACTGGTATCTACCGGAAGCTTTGGGTTTCACGCAACACCTGGAGTGATCCACTCATAAAACAAAGGAGGACTGAATGACCACAAAAACGATGCGCTATTTATCCATTCTGATTGCTCCCCTGGCGGGGTTGGTAATTCTGGGGATTGTGCTGTTCCCCGTACAGCCCGCGGGGGCCGCCCAACCGTTGGGGATAGCCGCCCCGTTGTCTGGCGACGACGCCGGGCGCGGCGGCGACTTCCTCATTTCCACCGCCGAGGATTATCAGATGTCCGCGGACATTGCCTATAATCCTGACGATGATGAATACCTGATCGTGTGGGCAGATCAGCGCGACGGCGCAACCACCTATACTGACATTTACGGCCAAATCTACTCGGCTCAGGGCTTCCCCCAGGGTGAGCCGATACCCATTGAAACTGACGTCAACGATCAGGATTATCCTTCTGTCGCATACAATACAACCGATAACGAGTATCTGGTTGCCTGGCAAGACAAGGCAGCCTCTAATAATACCCTGATCGCCGCACGGCGTGTCACGGCAGATGGCGTCCCGAATGCGACCAAGCTTCTCTATGGTGTGACCACCCTTTATGAACACACCATGCCAGTCCTGGTTTACGATCCAAATGCCAACCACTATCTGCTCGTGTGGTGGAATAGCACGGATGCCAATATCGAGGGTGCTATTCTGACGCCTGATGGCCTGGCCGTTGGCGGTTTGTTGATGATTGCCAATGACGGCCAATATCCTAAGGTGGCCTACAACAGCCATACTTTTAGCTATCTTGTTATCTATTTCAGCGGCGGCGATATCTACAGCCAACCGATTGCCGGTGATGGCAGTTTGGCTGGCGCCGCTTCAATCGTCGTGGATGATCCACCCGGGCTTCATTCGTATGAGTTGGCGTTCGATTCGCATGACCATGAATACCTGGCCGTTTGGACCGACACTCGCAACAGCGCCGAGTTGGATGTTTTTGCCCGGCGGGTGGGTGAGAACGGCAGCAGCCTGGGCAGTGTCATTACCATTGCCGATGCTCCCGAAGAGCAGTATTACCCGGTTGTGGTCTACAATCCCAATGTCAACCAATATCTGGTGGTGTGGTACGATTTTCGCAATTCCGTCGCCAGCGGGGGCGATATTTACGGACAACGATTAAAAGGCGATGGCAGCCTGGCTGAACAGGGCAACTTTGCCATAAGCAATAGACCAGGTGTCCAGCAGAATCCGGTTGCGGCCTTCAGCACAGTTTCCAATCAATACCTGGTTGTTTGGGAAGATGGACGCGCCAGCGACTATACCTATGATCTCTACGGACAGCGGCTGCACTGGCTGGGTATCCCGATCTCCTATGAGTTCATCGTCACGACTGCCCTCGATGTTCAGGAGGAACCCGCGATAGTGTTTAACTCGATCACCCGGGAGTATCTCGTTGCCTGGGCTGATGACCGCGACGCAGATGGCGAGATGGATATTTGGGGCCAACGTTATACGGATGATGGCATCCCCTTGGGTGAAAATATAGCCATCCGCGTCGAGCCGGGGAACGAAACCCATCCACGCCTAGCGTTCGACATTCATCACAACACCTATCTCATCGTTTGGGATGATGAAACCGAAGGCGACATCGAGGGCTACATCCTCGCTTCCGATGGCGCCCCAATCGGCGACGCCTTCAATGTTTCGGATGGGAGCGATGTGCGCGGCTATCCAGATGTCGCTTTTGGGGATAACGCCGAAGAATATCTGGTTGTATTTCAGCTTCAGATCGGGGGACAATGGAACATTTATGGTCGTCGCGTCTCGGTTGATGGTTCGCGGCCCGGCAAGGAATTTGCCATTACGAATGCCGAAAGCGATCAGTTGTACCCGGTAGTTATCTACAACCCGGTCGAGGACGAATTTTTGGCAGCCTGGAGCGACACATCGAACGACGCCGGCGACATCTCCGCCCGCCGGGTACACCCAACCGAGACGATGTGGGACAAATTCGCCGTTTCCACCGCCGCCGACGCTCAATCTTATCCCGCGCTGGCCTACAACGGCGCCGACAACGAATACCTGGCAGCCTGGCATGATTACCGCAACTCGGGCGCAACCGCAGCCGATGTTTACGGCCAGCGCCTGGGCAATACCGGCAGCCTGTTAGGCGGTAACTTCGCCATTTCGGCTGCCAGCGGCGACCAGCAATATCCGCACATCAGTTATATCGCCTCCAACAATCGTTATTCAGTGCTCTGGCAGGATAATCGCAACGTTCCCACCGGATGGGATCTCTACGGCCAATGGGTGTTGGCTGATGGCAGCCTGGCTGGATTCAACCTGCCTTTCTTCAGCTACTCCGGCTGGCAAACCCGGCCCACGGGTGCGTATAATACTTTCCTTGATCAGGGCTTTACCGTTTGGCAAGATGGGCGTAATGGTGCGGCGTATAAAATCTATGGCCGCCAGGCGGTTGTTGATCTCGAACCCCCGGAGGCAGCCTTCAACTACATTCCCAGCGTCGGTGATACCAATACCGTATTTGTTTTCAACGCTTCGCCCAGCTACGACAACGCCACCCCCTCCGGAGCGCTGATCGTGCGCTGGGATTGGGAGAGCGACGGCGTGTACGACACCGGCCTGAGTCTCTCGAAATGGATGACGCACACTTACGACACACCAGGCGTGTACAACATCACCCTGGAAGTGCGCGACCTGGCCTGGCTGACGGATACCGTTATTCATGCAATCACCGTTCTAACACCCACGGCCAATACCCCGCCCACCGCGACGCTGACGGTCTCACCCTCACTGATTTTGGCCGGCGACGAATTGACTTTCGACGCCACAGCTTCCACCGATGTTGAGACCCCCGTCAGCCTGCAAGCCCGCTGGGATTGGGAAGACGATGGCGTTTGGGACACAGCTTTCACCGGAGTATTGACCTCTACCCATGAATACACCGTTGCCGGGGATTATACGATCCGGGTCGAGGTCAAGGATGCGGGAGGGCTGGTCGGGTCAGCCTCTGTGAATATCACCGTTCTTCCGGGCGGGCTTGTCACCATGAAGACATCGCCTTCCGCGGCCATGCTGGTTGCAGGCCACTCGATCCAGTTTGGCGTTGTCGGCTGGGATATATATGGCAACGAGATCGGCAACCCGCCGGTAATTTGGTCGGTTGCGGACCCGCTAGCCGGGACAATTGACGCCAACGGGCTTTTCACCGCCACACTGACCGCAGGAACGTACCCCGATGCCATCCTGGCCCAAAGCGGGGTGGTGACGTGTACCACCACGGTGGTTGTCTATTGGCCGTACCAGGTGTATTTGCCGGTGGTGGTCCGGTAGTTTTCTTCCTGGGTTTTTGATTCTGTTATGCTAAACCGGCCTTGCGGCGAGAGTCGCAAGGCCGGTTTGTTGAAGTAGCAGCTTAAAATTTTCAGCCCAGCCCCACCAGCAGCCGGCCGTCTACATCTTCCAAACGGTCCACTTCGCCGCTGGCGGCGGCGCGGGCGAAAACGATGCCGGGGCGTTTCGCCCGCCGCGCCCGAGCCAGCACATTCAAGCTGGCCGGGTCGCTGCGTTTCAGCACGTCTCCCAGTATCTGGTCGTTTTGCACGTTGAGCTGGGCGAAACCCTGGCGCGCTCCGGCCACGCCGGCAACCATTTCGTCTGGCGTGAGACCTTGTGCGTAGTTACGCCGCACGACGACCGGTTTCCCGGACGCGTCGGTAGTCACGCCGCGCACGCCCACCACCATGTGCAGCGTCCGCCTGGCCCACGGGCGGGCGCGGGCGTCCAGAAGCTGCGGGCCAAGATCGAGACTGAGATAATCCGTTGAAGCCAGGATTTGTTCGGTCAACTCATCGGTGTATGCCTCCCACTGGGCGGGGTCGTTCCCATCGGGCGGGGGGGACAGCTTCAGGCTGCCGCCGATGAACGGGCTTAGCGAAGCCCCCGATGCCTGGGCAGCCTCGTATCCGTATCGAACCAGCCGTTCCAGAGTTTCCAAAGTTGACGGGATTCCCTTTCGGCTGAGTGTCATCTCGAGGAGATCAGCTATCGCGCCTTGGGTGAGAACAGCCCCGAAAGCGGTATCCTCAATCTCGAGGATTTCTGCAATCTCCTTGCGCCCGTCCGGGTTCAGCGAGCGGTAAGCCAGCCCCCAGATGACTTCGGCAGACGGCAGGAGAGTCTTGACCAGGGAAGGATCGTGCGCTAGATGCCCGGCCACCGAGAGCAGCTCTTTCGCCTCCTGCTGTCCGCCATCTGTCAGCGGGAGATAGAAGGCGACCTGATCGCCGTCGAAGTCGGTGTTCATCCAGCGGCATACGACGGGGTTGAGACGGATAGCCCGGCTGGGATCTCTCACCGGGTGAAAGGCGAGCATGGCCGTGGGGGAGAGGGCTGGCGCCCGGTAGATCACCAGCCACGAGCGGGACAGGATTTCGTCGAGTATCTGGACCGCCTGGGGGTTGTCGGGATGAGCCAGGGCTTCGCCTTTCAATTCACGAACTACCAATGGGCCAAACAGCTTCCAGCACAACTCTTCAGGGAAGCCGACTTGATCCAGATGCAGGTCCACGCCTGGCGCGGCCACCGAGCGCCCGCTGAAAAGCTGCGGTTCCTCGAAGCGCAGAACTTCTGGCGGGAGCAGCGCCTCGAAATAGGCATTCAGCGTGCTTTCCAGGCGGATCTCGGCCTCCCGCGCCAGCCGCTCGGGAACCCGGCTGGAGAGCATCCGCGCCAACCGGGCATTGGCTTCGACCAGTTGGGCGGCTTCCGGGCTGCTTTTCTCACCTTCGAGCATTCCCACTGCCGACAGCAGACGCTCGTGCAGCCAGGGGTGCGGCATTGGGCGGGCCAGTTCGAGAGTCTCCCCATTGGGTGGGGCGAACCCGAAGGTTAATTGGCCATCGGTCAGCTCGGCGTGGATTCCGGCCGCTTGCAGGCGGGAGGCCAGGTCGGTGAACATTGGCGAGGGGAAGCCGGCCTGGGCGATTTTGCCTTTGGCGGCCCGTTGGGCTAACGCAGCGGCATCTGGCCGGCGGGAAGAGCGGGTGTTCAGGGCTTCTCGCAAGTTGCTGATCGCGCCCAGATTACGCAGAGTGGTGTATTCGGGTTCACTCAAAATTTGATCGCGGGATTGATCCACCGTGGCCCAGATTTTGTCTTTGACCAGATGGGCCAGGCGGCTCCAGTACACCCACCCGATGGCGCTGGGGCGCTCCAGCGGCGCGCCGTTTTTTCCCCGGAGGAGCGTCTCCATCCCGGTTTCCGGCAGCCCCGCCTGGATGAGCCGCTGGCGCAGCTCGTTGGGGGCGGGGGCGTGGAACGGCGGGACGATGGCGGGAGCGCCATCCAGCCGGGCAATGCGGCTCATCACGGCCTCGCGCACCTGGCCGATGTGCATGCGGGTTCGCAGGCCGGGGAAATTGTAGATCAGCTCGACGGGCGTGCCATCCGGCAGATGCGGCATTTGATCGTCGGGGAGGATGTAACTGACCACGCCCTTTGCGCCGTGCCGGTTGCTGATCTTGTCGCCCGGCTCGACCGGGAAGGGGTCGTTCATCCGGCGGGCCGCCGACTCACTGAGAATGATGCCATCCTCGGAAACGCCCGGCCCCCAGGCAATGAAGGCTGTCAGCAGGCTGCGCCCGCACCAAAAGTCGGGAGCGTCCGGCTCGTTGCCGGTCTGCACCCAGGCTGGCTCGGGGTGGTTGGGGACGATGGCCTGGCGCATCATATTGGCGGCCATCAGCAGCCGGTTGGGATCGTTGTTTTCGAGGAAGGGCAGCATCGAGGCGGATAACCCCAGCCCGGCCTCGGGGCGCTCGTCCACCACGATCAGCCGCCCGCCGCGAATCTCGGCCCCGATGGCGACGGTGAAGATGCGTCCGATGTACGGGCCTTCGGGCGTCTCAAAAGGGCAAACGCGCCCTTTCTCTTCGGGAGCGACCACTCTGGCGGTACCGGACAGCGCTCCCCGGGTTGGGATGATCAACCGCCGCAGGTGGGTATGCCGGCTGAGCCAGTTGGTTGTATCCAATCGTTGGGATTTGGCCTGGAGGAACTCGTTGAGCCAGCGGTCGAGGGGCAGCCAGGCGCGCAGGATCTCATTGTCCCACGCCACACCGTTGGAGGCCTGCCCGAGCTGATCCAGAATATGACTGAATAGCTGTTCGCCAACGCAGGCGACCTCGGCTGCATCCAGCGGATGATCGGAAACCGTGGGGATAACGATGCGTGGTTCGCCATCCAGATAGAAGATGCCAGAGTCGTCTGGGGAGGGGATCGCCGGGTAGCCGGCTTGCACCCCGCCGGACAGCTCGATTTGGATGTGGCAGGTCTGAGGGCTATCCTCGGTGACCGAGTAACCGGCCAGCGGCAGGCGCTCGGCCAGCAGTTGGGGCAGGCGGTCGGATATGAATTGTTCGAATGACGCTTTGTGCCAGGGCGTCGAGGGATTGATGGTCATTGGATCACTCCTGTTCGGCCTGCAATTCACGCTTGACGTGCTCACGCGCATAGTGCAGGCGAGATTTGGCAGTTCCTTCGGGAATGCCCAGCTCGTCAGCCGCATCCCGCAGGCTCAACTCCATCTGGTGCACCAGGCGGAGTAACTCACGTTTTTCTTCGGGCAAATCCTGGATGATTTGCCGGAGCCGGGCGTTTTGCTCACTCTGTTCGATCACCGCATCCGGCCCGAGGCTGGCGGTATCCACCAGCCAGGAGGGTGAATCGAGTTGCTCGCCTTCGCCGGTGAATTCTTCTGGCGTCTCCAGTGGTTGTTCTGGCCGCCGTTTGCGGGTGCGCAAGTGGTTGAGGGCCAGGTTGGCGGCGATGCGGAACAACCAGGCTTTCACGGCTCCCTGCCCATTCCACTGCCCGGCGCGTGTCCAGACCCGCAGGAAAGTTTCTTGCAGCAGATCATCGGCGGCAGCCTCATCGCGTACGAAGTGGGTGAGGTAGCGGCGGATGGATGCCTCGTAGCGCTCGAAGAACAGCTCGAAAGCATAAGCCTGCTGCGCCTGGATGTGTTCTATCAGCTCGTGGTCGGGTAGGGGATCGGTCAATTTCGGCTCCACTCTCTAAGACACCGCACAGAGGGGGATGGTTCAATTATTGCCTGACTGAACAGAGCGGAGGTTTTCACAGGCCGAAGCATATCACTATTTTTCTCGGGAAAGTCTTTGCATTCTTGCGTCTTTGGGTTAGACTCGGTGCGTGAAGACGCATCCCCTCGATATTCGCCAACTCTACAACAATTTCGATGCTCCCGTTGTTGCTTTCGACTGCGGCCAGCGCTGCGCTGCGTATAACTCCAGCGGCCTGCCTTTCTGCTGTGACATTTGCCGCGCTGTTCCGGCGGCGCTTCAGCCTGAATGGGATTACCTGCGCCCGAATACGGATTTATGGCATGTCTGGCGCGGTGACGAGTGTGAATCTGCACCCGAAGACCCTCAGAATCTTCTGGATGAGACTCCCGAACACATGCTGCTGCTAGCCTGCCTTGGGCCGGACCGCTGCCAGCGGCAGTACCGCGCTCTGAGCTGCCGTCAGTTCCCATTCTTCCCGTACATCACATCAGATTTGCGCTTTCTGGGTCTGGCGTACGATTGGGAATTCGACGCGCTGTGCTGGGTGATCAGCCATCTCGATCAGGTGACGGGTGAATACCGGCAGCAATTCATTCAAACCTATGATAACCTGTTCGCTGCCTGGCCTGCGGAGTTGATGAGTTATGCGCTTCGCTCGCAGGATATGCGTGAATGCTTTATCGAACGCCGCCGCCGCATCCCACTCTTGCACCGCAATGGGGAAGCCTATCTGATCAGCCCATCCAGCGAGCGAATGCAGCGCGTTTCACCAGAGCGATTGCCGACAATGGGATACTACCATTCAACTCAGTGAAAGGACGCGAGTCATGTCTGAATTTACAACCCCCGCCTGGGTTCAGAATGCGGTTTTCTATCAGATTTTCCCCGACCGTTTTGCCAGCAGCCCAAAAGTCGTCAAGCCGGGCAACCTCGAAGCCTGGGATGCATCGCCCACCGTTCACGGATTTAAAGGCGGCGACCTGCTGGGCGTGGTCGAACATCTCGACTATCTTCAAGACCTGGGCATCACGGCGATCTATTTTTGCCCGATCTTCCAGTCGGCTTCCAACCATCGCTATCACACGCATGATTATTTCCATGTTGACCCGCTGCTGGGCGGCGACGAGGCTTTCAAGACCATGCTCGAGGCGTGCCATCAGCGCGGCATTCGGGTTGTGTTGGACGGTGTGTTCAATCACGCCAGCCGTGGGTTTTTCCAGTTCAATCACATCCTCGAATGCGGGGAATCATCCCCCTATTTGGATTGGTTCGATGTGCGCGGTTTCCCGCTGAACGCTTATGAAGGCAGGCCCAATTATCGCTGCTGGGTGGACCTGCCGGCGCTGCCGGAATTCAACTTCAAGAATCCGCAGGTTCGGCAGTATATCTTCGACATCACCCGCTACTGGCTCGACCAGGGTATTGACGGCTGGCGGCTGGACGTGCCATTTTGCATTGACGATGACAGCTTCTGGCAGGAATTTCGGCAGATCGTCAAGACCTCCAACCCCGAGGCCTACATCGTCGGCGAGATTCCCTGGGAGGCGCGCCGCTGGCTGCAAGGCGACCAGTTCGATGCGGTGATGAATTATCTGTTCACGGTGGCTTGCCTGGGTTTCTTTGCCCATGATACCTTCGACCGCGATCTGGCGATGGGCATGATGGGGCTGTACGATTTCCCCGTGCTCGATGCGCCGGCGTTTGCCCGCCGCGCCGAGGAACTGCTGGCGATGTACCCGCATCCAGCGGCATCGGCGCAGCTCAATCTGCTAGACAGTCACGATATGCCGCGTTTTCTCAGCCTGGCAAAGGGCGACAAGACCGCACTCCGGCTGGCGGCCCTGTTCCAGATGACTTATCCTGGCGCACCGTGTGTTTACTCCGGAGATGAAATCGGGCTGGAAGGGGGTCGTGATCCCGACAATCGCCGCGCCTTCCCGTGGGATGAACGCCTGTGGGATACCGATTTGCTGGCAGAATTCAAGCGGCTGATTACGCTGCGCAAAGCACACCCGGCTCTGCGCACTGGCGTTTTCGTCTCGCTGTACGCTGAGGCTGGTGTGTATGCTTACTTGCGGCAATTGGGCGACGAGAAGCTTATCGTGGCGTTGAATACCGCACGGGAAAGCCGATCCCTGTCAATTCCAGTCGCCTCTCACTTCGCTGACGGCATTTACCTGCGAGATGCGTTGAGCGCCAGCGAGGTGGTTGTCTCGCAGGAGAAGATCATCAATCTGACCCTCCCCCCACGGGCGGGGGCGGTGTTTTCACCCGGGTAAAACAGTAACACATGGCTGAATTGCGCATATCGCTTCTTGGAGGGCTAAACCTGGTTTTTGGAGGCCGTTCGCTGCCGCCTCCCTCGCCGCCGAAACTGGTTTCGCTGCTGGGTTGTTTGCTGTTGAATCATGAGCAGCCTGTCACCCGAGATCAGCTTGCAGTATGGCTGTGGCCGGATGTCGAAAGCGCTGATGCCCGCGCCAACTTGCGCCGCCATCTTCATCTGCTGCGCGAGGCGCTGCCCGAGGGGGAATGGATTTTGACCGACCGTGATACGGTGCAGTGGAATCCGGCGGCGAAATACTGGCTGGATGTGGACGAATTCACCTGCCGGGTAGCGCGCTGCACGAGCGATGGAACGCTACAATCCTGCGAGGCATGCCTGGCGCTATACCAGGGGGATCTGCTTCCAGAGGTTTATGACGATTGGCTTATCCTGGATCGTGAGCGGTTGAGCCAGCTTTACCTGCAAACTCTGAAGGCAGCCATCGAATGTTTCGGCGAACGAGGCGACTATGCCACCGCGCTCCGGTTTTCACAGCAGTTGCTTCGGTATGACCCATTGCACGAAGAGACCCACCGCGCGGCGATGCGCCTGAACTACCTTGCCGGGGACCGCCCGGCTGCCTTGCGACAGTTCGAGCAGTGCCGGGAGCTTTTACACCGCGAATTGAATGTGGAGCCGATGCCCATTACACTGGAACTGCATCGGGCGATTCTCGAAGAGCAGTTGCCGCCCGGCCGCGCCGCGCCATTTTCTCGCGCCAGGCAAATAATCCCGGCTGTTCGATTGGTGTCTGTCCCAGCCAGGCCTGCTCGGCGAAGGTGGTGGGTTATGTCAGCCGCCGGAGTGATCGTATTGTTGTTACTGCTGGCTTTTATTTGGTTTGTCAGGAGGCCGCTGGCTGTGGATAATCTCATTATCAGCGGGCCAGCTGATGCGGCAGACACATGGATTAGCGAGCAATTCCCCAACGATTTGTATTGGCCTGACGACCCTGACCATACGCCGCATAGTCAATATTCCCGTGCTCACTTGCAATATTTCGACCATCCTGTAGATCGAATATTGATTCGTTTCGACCTTGGCGCGCTGCCCAAGGATGCAGAAATCGAGCGAGCAATTTTCGAAATCCGCCTGGAAACCTGGATCGAGCTGGATGGCGCTGGATCACTGATAATGGCATACCCGGCGCAGGTGAGTGCCTACCAGATTTTTCAACCCTGGCAGGCAGACCAGGCGACTTACACTCGCCCCTGGTCTCAGCCCGGTCTCCAGCGGGGGATAGATATTGGCGATCAGCCGTTGGATACACTGGAGATTAATGGCACGAACTGGCTGGCGTTCGATGTGACCGAGGCAGTGAAATCGTGGCAGCGTGAGCCTGCCTCGAACAGCGGGCTGATGCTCGTCATCAGCGGCGCTTCAGAAGAAATAGCCCATTACTGGGTGGATTTGACCGATCAACCTGCGCCTAATTTTCGCCCGGTTCTACGAATTTCCTATCGCTAACTATGGGTCTCCGCGTTTGCATGTTGGGTGGTTTTCGAGCCGAAATCCTTAATCGCCAACTGGCGACTTTCAATCAACCTCATTTGATTGATTTGTGGGCATACTTGTTGCTCCACTCACAGCGTCCAATCCGGCGCGACCAACTGGCATTTTCCTTGTGGCCGGATTGCAGCGAACAAGAGGCGCGTGCTCAATTGCGCTCTGCCCTCCACCAATTGCGGTCGCTGTTACCCCCGCAGGAGGCCGGCTGCCCCTGGATTTTGTCGGTGAAGGGCGCCCTGTGCTGGAATCCCCAGGCTGATTACTGGCTGGATGTGCATGAATTTTCCCAAGCCATAGCAAGCACTTCCTGCGAGCAGGTGACGGCAGGCGTGGCGCGATATGGCGGCGACCTGCTCCCGGAATTGTCTGGCGAGTGGGTGTTAGCAGAGCGCGCACGGTTGCGTGACCAATATTTGTCCAGCCTGCATCGGCTGGCGACCATGCAAGCCGAACATTTGCTTTACCTGGCTGCCCTCGATACGGCTCAAAGGCTGGTGCACGAGGACCCCTTGAGCGAGGTCGCCCAGCGAGAGCTTGCCAGGCTGCGCTATCTCACCGGCGACCGGGCTGGCGCGCTGCGGCAGATCAGCGATTTCCAAAATACACTGGAACGGAACGGTTTTGCCTCCCGGCTTTCCTCTGAGACGCTGGCATTGCGCGATTCCATAGTATCTGGCCTGGAAATATCACCGCCTGAATCGGCGCGAATGGTTTCTGCCTCGAAATCCGGGCTTCAACCGTCAACTCCTGCTAATATAGCCATGACAGGCGGGCGATCGGTTGTTTCCGAATGGGTCTCCCGGTTATCGGGGCGGCCGTTTTCGATTGCTCTCACGGTAGTAATCGCTGCCGTGCTATTGGCTATCATGGCGTGGTATCGTCCGTTCGGACCACACGCAACGATGACTCTCAGCGGGCCGCAAGCCGTTGAGGATACCTGGATCGCTTCGGCGGCGCCCGGCTCGACTTCGGGATTGGGGTTTGAAAATGATCAGTGGTTGTATATTGATCTGCATGACGGGCGCGGTCCGGTCAAGCCCGAAACACCGTTTGCCCAATATCCGGCAGCGCGGTTGAACTTGGCCGGTTCGACGGTGATTGACGCGCTGCTCGCTTTCGACATGGCGCAATTGCCTGCCTGGCGTCATGTCGAAAGCGCCTACCTGACAATCTATCTCGAACGGGATTACTCCTGGATGGGCAAGCCTCAGGTACCACCGGTAACCATCACGGCTTACCGGATTCTTCGTGAGTGGGATTCACTTACAGCCACATTCAGCTTTCCCTGGCTCGAACCGGGTCTCAAGCCTGGAGAGGATTATGAGTCTCGGCCATTGAGCTGGCAGACGGTGACGGCAGATGGCTTTGTAACTTTCGATTTGAGCGATGCCTTTCCAGCCTGGCAGTGGGGGCATAATTATGGCGTCGTTTTGATGGTCACAGAGGCCCCGGCCGGCGAGTCGGAATTTTGGATGATAACGAGCGAACACCCCGAATCCTCGCATTGGCCGCGGCTGACCATTCGCTACCGATAGAATTCTTATTAAAATTACCAAAAGGACGCAAATCGGACGCGGTACGAACGTTTTTCGGACGGTGGTTATGTTAGGCTTGGTTATGGCCGAAACAGAGAACCTCCCGTTAGATATCGAACGTCCCGTATTTGTCGTGCGCCTGTGGTGGGAACCTGCCAGCGAGGAGAACGAAAAAATCGGCGAGTGGCGCGGCTCGGTAGAGCGGCTCGCCTTGGGGGAACGGCGGTTCTTTCGCCGGCTGGCCGACATCCCCGAGATTTTGGGGGCGCAACTCGTAGACCTCCCGCCTCCGGCTGAGTGACCATTTGCCAATGACCCCATTTGCTCAATCCCATTTTTCTAAGTCCAAACAATCAAATCTCGACTCGAAAGGATATTTCTATGAATACCAAAAGCGCAATCGCTCCAAAAACCATTCGTCTGGTTTTCGGCCTGATTATTTTACTGGCTTTATTGTCGCCGATGCCCGGCTCGATGCGAGTAGCGAAGGCCAGCGGGCCTTACGTGGTTAACATGGGCTACGATGGCCCGGACTCGGATCTCGGCGATGGCATCTGCTACGATGGGGTTGGGGGCTGCACACTGCGCGCGGCTATCCAGCAGGCTTCTGCTGACGGCGCAGCAACCACCATCACTTTCGATAGCAGCCTGGCCGGGACAACGATTCCTTTATCCGGCAGCTATGGCATGATCGTTTGGGCTGGTTCCAATATCACTGTGGATGGCGGAAGCCAGAATATTACGATCAGCGGCGAATTTATGAATGCCGGGCAAAACATGTTCCAAATCCAGGGTAATGACAATACCCTTACCAACCTTACGCTAAAAAACTCGCGCTGGGATGGCATTCAGGTTGGCGATTTTGCCGGGGTCGGTTATGGAAACCGTAACACGATTTCCAATTTGAAAATGACGGGCCATCTTGCAGCAGCAATCTATGTCTACGGTGGGGCGAATAGCGGTGGTCAAGACAACGTCATCGCTACCAGTGTGATTGGTGCGAGTTCCAATTTAGTGACATCCTGTATCAGCGGTGAAGGTAATGGTTATGATGGCGTTAGAATCGAGACCTATGCTCATCGAACGATTGTCAATGGCAACCGCATCGTCTGCAACGGGAATTTTGGAGTCAATGTCTACGGGCCGAGCGGTTCTTCTGAGAATGTCCAAATAACCTATAACGATATCGGCGGTTACGGCATCAATGACATGGGGAATGCCTGGGACGGCATCAACGTTGCTGCTACCAATAACACTTTGATTCACGGTAATGTAATCGTCGGTAATGGTTATGATGGCATTTGGGTGAACAATTCCCAAAACACAACCATGACATTTAATGCCATCGGCGTGAACAGCGGAGGTGTGTCAGCGGTACCTAATGATCTATGCGGCATAGGTTTGACGGACGCCGCTCATGATAATACGATTGGCGGTTCAGGCGTTGGTGACAAGAATTACATCAGCGGCAATGGCGACTCGGGTGTGTGCATCGAAGGCGGCTCGCACGACAACCTGGTCGAAGGCAATCTCATCGGTTTGAACGGCGCCGGTACAACAGCCATCCCGAATGGTCAAACGGGGGTGGCAGTGCGGGCATCTGATAATAATTACATTGGTACCTCAATGGGTGGGGTAACGCAATATATCTCCGGCAATACTCTCGCTGGAATCTATGTCGAGAACTCGAGTGGTACGTTTATTGGTCAGACAAACCGGGTTGGAGTTGCCAGCGATAATGTGACGCCAATAGGAAATGGGCAGGAAGGTATCCTGTTAAACGGCGCGGTCAACACGAGCGTTTTCCCATGGATCATTGCACACAATGGCGGCGCAGGTGTTGCTGTGGTTGGCGATGCTGCCCTGGGTAACAAGATTACCATCGTTGATGATGTTCACGGTAACGGCGGCTTGCCGGTTGACCTGGGCAATGATGGGCATACCGCCAACGGCGCACATACCCCGCCCGGGCCAAATAACTGGCTCGCTTACCCGGTTATTACCGGCGGCGCAGGCAGTAATGTTACCGGAACAGCATGTAATGACTGCCTGATAATTATTTACCAGGCATCAGGAAATCCCACGGCGGCCGGGGGAGGCGGGATATACCTCATGGAAGTGACTGCCAATGGGTCGGGCGACTGGTCTGCCGTTTTGCCGGGCGGTGTGACGGCCTCACAAGTTACCGTGGCGGCCTGCGAAGCGCCATGCTCGACGATTGGCAACACATCCGAAATGAGTCCGATGTATAACAGCGGCGGGGGCGGTTATAAAATCTATCTGCCGATTGTCAAGCGGTAGCTTGAAAGTCAGATTTTATACGGCAGGTTGAAGGCAGGTTATGCTTTCAACCTGCCGTTGCGTTGCAATTTCAGACGTTCTATGCGACAATCAAGCTGGAAATCGTATCATTTCGATGCCGGGAAGATAGGTAACGGTCACCGGCCAGGTAATTGGTCCCCCAAGGATAAACAAAAGGAGTTTCTATGGCAGCCAATCATAACCTCATTCGTTTGATCGTTCGCTCGATGATTGTTGTTGCATTGGTCTTGATCGCGCCTGGGGTGAATGTATCCCAGGTGGCTTATGCGGATGCATCGTTCGTGGTCAACTCCACGGATGACAGCGTCTCCTCCGGCTCAGCCAATGGGGTTTGTGACAACGGGAGCGGCGTCTGCACCCTGCGGGAGGCTGTCAAAGAGGCCAACGCTGCCTCGGGCAATAAGACGATCACCTTTAGCCTGGGAACGGCGACGATTACCCTGACCCAGGGGATGCTGGTGATCTCCGCGGATAACATCACCCTCGACGGCGGCGCGCTTTCTACGATCACCCTCAGCGGAGCAGGGCTGGCAGATGGTACCAGCATCTTACGCGTGCAGGGGGGGAACAATCAGATCCTGAACCTGACGGTGCGCGCATCCAAATGGAATGGCATCCAGGTGGGGGACTTCGCTGGCGTCGGCAGCGGCAACTACAATCTCGTCTCGAACGTTGCCGTCATTGGCAGTGTCGCAGCCGGGATATACGTTCACGGCAGTGCAGAGAGCGGCGGCAACGGGAATTCGATCAGCGGATCTGTCATTGGCGCTCCTAACTGGTCGGCTAATATGTGCGTCAGTTGGGCCAGCAATGGTCTGGATGGCGTTTACATTGACGGCGGGGCAGATGATACGCTGATCTCAGGCAGCCGCGTGGTGTGCAGCGGCGGCAACGGGATATACATTGATGGCGGCGCGAGCGGTACGAATCTGCGCACCATCATCGCGACCAGCGACATCGGCACGAACAACATGGGGATGATGCATAATTTCCTTTCGGGCATCTTCGACAGGCTGAACACCGGAACCGTTATCCATGACAATCGCATTGGCGGGAATCTATATTCCGGGATAAATCTGTACGGTTCCAGCCAGACGGAAATCTACGGCAATACGATAGGCGTCACCGAGAACTCTGGGTATGTCATACCCAATGGAACTGAGGGCATTCTGGTCTCCGACGCATCTCACGATGTCGCCGTTGGCAGCGCCACGGATCCCAGTTACCGCAATATCATCAGCGGGAACACCGGGAGCGGCGTATCCATCGAAAGTGGATCCTATAATATTTTCTTGAATGGAAATTTGCTTGGATTGCACAGCAACGGCACTGCACTCATTCCCAACCATCTGGCTGGGGTGGCGGTTTTCGACTCATCGGCTGTCGTTCTGAGCGCTATTGATGCCACGACCCAACAGTTCATCTCTGGTAATACCCGAGAGGGGGTCTACGTGCAAAATTCGAGCGCCGTCTCGATTTACTACAATACCTACATCGGGGTCGCAGCAGATACGGTCACTGCCAAAGGCAACGGCCGGGAGGGTATCCTGCTGGTGGATTCGACATTATCCAGCATAACCTCTGCCAAAGTTGACTACAACGGGCTGGCTGGCATTGCTGTTACGGGAAACACATCGAGCGGCAATTATATTCTGCCCTACGAAGTACGCTCGAATGGCGGCCTGCCGCTCGATTTGGGCAACGATGGGCACACACCCAATGACAGCGGCGACGGGGATACGGGGCCAAATGGGCTTTTGAATTACCCCGTGATTACCACCGCCAATGGCAGCAACATCGGCGGGACAGTCTGCGCCAGTTGTACCGTTTGGATCTACGAAGCGTTCGGCAACCCGGCAGGTAATGGAGGCGGGGGGGCATATTTGACAAATACATCTGCCGATCCCTCGGGTAATTGGAATGCGGCCCTGCCAGGTGGATTGACTGCTGCCGATGTGACTCTGATCGCTCAAGGCGGCGGCCCAAATAACGTTTCTGAGATGAGTCCCATTTACGTCGCTGGCGGCGGGCATCGGGTTTATTTGCCTGTCGTCAGGCGGTAGTGCTCGATGTTGGTTCCTTTTACAAGTTGTCCAACTATTCAAACCGCTGTAGAATAGAACCGTTGTAAATCCTGCCCATTGGAGGTTCTGGTGGATAATGCACCCTTGCAATCAAACCCCGATTCAGAAGAATCTATCCCAGAGGTGATCGAGACTGGTGAGGCTTCTCCGAGCGAGGCCGCGCCAACTGGAGTCGCCACCCCCCGGCAATTCCAGTTAGACCCTCGTTGGTTGGCGATTTTCCCGGCATTAGCGGCTATCCTCGTTTTCTTGCCCGCTGTGCAGTATCTCTTTGTGTGGGATGACACCATCTATCTGCGGGACATGGCCGTCTATACCAATGTCGCCGCGATCTTTCGCCCCTTTGTGCTATCGCCCAACTATTTCCGCCCGCTGGCGCTGCTGACTTTTTTGGTCGAGATGCGTCTCGCACCTGCCAACCCAACGATTCCGCATGTCACGAATATATTGTTCCATGCGCTCAATGCCGCTCTGGCGACGCTCCTGGGGTTAAAACTGACCGAGGGTAGATTGAAACTTTCTGTGACTGCGGCGCGGCGGGCGGCGTTATTGGCAGGGTCGCTCTATGCGCTGCATCCGGTTGTGATCGAAGGCGTGGCATTCGTTTCCAGCCGTTTCGATCTGCTGATGACGACTTTCCTGCTGATGGGATTGCTGGCTGACCTGAACATTCTGAGCCGGAGGGGGCGGGCGGTCTCGGTGGGGATTCTATTCCTTTTGGCGGCCTTGACCAAGGAGATGGCGCTGGCCTTTGTTTTTGCGCTGCCCTTTTGGCATCTTGGGCTGCAAGTTGATGAGTTGAAGGTCGAGGGTTTATCGAATGAACCACAACCCTCAATTTTCAACCGGATAACCATCACCCTGAAGCGCAATTGGCCCATTTATTTGTCTGTCTTGATTGCCGGGTTAGCCTACCTCGGCATTCGTTATGCTGCACTCGGATATCTGGTGACAGCCACAAGCCAGGAGCCTTCAATTACAGGAACAGTCTGGCAGCATGGGCTGTTGATCGTCAAGTCGCTCGGAGCCTATTTCATGCTCGTTTTGTGGCCGTTTACCTCTCTGACGCCGATCCATTACAGCGCCATGCCGGTCCAGGCTACGGATTGGGCGGTATGGTTGTCGCTGGCGCTGATCGCGGTGGTGATTGCCGGGTTGGTGACGTGGGTGCGGCGTGCGCCGCGTTCCGGTTGGCTGGCCGTTGCCGGAGCGCTGGCGCTCCTGCCGGTGATCAATCTCATGCCGCTTGAATTGGGCGGCGGCGCTTTCATTTCCGAACGATATTTGTTGTTCCCGCTGGCGTTCATGGCGCTTGCCATCTTGAGCCTGGCTGAGTCATTTGTGGAGTCTGCCTTGCCGCTTCGGCGCGCGCTGGGAATCATCGCGGTCCTTTGGCTGGTAACGAGTATTGCTGTAATTCAGTTGACGTTGCCTTACTGGCGGGATGATCTCAGCCTGTGGACTTGGGCTGCGCGCCGCTCGCCGCTATCGGATACGCCACCCACCAATCTTGCTTTGGAATACGTCAACCGGGCTCAATACGAGGCAGGGCTGGATTTCGCCGACCAGGCTGTCACCCTGAACCCGGATAACGCTGATGCCTGGGATAACGGCGGACTGGCCTTGTTTTACATGGGCAAATACCCCGAAGCGCAGGCCGCCTTCGAGCAGGCGGTTCAACGCCAGCCTGAAAATGCCTTGTATTGGAATAATTTAGCAGGCGCGCTGCGTGAGCAGGAAAACCTGGCTGACGCCGAGAAGATCTTGCTCGACAAGGCGCTGGCTCTCGATCCCAATCTAACGGCGGCGCATATCAACCTGGGTATCGTCTACCTGCGCGCCGACCGGCCTGATTTAGCCTCGCAGCATCTGCTAGAGGCGCAGCGCCTGTCCTTGACGGGACAGGCTGAGATCGAGAGCCTTTTGACGCAGACGCAGGAACCTGACCGCTGGCTGCGGCTGGGCGATCTGCTGATGCAGCATCAAGAATACGAGGGCGCGGCGCGGGCTTTCGACCAGGCGGCGGTTTTTGGCGCTCCGCTTGGCGACGCGGCTGCCGGGTTAAGTTCAGCGCTGATTGTCATGCAAGATTGGGAGAACGCGGCCAAAGTGCTCGAACAGGGCCTCCAGGCCGCGCCGGATGACGCCCGGCTGTATTACAATGCCGGGATCGTTGCCCGCGAGCAGGGCGATATCGAAAAAGCCCGGCAGATGTTCGCCAAAGCCATCGAGCTTCAGCCGACCTGGATTCAACCACAGGATGCGCTGGCCGAATTGCCGGAATAGTGATACAGAATCAAAAGACCTCACTGGTTTTCAAACCCCGTGAGGTCTTTTGATTATAGAGCGACCGGCTTTCCCACTCGAGCAGATTCCAACAGCGCAACAATTGTCGCTACATTCCCACGGCTATAATCCAGGCTGAGATAGGGCGGCTTGCCGAGCAGCACTGCGTCGGCCATATCCTCGACTTCGCCGGTATATAAGTCCTGTCCCTTGATTTTGATGGTTTCGACTTCTTCCCCCCGCGTCAGGAATATTTTTTCACTGCGGCCTGGCTTGAAAGGTGTGGGGATTTGCAAGCTCGCCTGGCTCCCGACGATTTCTACGAATGCCCGGAAGGGGGCCTTGAACCCGCAGTCGAACTGCGCATAGACACCATTCGCGAACCGCATCTGGCCCACGAGGGTCAGGTCAATCCCGGTGGGGCCGGTATCCTGCCAGCCGAAGACCTCTACCGGGTCGGCTCCTGCAATGGCGCGGGAATAACTCACCGGGTAGCAGCCTACATCCCATAAACTGCCTCCCCCAAGGGCCGGATCGAGGCGCACATCATTCTGGCGGGTGTTGGTATAGGTGTAAGCGCCCCGGATCAACTCAATATTGCCGAGTATCCCGCTCGCCGCAATTTCCAGAACTTTCCGGGTTTGGGGGTGGTGGCGATACATAAAAGCCTCGGCCACTACCACGCCCGCTTTAGCGGCTGTTTCAGCCATCGCGTCCACTTCGGTCACTGTAACTGCAAGTGGTTTTTCGCAAAGTACGTGTTTACCTGCCTGTGCGGCAGCGATCGTCCACTCGGCGTGCAGGCTGTTGGGCAGCGGGTTGAAGATCACGTCAATTTCTGGGTCTGCCAGCAGCGCTTCGTAGCTTCTGTGAGCGCGCGGAATTTCCCATTGCCGGGCGTAGCTGTCAGCCTGTTCCTGCGTCCGGCTTCCGACGGCGACCAATTGGCAGCGTTTGGAGGCACGTATGGCGGGGATCAACGCGCGGTTGATGCGTGCGGTGCTGAGAAGACCCCATCGAAGGAGTTTTTTTGGCATGAGGACCTCTGATTAACCCTTCAATGATCCAGCTAACAGGCCGCGCATGAAGTAGCGGCCTAAGACGATGAAGATGAGCAGGGTGGGCAGGGCCGCCATCAGTGCGCCCGCCATTTGAACGTTCCACTCGACGATGAAACTTCCCGCCAGGTTGTTGAGGGCCACGGTGATCGGCTGAACTTCGGCTTTGTTAGTGATGACCGTGGCGAACAAAAATTCATTCCATACCGACTGGAATTGCCAGATGATGACCACGACGAAAGCTGGCATTGAGATTGGAAACAGGATGTAGCGGTAGATGCCAGTAAACCCGGCGCCGTCAATCTTGCCGGCCTCCACCAGCTCATCCGGGATCTCGGCGTAATAGTTGCGGAAGATCAAGGTTGTGATCGGGATACCGTAAATCACGTGGATTAATACCAGCCCGCCGATGGTGCCGTAAGCCGGGGTGTATGTTGTAATCAGCCACTTCAACCAGCCCAGGTAAACCGGCGCTTGCCAGGCGATGACTGTCTCCAGCCAGGGTTTGATCATTTGGCCCCAACCTTGCATCGTCTGTACTAGCGGGATGAGCACGCTCTGGTATGGGATGAACATCCCAAACAGGAGGGCTGGAAAGACAATATTGGCTCCGCGGAATTTCCATTTCGACAGCACGTAACCATTCAATGAGCCGAGCATCGCCGAGAGCAGCGTGGCCGGGATCGCCAACTTGATGCTGTTCATGAAATTGTTGGATAAACCAAGCGTCCCTTTGGATGGGTCGCCGTTCCAGGCTTGCAGGAAGCTATCCAGGTGGATTCCCCCCGGTAGCGACCACATCGTCGCCAGGTTGACCTCGGCGTAACTTTTCAGGCTGGTTGCCAGTAAAATATACACCGGCAGCAGGTAAAAAATCGCCGCCGCAATGAGAACGGCATAGGTGGCGATGCGGGCAGGGCGGAATTTGAACTTGGGGCGCGGCCTGGTGTTCATTGGTGCACCTCCGTTCTGATGCTATTGATCAGATAAGGAACAACCAGCACTGCCACGCTCAATAGAAGAATGATAGCTATCGCTGCGCCGCGGGCAAAATGATTGCCGCGAAAAACCGTGTCGAACATGTAATAAGCCGGCACATCGGTGGCGAAGGCCGGGCCGGGGCCGGTCATCGCCGAGACGAGATCGAATATTTTGAGGGAGATGTGTCCCAGGATGATCACGGCGCTCAATGTGATCGGCTGGAGCAGGGGCATGATGATATGCCGGTAGATTTGCAGCTCGTTAGCGCCATCCACTCGGGCGGCTTCGCGCAACTCCTCCGGGATGCCGCGCAGCCCGGCGAGATACAGCGCCATCGTGTAGCCGGACATCTGCCAGGTGGCAGCCAGCACGACTGAAAGAATCGCCAGCGGTATGCCGAATTTAGCTGTGGTCAGAAAATCCAGGCCGATGTTGCCAAGAAATGTGCCGACTGTTGACGATGGTGAAATGAACCAGACATCAGGATTGGTGTACCAGGCCGATTTCAGGAAGGGCAGGCCAAGTTTCTCGAAGAGCAGGTTAACCCCAACGGCTCCAGATTGATTCCCGGGGTTCAGCAGCCACCGCCAGACCACGCCAGTCACGATGAAAGAGACCGCCATCGGGAAGAGATAAATCCCGCGGAAGATGCCCTCCCCCTTGATCTTCTGATCCAGCAGGATCGCCAGGATCAGCCCCATCGCCAGACATGCAACGATGAAACACAACGTGAAAACGACTGTGTTGCGTAAATCGGTTTGAAACCGCTGGTCAGTGGTCAGCAGGCGGATGTAGTTGTTCAGCAGCGGGTCTGCCTGGGGCACCTGCGGAAGCAGGGAACCTTCCAGCGGGCAGCATTTCAGCCCTGGGATGCGGGCGATATTGTCCCACTTGAGCAGAGACGCCAGGCTGGTCCATCCGATGAAGCCATAAACAAAAATCAGCACTGCGATGATCGAAGGGGTTATGAATAAGATGGCGAGCAAGCGGTCGCTGTTGAAACGCAGGCGCATCGGGGCCTCCGAAAAAGGTTGGAAGGTCGAAAGATCGGGGTTTGCCAGTCTCTCCCATGATTATACAATATCTCATTCAATGGGAGGCTGTTTTGGCCGGCGATCTTCGACCTTCCAACCATCAGGTTTGATTAGTTATTGGCAGACGCCTGCATCGGTGCAAGCAGCAGCCAGGGCAGCCTGCGTTGCCGCCACGTCGCCGGTGGTGACGAATGCGCCGATGGCATCAATAAAGCTGGTCGCCCAGCCTTCAGATGCGGCTGCGCCGTGTACGACTGACGGGACGATAATGTCCACCTGCCAGTCGGCAGCCGACGATTGCAGGTAAGCATCGAAGGCGCTGTAGTCGCAGTCCGTCCGGGCGCAGATCGAACCCTTCAGGATGTTGAAGGCTTCCTGGCCTTCCTTGGAGCCAAGCACGCCCAGGAATGCCTTGATGGCTTCGGGATTCTTGACGCCCTTGGGCAGGCCGAAGGTATCGGACAAGGCGATATACACGCCATCCGAGCCTGGAGGCGGCGCCCAGCCGTAGCCGGTGAAGCTCTTGGCAACATAGTCGCCGTCCACCCAGTCGCCCATGATGGTCATGGCGGCTGTGCCGTCAATCACCAACTGGTTAGCCTGATCCCAACTGAGGGCGGCATGGTCATCATTGGTGTAGGAGATCATCTTTTTGAAGTTCTCCAGCGCCAATGTGACCTCAGCGCCGTTCCAATCGGTTGTGCCATCCCACAAACCCTTGTATTGGTCAGGGGTCAGCGTGCCGGCTAAGACGACCTCGAACAGGTGCGCGGCAGCCCATGGGCCATTGTCGCCCAGGGCCAGCGGGGTTACTCCGGCGGCTTTGAGCGTCTCAGCGGCGGCAAACCAGCCATCCCAGGTTGACAGAGTAGCTGGGTCAATGCCGTTGGCTTCGATGATCGCTACGTTGTACCACAGGACGTTGGAGCGGTGGATGTTGACGGGTACCGACCAGGGGTGGCCATCGTAGGAGACGATGTCGAGCACGCCCTGAGGAAAGGCATCGTTCAAGCCGTAGGTTTCGTACACATCATCGAGCGGCTCCATGAAGCCGGTGGTGACCCAGGTGTCAATCAGCTCGTGGCCCATGTGGACCTGGAAGCTGTCGGGAGGATCGCCGCCGAGCATACGGGTCTTGAGAACCGCTTTGGCGTTAGAACCGGCGCCGCCCGCGACCGCTGCATTGATAACCTCAGCGTTTGGATGGGCAGCGTTGAACTGATCCATTAACTTCTGCAGACCATTCGCCTCGCCGCCGGTCGTCCACCACGAGAAAACCTCAACCGGGACTTTGATCTTGCCAGATTCCTGACCGCTGTCAGCATCAACGGCGGCCTGGATCAGCGCGTTCTGCGCCCCGGCAACATCCTTGGTGGTGACGAATGCGCCGATAGCGTCAATGTAGGCGGTCGCCCAGCCTTCGGATGCCGCGGCGCCGTGTACAACGGACGGAACGATAGTGTCTTTCTGCCAGTCGGCAGCTGCGGATTGCAGGTAGGCATCGAAGGCGCTGTAATCGCAGTCCTTGCGGGCGCAGATCGAACCCTTCAGGATATTGAAGGCTTCCTGGCCTTCCTTGGAGCCGAGCACACCCAGGAATTCCTTGGTCAGCTCGGGGTTTTTGCTGCCCTTGGGCAGGCCGAAGGTGTCTGACAGGGCAACGAAGACGCCCTGCGTGCCGGGAACCGGCGCCCAGCCGTAATCGGTGAAGCCCTTGGCAACGTAATCGCCATCGCACCAGTCACCCATGATGGTCATGGCGGCTTTACCGTCAATCACCAACTGGTTGGCCTGGTCCCAGGTGAGGGCGGCGTGATCTTCGTTGATGTAGTTCAGGATATTGCGGAAGGTGTTGAGGGCATCGGTTACTTTCGGGTCTGACCAGGATGTAGTGCCATCCCACAAACCTTTATACGCGTCGGGGCCGACAGCGCTGGCGAGGATATCCTCGAACAGGTGCGCGGCAGCCCACGGGCCGTTATCGCCCAGGGCCAGCGGGGTGATCCCCTGAGCCTTCAGGGTCTCAGCAACCGTGAAAAATTCCGCCCAGGTCGTGGGTGCATTTTCGATTCCGGCATTGGCGAAGACAGTTTTGTTGTACCACAGGACGTTGGAGCGGTGGATGTTGACGGGTACCGACCAGGGATGGCCATCGTAGGAGACGATGTCGAGCACGCCCTGGGGGAAGGCCTCGTTCAGGCCGTAGGTTGCGTACACGTCATCGAGCGGCTCCATGAAGCCGGTGGTGACCCAGGTGTCAATCAGCTCGTGGCCCATGTGGACCTGGAAGCTGTCGGGAGGATCGCCGCCGAGCATACGGGTCTTGAGAACCGCTTTGGCGTTAGAACCGGCGCCGCCCGCGACCGCTGCATTGATAACCTCAGCGTTTGGATGGGCAGCGTTGAACTGATCCATTAACTTCTGCAGACCATTCGCCTCGCCGCCGGTCGTCCACCACGAGAAGACCTCAACCTGGGTTTTGCCAGGTGTGGTCGGAACCGCAGTCGGCTGGGGTGGGGTGGTGGCTTTGGGAGGGGTGGTCGGCTGAATCTCGGCGGTTTTTGTCTCACCGCAGGCGGTGAGCAAGATGGAAGCAATTACGACAACCGCAAAGAGGCTATACCAAACATTTTTCTTGGACATGTTACTCTCTTCTCCTTACTGGGAATTTTTATTGGGTGAATTCAGGCCAGGGTTTCTCTGGCAATGGAAAAATCTTGGCTTTGATATTTTGACGGTAATCACCTCCTTCCAAAATGATCGAACAATTAATTGACTGAAGACGGCCTGGATAGGGTCGCTTTCACCACCAGGGAAACAGCGCCAATCAGACTGGCGTTTGCTCCGGATGCAGATAACATCACCTGTGACTGTTGGCCGATCTCCGGCAGCGACCGTTTTGCGACACAATCAACAATGGCTGGCAGGATATGCTTACCGGCAGTGCTCAATGGCCCGCCGATGACTACCATTTCGGGGTTCAGAATATTGATGAGATTTGCAACCCCCATACCCATCGCCGCGCCAGCCTCGGCCAAAACATCTCTGGCTTCTTTGTCGCCGGCATCAGCAGCTTTTGTGATGATCGCGAAGGATAGCGGGGAATTGCTCTCTGCCATCATTTGAGGAATGAGACTGCTTCGTCTGACTTCCAATCGAGCGCGCACACGCTCGACGATGGAATATTGGTTGGCGTAGGTTTCCCAGCAGCCCCGGTTACCGCAGTGACATGGCGGCTGGAAGGTCTCTGCCATGAATACCGAATGCCCGATCTCGCCGGCAAACCCGCTCTTTCCCCGGTAGAGTTCACCATTGAGAAACAGCCCGCCTCCAATTCCCACCCCTGCGAACACGAAAACGAAATTCTGCGCCTGTCGTGCTACACCAAACAAGTGCTCGCCAACAGCGGCGGCATTGGCGTCGTTGTCTACGAGCACGGGCAACCCGGTGTGCTGTGAATAGATTTTTCGCAGCGGAACGTTGCGCCAGTGCAGGTTCGGCGCAAAGATCAGCACCCCCTCGTCGAGATTGACCGTGCCCGGCGTGGCAACTCCCACTCCAAGCAAGCGCGTTGTTTTTTCCCGGCTGACGGTGATCGCTTCGTCTACCAGGTGAAGTGTTTGCGTGATGGTGGCCTCTTGCCCTTCGGTGGGATCGGCGTCTTGCAGGCGCTGCCAAAGCGTTTTGCCGCAAAAATCTGTCAGGATGACCGAAACGAAATCCACTCCCAATTCCACCCCGATGATACCGCCCGCGCCTGGGTCAATATCAAGGAAAGTCGCCGGCCGCCCGGTGCCAGCATTGGTGATCCCGATTTCATGGATCAAGCTTCGCTCGATCAACTCTTCGACCAGGCTTGAAACCGTGGATTTGTTCAGGCCAATTGCGTTTGCCAACTGCGCCCGCGACATCGGCGCATTGGCGTGAAGATAACGCAATACGGTTGAAAGATTGATTTCTCGAACGAGGGTTTGATCGCCTGTGCTGTAGGGGAGCATAATCACCTTAGTAGGTTGTGGCAACAAACTAAGTCTATTAAATCAAAAATATGTTCCTTTGTCAATAGCGTAACTTGCCGCCCGAATCGTTGGCGGCAATGGCAAAGACTCCCGGAGTTTCCGAAACTCCGGGAGTCTGACCCGATCTACGCTTTCATCTCGAACCCTCGAAGGGGACGAAAGCCACCGTTTCTGTTGGTATAGTTTCGAGAGTAAACTTACCTTCCCCCAGAGAAAATTCGCTGCACTGTTCGCTGAAGCGACGGCTGAAGCAGTTGCTGGATTTTGGGCAGCGCCCGCTGCGCCGCCTGTTCACCAGCAGCGATGGCTTCGCTGGCATGTGTGAATCCCAGTAAAATGCTAATTTCATCGGGCATTGCAGGCTGTATAACCAGATCAGGCCGGGCCTCGTGCAGGTTCGCCCTGACGGTATGGGCTGTCATAATGAGCAGCGCCTGATAGAGGTTGCCGGTCAACTTTGGAAATGGGGCGGGTAGCTGGTGAAGAGTCTGGGCCGCATCCGGGCTAATCTCGCGCGGGAAAATCGGGGCTACGTCCACCGCGATCACCACCTCTGCGCCTAACGCCTTTACCGCATTAGCCGGGACATTGTTGATCAGCCCACCGTCAACCATCATGCACCCCTCGATCTCGACTGGTGGAAATACGCCCGGCACAGCGCTGGTAGCCATAGCGGCCTCCAGCACCGATCCATGGGTCAATTGGCATTCGACCCCGCGCAAAAAATCAACTGTTACGAGAGCCAGCGGGATATGCAGCTTATCGAAAGTTATGTCGCCCAATTTATCGGCCAGGAATTCACGCACCCGCTGACCTTCGAGCAGACCGCGGCGCATGGGGGCTACGTCGAGCAGCCGCATCATCTGGCTGGGCTTCGCCATTTGTAACGCCATAATTTCAAGTTCTGCCACGCTGAGGCCAGCGGAATAAGCCGCGGCGATGATCCCGCCAATACTGGTTCCGGCCAGGAAATCAACCGGGATGCGCGCCGCCTCCAGGGTTTTGAGAACCCCAATGTGCGCCAGGCCGCGCGCCCCGCCTCCGCCTAACGCCAGGCCAACGGTTTGTCTACGAATGATTTGTGGCATGATTCCCTCGTATCAGTGATGTCACAACGCCCATCGCAGCGATCAATGATGCTGCCAGGAAGCTGATTTGGATCGCCACGAAAAGCGGCGGCACTTGGACTTCGCCGGCCAGTCCAGTGATGCCCTGAGAGACGATTGTCGTAAAAATCGCCCCCGCAAGGCCTACGCCAAGAACCATCCCAAAATTACGCGCCGTTGCCAGTGTCCCGGCCGCGATTCCCTGCCGGTGACGGGGCGCCGCTCCCATCAAGGCGCTATTATTGGGTGAGATGAATATGCCGGTTCCCAGGCCCACCATCACCAGCGCCAGGATGATGCTGATTTGAGGAGATTGCGGACCGAGCCGCGAGAGCAGGAACATCCCGATCGAGAGCATCCCCATTCCCACCGCGCCTGGAATCTGCGCGCCAATCCGGTCGGATAGCGTCCCGCTGAGTGGGGCGACAATTGCCATAATGATCGGTTGAGCGGTGAGCAGCAGCCCAGCCTCCGCAGAGCTAAAACCGCGCCCTTGAATAAGATAGAAGGGCAGTAAAAAAATCGAGCTGTAGACACAAATATAGTTCAAGACAGCAGTAGTGACGGATAATGAAAACTGGGGCCGCTGGAAGAGCGAGAGATCGAGCATCGGGCTGGGGGCGCGCCGCTCGATGTAAATAAACACCGCCAGCAGGAATCCTGCACCCAGAAGTAAAACCAGCACTCGCGGGGAACCCCAACCCCAATTGTGCCCCTGGTTCAAGCCGAGCAGCAAAGCGCTCAACCCCACCAAAAAAGCCAGCGCGCCAGGGATGTCAAATTTCTCTTCCCTCCGAGGTGTGTCATGGGGAACGAAGCGCAAGCTCATGATCACGGCTGCCAGGCATACCGGCACATTGATATAGAAAACGTAGCGCCAGCCAAACTGGCTTGCGATCCAGCCGCCCAGCGACGGCCCAACGGTCAGCCCCAGGTACGTCATTGTAGCTTGCAGCCCAAGGGCGCGCCCGCGCTGGCTGGCCGGGAAACTTTTGGTGAGGATAGCCGGCGAATTGGCCGCCAGCATCGCGCCTCCCAGGGCTTGCATCGCCCGGCAGGCAACCAACACGGGCACGTTGGGCGCTAATCCTGCCACGATAGAGCTGACCATGAACGTCCCAAAACCTAACACGTAAACCGGTTTATGCCCGCGCAGGTCGCCAAGCCTCCCAAAACTGAGCAGCAGCCCGCTGAGCAGCAGCAGGTAAATCGTCACCACCCATTCGACGCCCGCTACACTGCTGTGCAGGTCTTTCTGGATGAGCGGCAGGGTGGTATTGACCACGCTGGTATCCAGCGCAGTCATGAAGGTGCCGATGCCGGTGGTTACCAACACCCACCAGCGGGCATCCGGCGCAGTTGGTTCGAGGGGCTGATCAGATTCAGCGGTACGGGGATTGTCAGGAAGAAGGTTCATAGTTTTGATTGCGCGGGTCACGCAGCTTGAGCACCAGCAGCAGCGCAGTCACCAATCCGCCGATGACAGAGGTTGCGAAAGTCGCCGAATAACCGGCATTGTCGGCCAGCCAGCCTCCGGCCAGCGGGGCCAGGATCGTCGCCGGGGCAATCAGGGTGTTCGCCATGCCGATATAGGTCGGGCGTTCCGCATCGCTGCCGAAGTGCATATTCATGGTCATCGTTACAGTCCACATCGTCGTGTTGGCGATCCCGGTCAGAATCACCACCAGATAGAACCACCCCACGCTCGGGGCCATCCAGGCGATAGCCGCGCTCAGCGCGGCAAACAGCGCCCCGCCTGCCATCACCAGCCGGTGATCGAACCGGTCGCCGATCCAACCCAGCACCGGGTTGGCGATGATGCCTGTGACCAGCAGCACGCTGGTCATCACCCCGGCTGTGCTTTCACTCATTCCATAAAACCGAACCGCATACACGACATAAAAGGCAAAAGCCATTGCTCCAACCTGCGTGGTCATGCGGCAGATCAAAAACCAGACGAAATTGTTATCCTTGCGAAGGATCGCCAGGGATTGCCGGGCAAGGATGCCAAGCTCCTGGATTAGAGATGAATTTTCGGAGAGCGATGCAGAATTTGGGCTATCCTGCTCGCGGGTCATTGCCAAAGACCCCCACGAAAAGACCATTGCGCCGGTTGCAAACAGGAAACACAGTGTGAAATCGAGGGGTGAATCCACTTTTTCGAGAATGAACCCGGCAATGATCGCGCTGCCGCTGGCGAGCAGGTTTGCCGCTGAACCTTGCGCTCCCAGAAAGGTGCCACGCAGCTCGCTGGGTATGATCTTGACGATCATGCTTTGCCAGGCCGTTGCAGTAAAACCCCCGCCCAACCCCTGCCAGATGAGCAGCAGGAAGGTCAGAACGAGGGCTAATTTTACATGCAGATAGGGAGCAAACCAGGCAATCGCCGCCAACCCGAGGAACGGGAAGCGCTCATTGATGGTGATTAACAACACCATCGGCTTGACCCGGCGAAGCCGCGCGACTCTATTCGCCGTCAACAGTTGCGGCAACTGCCAGCCCACGTTGTGAATCGCCGGTATCAAGCCAATGAGCAAGGCCGAATTCGTCATCGTGCTGACGAACAGCGGTATTACGGTGACGAAAGATGCAAACCCGAGGGCAAAGCCAAAGAAGCCGCCATCAAAAAGGTTGACGACGAAATTGTGAACCAGGTTTTTGTCGCTATTGGATTTCAGCAATGTATACCTCATAGGGCTGGATCGGAATGGACGATAGAATATCTTCCCCGATGCCAACCGTAGAGCTGCGAAAGACACATTTTGCGGTTTTATGTTGTCCTGGCAGGTCGAAGGCAAGCAGGTGCGCTTTTTCTGATAAGTTCAGGATGACCAGGCAAGTCTGCTCATTGCATCGCCGCAGGAATGCGAAATAGTCGCTTGAATCTTCGTGCAGCGGGGTGTAATCTCCCCGGATCAGGGCTGGCATTTGCTGGCGAAAATGGAGCATCCGGCGGTAGAAATTCAGCATCGAGGCCGGATTGCTCTCCTGATCGGCGACGTTGACGCAGCTGGCATAGTCGGGATTGACTGGCAGCCAGGTCTCGACACCCTCGGGGGAGAATCCGCCATTCGGGGCGTTCTGCCACTGCATGGGGGTGCGGTTTTTATCGCGGGTCAGCCGGGCGGCGTGCTCCAGCGCCTCTTTTTGAGGCACACCCAGCTCTTCGATTTCTGCGTGATAAACCCATGTACCGAGAGTATCCCGGAATTGACCGATATCCTCCAGGATCAAATCTGTCATCCCGATTTCCTCGCCGTTGTACAGGAAGGGCGTGCCGCGCAGGGTCAGCATGAGCGCCAGATGAAGGCGGGCTAACGCGTCTTTGGGCAAGCCGTCGCAGAAGCTGGTGAAGAGACGGGGGCAGTCATGGTTCCCGAGGGTGTTGCAGGGCCAGCTTTCGGGGGAGATAGCTCCCAGGGCGGCTAGCCGATCCCGCTGGTTGGCGCGAATCCAATCCGGGGACAACCGGTCGGTGCGCATCAGCGGGAAGTTGAAAACCATGTGCAGCTCGTTATCGCCGCTGCCGTGGTAAGCAATATCGTCGTTCTCGCCGACCAGCATCCGGTCGCCGTCGTACTCATCCAAAACCGCCCGCAGTTCCTGCATCAATTCGTGCATACCGAGCTGTTCAACTTGAAATTTGAACATCTTTTCCCAGGTTTTGCCCAGCTCAGCCCGCTCTTCGGCGGTCTGGCAGGTGTGGAACCGGCGGCGCAGCTCGGCCAAAGTCATGTTTACCGGGTGATTGGGCATGTCAGGGTGCTCGAAGATTGTACCGATGGCGTCCAGCCGGAAGCCGTCCACGCCGAGGTCAAGCCAGAAACGGGCCGCGTCGAACATGGCTTGTTTGACCTGCGGATTGCGCCAGTTCAGATCAGGCTGCTGTTTGAAAAAGAAATGATAATAATATTGGCCGGTAGTTTCGTCGAATTCCCAGGCGGAGCCGTCGAAGGTGGAGTTCCAATTGTTGGGCGCGCCGCCATCGGGGGCGGGGTCCAGCCAGATATACCAATCCCGTTTGGGATTATCGCGGCTCGACCGGGATTCGAGAAACCAGGGATGCTCGTCCGAAGTGTGGTTGAGCACCAGATCGAGAATGACCCGCATCCCCCGCAGGTGCGCTCCCGCCAGAAATGCCTTGAAATCTTCGAGCGTGCCATATTCCGGGGCAACCGCAGTGTAGTCGCTGATGTCGTAGCCGCAATCGTCCATCGGAGAGGGGTAATGCGGCGAAAGCCAGATCGCGCCGATCCCCAGGTCACGCAGGTAGTCGAGTTTTTCGATCATGCCTCGGAAATCGCCGATGCCATCGCCGTTGCCATCCGCAAAGCTGCGCGGGTAGATTTGATAGAACACCACTTCTTGCCACCATTTGAGCTGTGACATAGTCAGTCTTGAGCCTCCGTTATTTTTGTGGTTTATCTTTGTTCTTCGGTTTGAGCGATATTCTATCAGCAATCTGGGGCTTCGCCTTTTGGAGATTTCTGGCTCTTCGGTGGCAGGTCGGATTACCAATCCGACTTGCGTCGCGCTGCCAACTGGCGGGGCATATCGCAAAACTATCGGAAAAGACTCCCGGAGTTTCCAAAACTCCGGGAGTCTTTGATGCGTCGGTAATCCCCTATGGCTATCAACTCAACTGTATCGCCACCAGATCCAGCGCAGCCAGGGCTATATCGCCTGATGGGGCCACGATGCTGATGCCATGAAGCTGCTTCCCCGGATAACAGCCGTGATCTTTCAGCACACGGGCTGAGATGACCTGCCCATGCTCAGAAAAATTGGCAAAGATCACGGCGCGCTGCCCTCGATGGCGGCGGATAAAACCGAGTACGTGCTCGTTTTCGGCAGCGATGATTTCGAGGTCGCCGCCTGCAAAAACCGGCTGATCTTTGCGCAGGCGGATCAACGCCTGCAATCCCTGATAAACGCGGCCTTCCATTGTGTCGGGGTCGTTTCGCCGTTGGAAGCGATACCAATCGGCGCGCGGGCGGTGAACCCAACGGCTGTCGCGCGCCTTGTCGGGGTCGTCGCGGTAGGAATAATCATTCAACGTGCCAATTTCGTCGCCCAAATAAATCAGCGGGATGCCGCCCACCATCAGGATGATCCCATGAATGAGGAGAATCCGCCGGATGGCAAGCTCCTTTTCGGCGGCGTTATCCTCATCGAGCGCCTTTTCCAGCCCCGCCAGCGAGGCGCAGCTCCCCGAGATACGGCAATCGCCGGTCTTCGGGTTTTCCTGAAAGGGCAAGCCGCGCGCAAAACTGCCGGGAAATTGACCGCGATAGAACTCGTTCAAAAAGCGGCGGTGATCCCCGCCGTTGACGCCCAGAATGGCAGCGTCTTCATCGGAAAACGTCCAGCCGATGTCGTCGTGGCAACGCACATAGTTGACCCACGCCGTTTGCGGGTGGATTTTGAAGTGGGCAGCGAGCGCCTGCGAGAGCAGCCGCGTCTTGCGGGTGGCCAGAGAGTTCCACAGCAGCGCCATCAGCAGCGGATTGTACGAAAGCTGGCATTCGGCGGGGTCAATGTACCGGGCAACCTCGTCCGGGTGAACGATGGCTTCGGATTTGAACAGCAGCGCCGGGGCAGAGATGCGCGCGGCCGCATTGAAAGCGCGGATCAGGGCGTGGGCTTCCGGCAGGTTTTCACAGCTCGTGCCCATTTGTTTCCAGATGAACGCCACCGCGTCGAGGCGGATGACTTCCACGCCCTGGTTGGCGAGGAAAAGCATTTCCTCCGCCATACGGTTGAAAACTGCCGGGTTGGCGTAATTCAAATCCCACTGGTAGCGGTGAAAAGTCGTCCAAACCCATCCGCTGGCCCCCGTGCCGTTTTGAAGGGGCGAGAATGCGCCGAGGTGTTCGTCGGGGAAGATTTCGCGCAGGGTGCGCTCGTAGGCGTCGGGCAGGGTCCGGTTCGGGTAGATGTGATACATTTCCCGCGCCGCTTCATCGCCAGCCTTGGCCCTTTCTGCCCAAAGGTGCTCATCGGAAGTGTGGTTGAAAACCAGGTCCACCACCATACTGATGCCGGCGGCGCGCAGATCGTGGGCAAGCGAGCCGAGCTGCGCCATCGAGCCGAGCGGGCGGTGTACCTCGCGGTAGCTGCTGACAGCGTAACCGCCGTCGTTTTCGCCTGCCGGCATTTCGAACAGCGGCATCAAGTGGAGATACGTCAACCCAAGCTCTTTGAAATAGGGAATTTTGGCGCGCACCCCCTCCAGATCGGAGGCGAACAGATCAACGTAGATCACGCCTCCCACCATCCGGTTTGACTGGTACCAAAGGGGATCCTGCTCCCGGCTGCGATCCAGCTCCCGCAGGTCCGCGGGACGGTCGAACCAGGCGCGCGCCAGACAGGTGAGCAAATCTTCGAGGTGGAAGTAAAAATCGTAGCGAGCGCGGTACAGCCCGAAATACAGCTCGAACAGCGCCGGGAAATGCGCCGACAAGCGTTGGATAAACGCCTGCCAGCCCTGCGGATCGGCGGCGATCTCATCGGCCAGCGACTGGGTGAGGCGCGGCATCAGGCGGGCAAAGGTGCGGGATGTTTCGCGAGGTAGAGAAAATTCGGGATTCATAAGCAAAGGTTGGCAGGCTTGAGATGGTAAATATCGAGCTGACCGAGCTTCACACTGCCCCCCTCGACAAACAGCTCAAGTCCCTGGCTCGAAGCGGACGGGAAAATGATCTCGCAGAAAGTCACAAGTCCATCGTTGGCAAATACTTCTACCGAAGAACGATCAACAAAAATGTGCAGACTCACCCGCTTTCCGTGTGGAGCAAGCTGAGCGGTATGCCGGGCTGCAAACCCGGCGTAGAAATCGCTCTTTCCTGAACGCGTGCGGTCGAAAAAGAGCGTCTGCTGGCGAATCGCATACCCAATTGTGGTCTGTTCCTCTTTGCCGACGCGCACACGCAGGCCACAGGCAGTCGCATGTCCGTCAAGCTCGAATTCGGCCAGGATTTCGAGACATTCTCCGCGGATTCCTGCGAGCAGGTTTTCCTCGGGATTGATGATCCCATCCTGCCAGTGATTCCGCTCGCCGCGCAGAGCTTGCAATTCAACGATAGGCCGCTGCGCCAGGCGGATGCCATCCGCCGTCCGGGTGAGCGACATTTGGCGCGGCAGGCTGAACATGCCGCGCCAGGCTTCGGAGGGCGTCACAGCGGCGTACTGCCAGTTCGAAAGCCAGCCAAGCATGATGCGGCGGCCGTTCGGCGACTCGTTCCAGGACTGAGCCGCGTAATAATCTGCGCCAAAGTCCGCCCATAGAACGGTATTCTTGGGATTTTCAGAGACGAAACTTTTTCCATCGAAATCGCCGATGAAATATTGCGTGCCTGACCCGCCCGTAGATGCGCCATCGCCTACCCCCACCATCAACACCCACCGGCTTTCGGAGCCGCCATCTATGGGAAGCTGAAACAAGTCGGGCGTCTCCCACACGCCGGATGTAGACCCATACCCGCTCCCAAAACTACCGCTGAATTCCCATTGTTTCAGGTTGGGCGACGTGTAGAAAAGAACCCTATCCTTCGCGGCCAGCGCCATCACCCAAAGATCGTTGCTCCAAAAAACCTTCGGGTCGCGGCAATCGCTCAAAGGGACAGGGTGCGGGATGACCGGGTTGCCGGCATATTTCGTCCACGAGCGGCCCCGGTCTGTGGAGTACGCCAGGTTTTGGGTTTCCTGGTAATCTTTATGGCAGGTATAAACAGCCGCCAAAACTTCTTCGCCAAAACCGGCGGTGTTATTCCAATCCACCACCGTGCTGCCGGAGAAGATCATGCCGTGCTCGTCCGGGTAGAGCGCAATCGGCAGGTGACGCCAGTTGATCAGATCCCGGCTGACGGCGTGTCCCCAGTGCATTGGCCCCCAAACGCTGCTGCCAGGGTGATGTTGATAAAATAGATGATACTCCCCATCGTAATAAACCAGCCCATTGGGGTCGTTCATCCAGTGGGCTGGCGGAGTAAAGTGAAACGCCGGACGGTGGGCGTCGCTCATATCAACCCTTCAAGCCGGTCTGCGCCACGCTTTCGACGAACCGCCGCTGGAGGAAGAGGAACATCACAATCGGAGGAATACTAGCGAGAACGATGCCGGCCATGAGATAGGCGATGGTTGGGGTGGTCACTTGAGCGCCGCGGTTGAGAAAATTCAGCCCGACTTGCAGCGTCCACATATTTTTGTCGGTGGTGAAGAGCATTTGCTTGAGCAGCCCGCTCCACTCGGCCAGCCAGGTGAGGATGAAGATCGAAATCGTCGGCGGGCCGGAGAGGGGCAGCATCAGCGACCAAAAGACACGCAGATAACCAGCGCCGTCAATGAGCATGGCCTCCTCCAGCTCTTTGGGGACGGTGATGAAGAACTGGCGGAACATGAAAATGGCGAAGGGATTGCCCAGGCTGGGGATGATCAGGGCGGCGTAAGTGTTGATCCAGCCCCACTTGGCCAGCATGAGATAGAGAGGGACGAACAACAGCTCGAAGGGGACGATCAGGGTTGCCAGGAAGATCAAGAACAGCGGGTCGCGCCCGATGAATTTGATGCGCGCAAAGGCGTAACCGGCCAGCGCGGCTACCAATATCTGCCCAAAGGTCACGGCGAAAGTGGTCACAAACGAGTTGAAGGTTTGGATGGGGATATCAATCTGCCCTTCAGTGAATACCGCGGCGAAGTTCTCGAAGTGCAACGAGCCGGAGATGATCTGTGCGGGCTTGGTAAGGGCATCGTCGTTGGTTTTGAGCGCGCCGCCCATCAGGTAGACGAACGGAAATGTGAATAGAACGGCTAGGATGAACAGGACCACCAGCAAGATTGGGGAATTTTTCGTTTTCATCGCGCCTCCGCCGGTTTAGTAATATTTCTCGCTGTGACGGTTGCCCCAATATTGGACTGCCGTCAGCATGATGATGGCCAGCAGCAAGAAAATCGCTGCCGCCGAAGAGACCCCCATCAGGTTGGGGAATTTTTTGAAGATGTAATAAACTAGCGTAGTCGTGGCCCCCGCTGGGCCGCCCTGGGTCATCACGAAAATCGGCTCGAAGCCGCGCACCGTGAAAATGGTGGTCGAGACGATGAGCAGGAAGGTGGTAGGCGCCAGCAGCGGCCACGTGATGAAACGGAACATCTGCCAATCGTTTTTGACGCCGTCAATCTGCGCCGCTTCGTAATAATCGTTGTTGATGCTTTGCAAACCGGCCAGGTAGATCACCATACAGTACCCGGCAGATTTCCACGTGTTCATCAATACGATCATTACCATCGCCCAGCCGGGGTCGGTGGTCTGCCACAGGGGGAACTGTAGCCCCAGGTTGTTAATCAAGTTGGGGAGGAAGCCGCTCATCGGGGTGGCGGTCAAAATCCAGCTAAAGATAATCCCAGCGGCGACGAACGAAACCGACATGGGGATAAAGAAGATGGTGCGGAAAACACCGCGGGCAAAGAGATTCTTCTTGTTGACAAGAAAAGCCAGCAGCAGGCCAATCCCGATTTGCGACGGCACAGCCAGGATCAGGTAATAAGCCGTGTTGCCAAGCGCCGTCCAAAAGTTCTTGTCTTTGAAAATGCGCACGTAATTGTCGAAACCGACGAATTCCGGCTTTCCCAGGATGCCCCATTCGTGAAAGCTGATGTAAAGCACAAAGCCAATCGGGTAGAGCAGGAAAATCGAAACGAGGATGATGGCAGGTAAGACGAATGAATACCCGGTGACGGTGACGCGGAATTTGTTCAATCGTTTTGCAGTCAACATGGAGCGCCTCCTGGCTTAGAATTGATTGCGGGCCACGTTTTCACGCAGCCCGCAATTTCAGAGCGTCGCACTACTTACCCAGGATATCGTTCACTTCTTCTTGCAGGGCTTTGAATGTTTCTTTTATGTCAGCATCGTTGAGCATAACCGCATCCCAGGCAGGTGTAAAGGCATTGGAGATCTCGCCGAATTGCGGCAGGGGCGGGCGGGCAACGCCGTAGGGGGTCTGGTTGACGAAGCCGGCCATGAAGGGATACTTGGCGAGGTGCTCCTGGTATTCCTTGCTGGCGGCAGCGGTCAAGGTCACCGGCAGGTTGCCAGATTGCTTCTGGAAAGCGATCTGGAATTCATCGGTGAGGATCCATTCACCGAAGGCGAAGGCGCAGGCTTCCTGTTCTTTAGTGGAGGTCTTGCCGATAAAGAGTTGGTCGCCGCCCAGGTTGGCAGCGGGTTTCACATCGCGGGGGTAAGGTACCACGGTGAACTTGAAATCAGTAAAGGTGGACAGCTTGGGGAAGTTCCACGGGCCATTGGCCATAACCGCGACTTCACCCGCATACCATGGCGCGGCATCCCAACCGGTGGGAGTCGTGGTGGCGTAACCGGCGTCCAATAAATCCTTCTGGAGTTGGACAGATTTGAAAGTGGCTTCGCTGTCGAGAACGGCCAGCCCGGAGACATCGCCGCCAGCCGCGCCGTACCAGGAATGGAAGGTCCAGAAATCCCACCCGGTGTTGACAGTGACGAGGAAGCCTTTCATACCGGAGTTGGCATCGGTGACTTTCTTCATTGCGTCAGCGAACTCATCCCAGGTCCAGGTTTTCTCAGGATCCTGTGAGGGAATCGGCACGCCGGCTTTTTCGAAAGCATCAACGTTGATCCACATGGCGGTGTTGTTGGTCATCCACGGCAGGCTGCGAACTTTGCCTTCCCAGGATGAAAGCTCGAGCAGAGAGGGGATGATGTTGTCTTTGATGGTGGGATTGGCATTCAGCCAGCCGTCAACGTCGGCCAGCACGTCTGCTTCCACATAAGCGCCGGTCTCGGAGCTGGCGATCCACCACAGGTGCGGGCGGTTGGCATCATCGAGGGGCAGCGCCAGGCCGGTGCGGACGATGGCGGGGTCTTCGATGCCCAGGTTGCGGGCAACGATGGTGCATTCCGGGTGCAGGGCGTTGAACTTGGGCAGCAGATCACCGATGAGGAAGGTTTCGGTATCGGTGGGAATGGTGTGCCAGAGGTTGACACGGGCTTTCGAGCCGCTGTACGGAGCCGGAGTGACCTCGACAGACTCACCGGGGACGATTTGAGTCTGGACGACGACTTGGGCGGTAGGAGTGCTGCAAGCCGCCAGCAGCATCGCGGCCACCATCAACAGCGAAAACAATAGCCATAAGTTTCTTTTCATTTTCCTATCTCCTTCTTAGATTTGATACGAAAGTGGAGTGATTGTGAGAAGAAAGTGTGAAAATGGACAATAAAGCGCCTCCTCCTGTGCATGTTGTTTTCTTTCAAGATATTGGTCTTCGACAGAAAGTAGTTTACTGAAAGCACTTTCATAATTGAGTATAGCACTGACGGAAGGATGAGTCAAGAGGAAATTTGCTTTGCGCCCACCGCATGCTCAGGATTTCACGTTTCTAATTCTTCAGTTTCCCCTCAGTTCTGCTTCTCCATGCCGCGACGGAAAGCGGCTGGCCGAAACCTTCCACGCAAGATGTGAATGGGTTCGAGATGCTCAAGCTGTCTGTCTCTCGATGAGCATCAAAGGCAGATGGATGTGTTGCATTGGCCGGTCAGGCTCAGCAATGCGCGAAAGCAAGATTTCAACTGCCAATCGTCCGGATTCATCGAGGTGCTGGCGAATGGTGGTCAGTTCGGCGTATTCGGCCATATCCAGATCATCGAACCCGATAATAGCCAGGTTTTCGGGAACCAGGAAACCCATCTTACGGGCAGCTTTCAGAACGCCCAATGCCTGAAAATCGGTGGCGGCAAAGATAGCGGTTGGCGGATCTGGCCGGTTGAGCAGTTCAGCGGCTACGCGGTGGGTCTGTTCCTGGGTGTAAGGCGCCAGACGGACGAAATCATCCGGGAGAGGGATTCCCGCACTCTGCATAGATTGACGAAACCCCGAGAGACGCATTCCGACGGGGTGAATAGCATATTCCGGCAGATCAGTATCGCCCAAGAAGGCGATTCGGCGATGCCCTTTTTGAATAAGATAGTCCGCCGCCATGCGCCCGCCAGCAACATCGTCAATCTCGACGCTGCTCAGATCGGAATGGGGATATTCGATCAGCACTGTCGGAATGTTGTGTGCGACCAGACGACGGGTATTATCGTCGCTGATAGGCAGCGACATGATTACCAGCCCATCCAGGTTGCCGGTGAGTGGAACCGTGGCAAAGTAGCTCTCCAAATGAGCTGCCGATTCAACGGTGTATACCACCAATTCGTAGTTTTCTTTCGACAGCGCAGCCGCGATGCCGCGCAGCCGCTGAACGAAGGATGGCGCGGTAAAAAAGGGGGTGATGACGCCGATGCGCCCGGTTTTGCGAAGGGCGCGGGCGCGCGCTTCGGCTTTAGGTACGAAACCGAGCTGGTCTATGGCCGCCAGGATGCGCTCGCGGGTTTCCGGGTTGACTTTGTCGGGAGCGTTGAGCATCCGGGACACGGTTGTGATGCTCACCCCGGCCAGCCTGGCCACATCGTAGATTGTCGAAGGTTTATTTGAGGAATCCATGTCGCGTTAGATCGTGATGTAGAATTGACGAAAGCACTTTCATTATAACATTATCGGCAGGTTGGCGATAATGTCCATTGAAGGATTTCACGCTTCGCTGACGACCCATTTCAAAAGATCATTTATAACAGTTTCCAGGTTGTAAGAGCGTGCCTTCTCGGACGCGATTTGTTCTTCGTCCGGTGAGAGTTGGCCCTCGATGCCCTTGTTTACCCGAGCCGCGCGTTCTTCAGTATCCTGGCTGCCGGCTGGATGATCACTGGCAAATAAAAGCAGTGCTTTGGCAAAGAGAGTTTGGCCTTGTTTCGCCATCAAATTGGCGACGGCGACGATGGTTTCCAGCGCCAGTGGGCTTGAGTTGCTGTCGCGGGCCGATTGCAGGGCCGTGCGAAGAAAATGCCTGGCTCGATCATTCTGGCCGAGGGAAACTGCCACCGCGCTCAATTGATTACAAGAATAACCAGTACCCAAAGAACTGTGAATTTCCTGGTAAATCGAGAGACTTTCCGTGGCACGCAACTCAGCCGTTCCGTAGTCGCCTTGAACGTAGGCAATATCCGCCAAATTATTGAGCGAAACTGCGGCCCCATAGCGGTCGCCGATTTCCCGGCAGATCTCGACGCTCTGCTCGATCAGGCGCTTTGCCTCGGGCAGGTTGCCGAGCAGACGGGCGGTATCGCCCAGGTTGTTCATCAGCACCGATACACCTGAGCGGTCATTCAACGCCTGCCCGATGGCCAGGCTTTCTTCGTACTGGTTGACGGCTTCCTGAAAATTACCCAACTCGGCATCGGCGTTCGCACCGTTGATCAGGGTGCGGGAGATGCCCCATGGGTCGTGCATTTCCCGCAGGATCGAGAGAGCCGCTTGTTGGTGCTTCTTCGATTCGGCGTAATTGCCCTGGAAATACGCCACGACGCTGGCCTCATTGAGCACATAAGCCATCCCGCGCTGGTCACCCAGGGATTCGTAATACCCGTAACTGAGACGGCAGTATTCCTCTGCCTGGGAATAATGCGCCCGCGATTCTTCGATGGTTCCCATGGCCAGGTAAAGGGTTGCCAGTGTTTCTGTATCCTTGCAATCCGCGATCAAGTCTTTGCTTTGGGTGTACAGATCCCAGGCTGTGTCGAAGTGGGCCATGCGGGTATTGAATATTCCCTGCCGGATTTGCAAGTTCGCCAGGAGGAGTTTCCCTGTCGGTGTACACGCAATGGCTTGGCGAGAATTTTTAACCGCCTCGACCGCTCGCTGCATGGCGTCTACGCCTTCTTGATGTAAGCCATGGATTTCATAGTACCGGTATAGGCTTTCGTAGGCTTTCTTGACCAAATCGAATTGTTCGTGTTCGGTGGCAAAAGCCCAGGCGGCGCGCAGGTTGTCTATTTCCTCGGTTAATTCGGCCAGAACGACTTTCTGCCGTTCGGCTTTGAGTGTCTCTTCACGCTGGTGCAAGAACTCCGTGTAATAATCACAATGCGCCTGTCTCATCCTGGCCTGTTCTTCGGGCATCTCGGCCAGTTTTTCGGCGGCATACTGCTTGAGAACTTCGTGCAGACTGTACCGGCTGGCGGGGGTTCGGTGAAGGAGGGATTTCTGCGCCAGAGCCGACAAAGCCGAGAGCGACGCGCCCGCAACAGAGGCTGCCGCCTCCCGGTCGAAGCTGCCCTGAAAGATCGCCAGCCGGGCAAACAAGGTTTTCTCATCCTGGGCGAGAAGATTCCATGAGCTTTCGAAGACTGCCCGCAGGCTGCGATGGCGTTCGGGGATATTGCGCTTCGTCGTCGCAACGAAATCCAGGCTTTTTTCCATCTCGCGGGCGATTTCCTGGCAAGAAAGCATTCGCAGCCAGGCGGAAGCCAGCTCGATTCCCAACGGGCTGCCGTCAATGGATTGGCACACCTTCACGATCCAGGCTCGATCCTCCTCGGTTGGGGTGAAGGTCGGTTGCACGCGGCGCGCACTTTGCAGGAACATTTGGACGGCGGGGTATATTTCGACCTTCGCTGGATCAGGTTCTTGCGGATATTCCATGCCCCTGATTTCCAGTATCATCTCCTCGTGGAGGTCGAGGCTGACCCTTGAGGTTACCAGCAGCTTGACGTTAGGCGCACTCGCCAGGATGTCTTCCAGTATGCCGGCTCCCGCCACCAAATGCTCGAAATTATCGAAGATCAGGAGCAAATGCTTCTCGCGTAAATAATTGATCAACTGGACTTGGGGGTTATCCTGGCTGTAGAATGAAAAACCCAGCGCCTCAGCGATGGCCGCTGTCAGAAATTCCGGGGAGGGGGTGGAGGCCAGGGGGACAAAGAAAACACCGTGCGGGAACCGTTCGGCCATTTCGGCGGCAGCCTGAATGGCGAGACGTGTTTTACCCACACCGCCAGGCCCAATCAGGGTAAGCATTCGCCCGGTAGCCAGGATAGACTGTACTTCGGACAGTTCCCGATCCCGACCGATGAACGGCGAGGGCGGGATCGGCAGGTTTTGCACGCCGGGTCGGACGCGGCCTGGTATTTGGTGGGTATCAAAGTCAGACGAAAGCCGCCAACCGTCATCGGTGCGGCGCAGAATGCCGCGTTCGACGAGGTAAGGGAGAACCTTCTGCACCTCCGCGGGCAAGCCTTGTGTATTTTGGTAAAGCCAGGTGATGAATTCTGGCGGGCATTCCCATTGCAGTAGGCTGCGCAGCCAGATCCGTAAACCTGATTCGGACAAAGGAGCCAGGGTTATGGCCATCCGCAGTGGAGCCTGATCGAGAGGGGTGACGCGTGGTGCAATTTCAGGATCGAGCGCGTAAGCCAACCCAATGGTCGGGATCGAAGATGAAAAGATCAGGTGGTAAACCAACTCCAATGTTGCCCAATCCAGCTCAAATAGATTATCGGCGGTGATGAAAACCCCCGTTCGGCCCCAATCCTCGATCCGGCTGCGCAAAGCCTCCCCGAAGGCCTCGATTCCCGCGGATGGCGAGGGCAGCCCCAATTCCTTACTGGCCCTTGCAATCGCGCCGTAGACCCGGTTTTTGACTGCCAGCCCGCCGTGCAGTGCGATAACCTGGTAGCCGCGCAAGCGCGCCATCCGCGCCGTTTCGGCAAGGAAACAGCTTCGCCCTGACCCTGCTGGGCCGCCAATTTGCAGGATGCCTTGCCCGCCCTCTGGCAGCATATCCAGGAAGCGCATCAGCGTTCTTAGGGCTTCATCGCGCTCGACCAGGCGGGAGGTGTCTCCAAACGACAACTCAACGGGCGGGGCAGGGCTGTCGCCAACCACGCGCCCGCGCCCTTGCCGTTTGGCCTCGTGATTGCGGATGTCGGCGGCCTCGAAGATGGCCTCAGCGGTCGAGCCGTCACCGGGAAAATTTGCCACCCCGATGCTGAGAGAGAGATTCACCGGCGGGCGGCCTCCGAATGGCGAGGATTGGATTGCATCGAGCAATCGCTCTGCAAGAGCAGTCGCCTGTGGTTTTGCGGTATTGGGCAGCAGAAGAATGAATTCGTCCCCGCCATAACGGAATAAAATGTCCGAGCCGCGCACGCCGTCTTGCAGCCGTTTGGCCAGTTCGGCCAATACCTCGTCGCCGCGGGAATAACCGAACGCATCGTTGATGCTTTTGAAGTAGTCGAGATCAACCAGGAGCAGCGAGAACGATTCATCGTACCGCGCGGCGCGTTCGATTTCTTCTTGCAGCCGCTGGTGCAAATTTGCGCGAGTATAAACACCCGTCAACGGGTCTATGAAAAGGAGTTGAGGTCGCATGATGAACGAATCGTCTTGCAATAGACGCTTGGATAGGCCGGGCGAGCATAATTGTAGCCTAAAACAACCCCTTTAGATTAACAGAGATGTGAGGGAGAGTCACTTCACGAAGAAGCCAACCGCCAGGATGCCTGGCCCGCCGTGTGTGACAATGGCGGGCGGCATATTGTGCAATGGAATCTCGGCCAACCCCAGCGCTGCGCGCAGATTTTCGACCAGCTCTTGACCCTGGTCAACGGCGCTGGCGTGCATGACGGTCAGATAGCCTTCGCGCAGGCCGATGCCATCCTCGCTGCGGGGATATTGTTCGATGACAATCTCCTTTAGACGGGTGAGCGCCGCTTTGTGGGTGCGCACTTTTTCACACGGGTTGACGCGCCCCTCGGAAAAAGTCAGGATTGGCTTGATTTGCAATAGTGTGCCCACCATCGCTGACGCGCCGCCGATGCGCCCCCCGCGTGCCAGGAAATCCAGAGTCGCCACCAGGAAATAGAGACGGCAGCGCGCCATCATATCCTGAATCCGCGTCTCGATTGTGTCCACATCCAGCCCAGCTTCGGCCCACTCGACGGCGCACTGTACCATGCTCGCCAATGGGCTGGCGATGGTGCGGGTATCAATCACCCGAATGTCGGCGTCGGGGAATTCGGCCTTGGCGGTCAACGCCGAACGCACGGTCCCGCTGACTTCGGATGATGGGTGGAGACACAGAATCGGGCGGCCAGTAGGCACGAGCCGTTCGAATTCTTTGACGAACAGTTCGACCGGCGGAGCAGCCGTTTTGGGCAGTTCCGATGAAGTGCAAAGCCGGTGCATGAAGGCGATGATATCCATCTCGACCCCTTCGAGAAAAGATTCATTCCCAAAGTTGATCACCTGCGGGATTACGGGGACATGATGCTGCCTGGCAAACTGGGCAGAAATGACGGATGTCGTATCGGTGATGATATGAGGGGATGACATTGCGGCTCCATCGGACGCTGGGATGATTGAGCAAATGATACCACAGAACATTTACCGTTCAGCAGTATAATTCGGGCTTGCGCCTGGCGCACACATCGAGATACAGGAGTGAATTCTATGAAGTTGTTCGTACGTTCTGGCTTGATGATTTTTGGTCTTTTAAGTTTTCTGCTGCTGCCGTATGCTCCTGCCCCAATACAAGCCGCCCCGCAGACACCGCGCCTGTTTTGGGAGACCCAACGGGTGGATGCACCCAGGCTGTTCGACGAAATGGGCGAGCGCGGGCTGGCGGTGGATACATCCGATCACCCGCATGTCGTTTACGGGGCAGATCATCTTTATCATGCCTGGTTCGATGGAATAACCTGGCATACGGAAGTCGTTGATGGCTCATTTGGCGTCGGTGAATTCACCTCCTTGGCAATAGATGGCGCAAATCAACTTTATGCGAGTTATTACGACTCGGTGAATGGCGCGCTGAAATATGCATATTTCAACGGCGCGGCTTGGACCATCCAGGTGGTTGACAGTGCGCCGGCTGGCTCTGTGATGCGGGATTTGACTCCGCGGGACTGGCGGCACCCCTTGTTAACAATGCCCCAGCCGGCGGGGTCTCTCTCCGAGCAGGCGACCCTCGTCCCCGGAGGGGTCGGCCAGTTTAATTCGATTGCCATTGGGGCCGATGGTCGGCCTGCTATCAGCTACTATGACGCGCTCAATGCAGATTTGAAGCTGGCCCGCTTCGACGGTGCGGGCTGGATAATCGAGATTGCAGACAGCCAGGGGCAGGTAGGCAAATTCTCATCCCTGGCTGTGGATAGCTCCGGGCGTTACCACGTCAGTTACTACGATGAGACGGCTGGCGCGCTGCGTTATGCCGCCCGCGACTCCGCCGGCTGGTACTCCCAAATCGTGGACATGAGCGCCAATGTCGGGCAATACACTTCGATCGAACTGGACAGCAACAGCTGGCCGCACATCAGTTACTACGATGCATCGGAAGCCAACCTGAAATATGCACGATGGGAAGGCGATACCTGGTTTACCCAAAGGGTCAATTACGGCGGCAGTGTGGGTAAGTTTACTTCCCTCGAGCTGGCGTGGAATGACGAGCCAGTTATCTCGTATTATGATGAGAGCAACGGGGATTTGAAATATGCCTGGTACGCCGACGAAAACTGGCATCTCACTGTGCTCGATTCCTACGACCGTACGGGAAGATTTACCTCGCTGGTATTGGATTCATTGGGGTACGCCCATGTAGCGTATTTCAACTCGGCGTTCAATACGCTTCTTTACAAACATGAGACCGACGAAGGGTGGGAACAACAAACAGTGGAGGCCTTTGGTGACGCCGGGTTGACTCCCTCATTAGCGCTCGACGACGCGGGTTACCCGAATATTGCCTTTTTCGACGATGCTGTAGATGATGCCCGTTTCGTAGAGTGGAGTGGCAGCCAGTGGAATTTCACCACGGTGGAGAGCTTCGGCGAAGCTGGAATGTATCCCTCGCTGGCGTTCGACTCGCTTGGCAACCCGCATTTTGCCTATTTCAATGCCACCGACAATGTTTTACGATACGCCAGTTGGACCGGCAGTGCATGGTCAATCGAGCAGATTGATGCCACCGACGAATGGATTTTCTACCTCTCGCTGACGTTCGGCCCCGATGGTTTGCCCGCCCTCAGTTATTACAACGCCGACAGCGGCGACTTGCGTTTCGCACATCTGGCCGACACAGGCTGGCAGAAAGAGACCGTGGATACGGTCGGCGCGGTGGGGATGTATACATCCCTGGCGATTGACCCGGCGGGCCGCCGGTTTATCAGCTATTACGATGCATCCAATGGCGACCTCAAGCTGGCCTACTACGATGGCGCTGCCTGGCAATTGCAAACATTGGATAGCGGCACAAATACGGGGCTGTTCACATCTCTCGCGCTCGATGTGGGCAATTGGCCCCACATCAGCTATTACGATGCCTCTACTGCCGATCTGCGTTACGCCTACCAGTCGAACGATGGCTGGCACTTTTCGACTGTGGATGCTGCCGGGGATGTGGGTCAGTTTACCTCTTTGGCGCTCGACGGCGGCGCGCCGCATATCAGCTATTACGATGCCCTCAACGGCGACCTCCGCTATGCATTCTGGAACGGATCGGGATGGGCGATTGCGATTGCGGACAGCCGCGGCGATGTGGGGCAGTACACATCCCTCAAACTGGATGCTGATGGCTTGCCCCGCATCGCCTATTACGACGCCACCAACGGCGATCTGAAATACACGGCCGGGCGATGGGTGGAGCTGAATTATGCCCTTTATCTGCCGGTGTGTTTGCGCTAGCCAGTCGAGGCAAGTTACCGAAAAAAGAGTAATCGCCGGGGGCTACGCCCCCGGCGATTACTCTTTTTTCGGATATTCTCCCTACTTCAGCTTCTGCGCCAGCGACATCAGCCGGAAGACTTGTGACTTCGTCCACTTGCCGAATTTCGCCGACGATTTTTCATCGGGCGGAGCGTAGAGAGGATCGTTCGTGATGAGATGCAGCGCCCGCTCGACGCCGTGCGGGATGATGTCGCCGGCCATGCCGTAGCCGATGCAATCGTACCCAACGAGGTACAGCCCCTCGATGGGTGATTGCGGGTCGAGCCGCTGTGCGCCGCTTTGCCCCATACGATGCGCCATTTCCGCTGTCCATAAGCCGGAGTAGAACATTGGGACTTTCAGGTCAACAACGGCATCGTAATTTGGAAATATCTGGCGCAACTCTTTCTCCACAACCGCCAGTTCATGGTTTAGATCGTAAGGCGGCTCCATCACCCAAAACACATCCAGCGCGTGATGCCCTTCGGGAGCGAGCTTGGGATCGAAGAAAGTGGGGGCGTAGCAGTTCAGCGTGCGCTCCCAGCCCATCGTATGCAGCAGGGAATGATCTTTGCCCAGCAGATCTTCGCGCAGCCCCAGGATCAGCGCGGCTACCTTGGCAGGTACCGCGGACCGCAGGCGGGCAATGTACTCGGGCGGGAGATTCTTCTCCCCAGCGAGGGCGATCAGCCGGTTCAGCCCGGCGTTGTGGACAACGACTTCGGCGGTGATGCGCCGCCCGTCGTCGAGTGTCACCCCTCGGGCACGTTTGCCCTCGACAATGATGGACGCGACCTTCGTCCGGGTGGCGATTTGCCCGCCGTTCCCGGTGATCACTTTCTCCAGCCCATGGACGATGGCTTCCGTTCCGCCCACCGCGGTGCCCCAATCGGCCATGTTTTCGAGAGCGTCCACGATTGCCCGCTTGGTCTCATTGGCCGAGAAATTGTCCACCGTCTGCGAAGCAAAGCAATACGTGATGATCGTCTCGACGTATTTGACATAGGTTTCATTGCCGGGGAAATACTGCTCGATATACTGCCGGGCGGTCATCTCTTCGGGGTAGCTGAGGCGGGGATCGTACATATCGGCGATCCAGCGGAAAACGGTAGCCATGCCCTTCGGGCCGCCGACCAGCGTTTCTTGCGCTTCGTCAGTGGATGTGTAGCGTTTCCCGTCTTTGGTCACAATCCAATGATCGCCGCGTGCCGTTTTGTCGTGAATCGTGACCCATTGAACGTCCGCGCCTAGCTTGGTGACCAGCTTCCCGATGCGGGATTTCGGCCCGGCGCAGGTCCAGGCCGCGGTGCTGATGGCGTAACCCTTGTGATTGATGTGGGTGTACTTCCCGCCGATGAACGATAGCTGCTCGATGACCAGCACCTTTTTGCCGGAGCGGGCTAGCCCGGCGGCGGTCATCAATCCGCCGATGCCTGCCCCGATGATGACGACATCGTAATGTTCATCGAGCGGCGCGGGTTTGGCGGACAACTCGGGTGACGAGAAAACATTGTTGGGGCAGACGTATAAACAATCGCCGCATTTGATGCAGGTTGGCTCGTCAATGGACGGCCAGGCAGTTGCTTCGATATTGAGCGCGATCGCGTCCACGGGGCAGGCAACCACACAATAGCTGCAACCGGTACAACGGGGTTTATCAATGGCAATCATCGGTTCACCTCTCATTTTTCGTTCTTCGGAATTTGTAGTGAAATCATGCATCCGGCGCCGCAACGTAGATCGGATTGCCAATCTGACCTACGTTGCAGCGCATCACGGCAAATCCTGAAGAGCCGTTTATTTCTTGCGCCTGCGGATCATGGCAACCAGAACGGCGCCAATCGCTACCGCGCCTGCGCCCAGCCCGACGTACAGCAGTGGGGAGGTTGTCGTTGCGGGCGCTTCGGCGGGCGTCTCGGTGGCGGCAGGGGCGACCACTGGTTGTGTGGCTTCGGGTTCACCGGCTGGCTCGGTGGTTGGCTCCGCCTCGGATGGCGGCTGATAGCCGGGCTGCGGGGCAACGAACACAGCCGCGGTGCGACCGGGTACAGTCAGCGCGCCGGCGGCAGAGTCGAAACTCGCGCTCTGCACCACCGCATCCACTGAGGATTTTTGTATTGGGTGCAGCTCCAACGCCAGGCCAGCCAGTGTGCTATCGGTGAAGGCGACCACACCATCGGTCGCATTGAACACAACCACGATGTGCGTCACCGCCGGGTCGATGTCGTCGCCAACGGTATCGTCGAGCGTCATCACGATCACACCCGGAATCTGCTCTGCACCGGTGTTCAGGAAAGCCAGCCGCTGGTTGATCTCCTCCGCAGTTTGCAGGCGGAAGAGCGGCGATGACTTGCGGATTTGGAGCATCTCGCGGAAGTGAGCCGCGGCGAACTGGATATCCTCGGGTGAAGGCTTCAGCGCCGGGTTGCCGAGCAAGCCGCTCATCAGTTCCGTCGCATCGCTGCGGAAGTTAGGAAGGCCCACGCCCCAGTTGTTGGTCTGGTAGGTGAAATCCAGCCGGTTGAACCAATCGCCGGAGTTATAAGTGTTGCCGTCGAACGACTTGGATCGCAGCAGATCGTCGCCAGCATGGAAGAAGGGGATACCCTGCGACATCAGCACCAGGCTGACGCCCAGGTTCGACATACGCACCCGCTCGCCAATCGTAACGCTGTCGGCGGCTTTGTACTGGATGGCGTCGAACAAGGTCTCGTTGTCATGGGCGGAGATGTAAACGATGTTCTCCTGCGGGTCTTTGGTGTAGGCGGCCGGGTTGCCATTGTAATCAAGCTGCACGCCGAAGACGGATTTGCCCTGGTCGTTGACCAGCTTGTACCCTTCGAGATTTCCTGCCAGCCCGATGCGGATCCAATCCTCATAGTGAAGGAGCCTGGCGAGCTGGGCCTCCGCAGTGCCTTGATCGTAACCATTGGGGGCGTCGAACAACCCGGTGAGGAAACCCTGCTCCTGAACGGGATTGAACGGGCCGCCGCCGCGCGCCGCATCACGCAGCCGGTCGTTGAAGGTGGCAATGCCCGTGCCGCCCAGGTTGAGCTGGATGGCGTTCTCGCCGCGGGCGTTTAGGGCGACTTCGCCGAAGTCCCACCCTTCGCCGTAGATCAGGATTTTCGACCCGTCCACGCCGTCCTTGGTGAGCGTCAGAGCGTCGAGAGCGGCGCGCACGGCCTCCATGTTGAATTTCATGTGGTGACCCATCAGGTCGAAACGGAAGCCGTCTACTTTGTAGTATTTGGCCCACGTCACCAGAGAATCGATCATCAGCTTTTCCATCATGGCGTGTTCGGTGGCGGTGTTCTGGCAGCAGGTGCTGGTTTCCACACGGCCATCGGCGTTGAGGCGATGGTAGTAGCCGGGGACGACTTTATCGAGCACGGAATTAGCGTCTTGCCCGCTGGCATTGGTGTGGTTGTAGACCACATCCATCACCACACGCAGCCCGGCCTGGTTGAGCGCCTGCACCATCGAGCGGAACTCGACGATGCGGGTGGAACCATCGGGATTGGTAGCGTAGCTGCCTTCGGGGGTGGTGTAGTGGAGGGGATCATACCCCCAGTTGAAGCCATCGCTGGCAATAACCTGACCCACGGCGAGCCGCTGCTGGTCGGAGTTGGGGGCGTAAGTCGCTAGCAGCGCGTCATCCACCGTTAGCCAGGTGGATTTATCTTCGTTGACGCTGGCGATATCGAAAGCGGGGAGCAGGTGAATGTGTGTCAGCCCGGCTTCGGCCAATGCCTTGAGGTGCTTCATCCCGTTGGAATCCTGTTCAGTGAAGGCCAGGTAAGTGCCGCGTTCTGCCTCGGGTACACTCGTATCGTAGATGCTGAAATCACGGATGTGCAGCTCGTAAAGCACAGCATCCTCGAAAACGGTCAGCGGCGGCTTTTGCACCGTATCCCAACCGGACGGCGCAAGCGCCGGGTCTTCCAGGTTGACAATCTGGCTGCGCCGGCTGTTCATTGAAAGGCTGAAAGAGTAGGGATCGGTGACCAGGTTGTGCTCCACCTTCCCGGTGCGCGGGACGAAGACTTCCACTTCGTATAGATAAAACTTGCCGGTCCAGGAGGCCTCTCCGGCCACGCTCCACACCCCGGTTTTGGCATCGAGCGCCAGCGGGAAGGTCTGATCTGCATCGGTGGTGGAGTCATCATATAGGTGCAGCGTCACCGATTGGGCGGTAGGCGCCCACACCCGGAGGGTGGGAGCATCTCCGTCGAAGCTGATCCCAAGCGGCCCAGAATAGGCGAACAAATCATCGAGCACGCCGGGGATTTGGACCCCAGCCGCATCGGCCAGCTTACCGTTTGCGTCGAACATCGCTATAACGATCTGGCTTTTGAGGATTTCGGGTATCTTGGCAAGGTTGTCAGCCCCGACTTTGAGCGGGACGGTATCCTTGATGTACGGGAATTTGACAGCCAGGGTGTACTCGATTCCGCTGTGGGTGTATTCGAGCGGGATAGATTGACCGCCGCTGAGCTTGCCGGGTTCGAGGCGAATCCCACCTTCGGGGTCGTAGTAAAGCGCAAAGGTCGCGCCGTCTGGGGGTGTGACATCCCAGGCAATGGTGTCATCTCTGACCCAGTGAGCTTTTTGCTTGTTGATGTCGCCCTTGGGCGCGCCCTCGGAGCTGATGGTGAGGGTGTGTGAGCTGGGATCGTAACCGAAGAACATTTCTTGTCCATTTTTGGGCACATTGAAGGCGATGGGTGTGCCATTGGCTTCGCCGTTCGCGCCGTAAACTTCGTCCATCGTTTCGTTGATGGCTACCTGGGCGACGTAATCACCGGCAGGGATCAGGTCGGTGGCGAAAATGTACAATCCGTCGCCGTCAGGGTCTTGCAGCCAGGAGCGCAGGCAGCCGGGGTCGTTATCGTTGTTGCAGCCCATTTCGCTCTGGAAATCGCCGAATGCCACCGCAATCGGGTAGTTGAAGCTGTCGGCGACCCAATGGGTTTCGTTGTTGAAGTAGAACTTGACATCGGTCGGCTCGGCGACAACGAGCGGGATGTCCGCTCCGCCAGCCTGGGCGTTGATGCCGTAGTTAACCGCCCAACCGCCGTCGAGAGCCACTTTGTAGCGGGAGCCTTTTTGATCCTGGTCATCTCCGGGCTGAATATTGAACGTGCCTTGCCAGATGCCGTCTTCTTCGTCGTAAACCAGGGCGGTATTGGCGCAGTCGGGCTGCCAGTCGCCGGAGCAGCCATTTTCCGATTGCAGCGTGCCGGGGATGACGACGAGATTCGGCTGCGGCGTGGTCGGCTTACCCGAGCCAGCGGCGATGGTGAGCAGGTTGGTGGCGGTATCGAACTTGAAGCTGGTGGAGTCGCCGTTTTTGTCCACCACAAAGGGGATATTGGCGCCGTCTTTAGCGCCATCCGCGCCGTAGTTCAACGTCCAGGATTCATCGAGAGCCACTTTAGCCTCGTAACTCCCGGCAGGGATGTTGTCGGTGGTGAATTCGTAAACGCCGTCGCCGTCGGGGTCTTGCAGCCAGGAGCGCAGGCAGTCGGGCTGCCAATCGCCGGGGCAGCCGATCTCATCCTGGAAGCTGCCCGGCACGTTGGCGACGATGGAATTCACGCTGTCGGCGACCCAGTGGGTTTCGTTGCTGTAGCTGAATTTGACGCGAGCGTCGGCGGCGAGCGAGAGCTTGATATTTTCGCCGTTCGCAGCCGCGCCTGCGCCGTAGTTCTCATCCCACGTGCCGTTGAGGGCGGCTTTATACTCATATTCGCCAGCGGGCAGATCGAAGCTCGCCTGCCACAGATCGTCATCGGCGTCGTAGATGAGGGCGGTCTCGGCGCATTCTGGCATCCAATCGCCCGAGCAGCCGAGCTTGCTTTGAATCGTGCCGGCGACAATCACCGTCTCGGGAGCAGCTTCCTGGCTGACGGAATGGGCTGCAGCCGCGCTGGCAATGCCGAAGATCAGGCCGGCAAGCAGCAAAAGTGGCAGCACGCGTTTGAGTGGAAAGGGATTTTGTCTCATGGTTTTCTCCTCGGGGAATAGTTGCTTATGAATTGGATCTTTGCATTTTGTGAAGGATTTGGAGTCCGCTAATCGGGCGGTTTTTACCCGCCTTCGCCAATCTTCGCGAATATGCACCATGATTAGCGCCGATTAGCGAGGATTGGCGGACTCTTTTCTGGTTTAAACGGATCAGGGTTTTGGATAATCTCTTTCAGCTATCTGCCTTCTCGACTTGCTGCGCCCAGCCAGAGCCGAGCAGCGTGGCCAGCCCGCGTTGGACGAGGTTGACATTGGTTAGCGCAATGGTCAGGAAAGGCCCCATCGCCAGCATCCCCACCAGGGCTACGTCCGGCCGCTGCAAGATCGAGATGCTCACTCCGAAGGAAGTCAGGAAGAGCGCCGCGTACAGCGTCAACGGGCCATAGATCGAGAGATTGAGCGACTGGCGCGGCTGGGGCACAGTGCTGGCGATTGCCCGGTAAACCAGGTTGATGGCGAAAGCCACCCCCATCCAGCCCAGGAAATTCTGGATAGGCACGCCATTTTGCAAATAGGGCACATACGCCCCGCCGTCGTGCCACACCCACCAGCCCTGGCTGACCGCAATCGGGTCAATCATCATATCCCAGGCGGTTGTTGCCAGCGCGCCGATAACGGCCATCCACACGAAAGACGGCAGCCGCTTCAGCCAGGAGACCGACCGGTTGTCCAACGAGGGTGAGAGAACATCGGTGATGCAGAAAGCAGCGTAAATAATCGGCTCCCAAGCCAGCGCCGCCAGGAACGGCACCCCGAAGAGCTGGATGCCCAATGCTGATGTGTAGTGATACCGTCCGAAGATCAACCCGAAGTTGACGCCCAGCGCCTCGGCGGTAAAAGCCATCACGAACGACAGGCCGAACATCAACAGGCTGCGCTTCCAGCCTTTGGTGAGCACCGCATGCCAGACGACGAATACCAGCAGAGCCGCCACAAACCCGATGAGAAATTCCACCCGAAAGGGGATACGCATGCCGAGCAGGATGTTCAGCACAATCAGGAAAACCGAAACGATGGTGACAACGGATAAGTAAACAAAAGGATTACGGTCACGTTGGTCGGTGTTCATAGATGAGTTAACCTCGTTTGAGAGAATCGGCGATGATATTGGGAAAGCTTCGCAAGAGCGCCATCAATAACTGCTGAAAGTTGAAATCCCCGCGCAGCACCCCGAAAACCGCGGTTTTCATCATATTGCTCTTGCGCAAGAGCTGTGAGCACAACCAGGGGAACTGATATACGAGCCTGGCAAATAATTGAGCGTAGGAGAACTGCCGGACGATCTCAGCGTTGACACGGGTGGAATACTCGCTCAGATCGGGCTGGCTGCTTTCTATCGCTGTGGCGATAACATCAGCCGCGATGTGCGCGCTGAGAATGGCGTAATAAATGCCCTCGCCGATCCAAGGGTCAGCCAGGTTAGCCGCGTCGCCAACCAGCAGCACTCGGTCTTTGTGGAGCGGCGCTTTCCGACCGCCGAGCGGGATTTGATGACCTTTGACGCTGATCATTTGGTTCTCTTGCAGGATGGATTGGCTGGCGATGTAGCGTTTGAGGATTTTTTGGATTCCGACAGCTTTACCCGGTCTGGCTTGATAAACGCCCACCGAAAGGTGATCGCGTTTCGGGAAAACCCATCCGTAGCCGTTAGGGATCGCGCCAAAATCGAAGGTGGCGTAAGGTCCCTGGGCTGTGATAGCCGAAGCCGGTACAGCCAGCTCCGCCTCGATGGCGACGCCGGTCTTCCGGTGTGGCAGCAGCCCCATCGAGCGGGCGACGACGCTGTTGACCCCATCGGCGCCGGCCAGCATCCGGGCGGAAATGTCGCCAGCGGCTGTGTTTACCCTCACCAAACCATCCGAGACGCCGACTTGCGAGACGGACTGCCCGGTCAGCAAGTGAGCATCTTGCTGGACAGCCTGTTGGACCAGAAAGTGGTCGAATTGAGCGCGCATAACCGTGCTGGCAACCGATGGATGGACGTTGACTTCGGTGATCGGTTTCCCGGCGTAGCTCAGAATCCCCCCGGCAGCAGTTACTTCCAGCGCCGGGCTGGCATCGAACGGCAGGAGCTTGATGGCTTTGGACGTGACCCCACCGCCGCACACCTTATAACGGGGCAGGGTAGACTTTTCGAGTATGAGCACATCCATCCCGCGTTTCGCCAGCAAATAAGCCAAAACAGCTCCTGCCGGTCCCGCGCCAACCACGATCACATCATAAATCAAGTCGCTCCTCCTGTCTCGATTGGGCATTGTACCCTACATTTTACATTCGAGGGGATTAACGATGATATTGAGTGCTGCGGAAAACTATCCAGAAAGACTCCCGGAGTTTCCAAAACTCCGGGAGTCTTTGCCAGTAAACTAAAAACAGGTTTCAGCCGGGCTAGACCGAAACCTGTTTTTCGTTATTTTCCAGTCAGGCCGAAATTATTCGGTATTCAATGATTCAACTTGCCAGTTTCAGCATGACGGATTTGCCCCGCAATTGATACTTGCCGTCGCTTGCCTTGAGTACCCGCCGAACGTGCTTCTCGGCGACATCTATGAAAGTATGTTCTTTTTGGATATCAATCGCGCCGATAGCCCGGCCCGGAATACCCACTTCGCTGGCTATTGCTCCAACGACATCACGAGGGAGAATGCCATGCGCTTTCCCCAGATTCATTTGCAGCCGGATCATGCCTGGTTCTTGCTGAGGTTTGTCGCGACGCGAATGCGGGGTGGATGGCTTTCTAGACGGGTAGCTCTGCCATTCTCTCTCTTTGTAAAGAGGGATTTTCTTTTCAATATCGGAGAGCTTTTTATTACCGGTTTTTAGCCGGATGGCGCGCGAGCCGGTGCGATCTGCCGAGGGGGCAATAATATCCTGGGCTGAAATTTCGCTTTCGCTTGCCCGCGCCAGTTGGATTGCCGCGGCAGCGATGTCCATCAGGTCGGTTTGGGTTTCTGCTAATTGGGCGATCAGGGCGCGTTCGCGGCTGATGTCGCTCTTACCAAGCTGGCTGACCAACCGCTGTAAAAACCGCTCATCCCGCCGGGCCAGGATCGCGTCGCGGCTCGGAACCTGGCATTCGGAGATCGCCTGATGTGTATAAGCTTCGATCTGATTCAACCGGTTGCGTTCGTGGGGGCTGACCAGGGTAATGGCGATCCCTTTGCGGCCTGCACGTCCCGTGCGCCCAATGCGGTGGACGTATTCTTCGGCCTGTTCTGGCGCATCGTAGTTGAAAACGTGCGAGACATTCTCGATATCCAATCCACGTGCGGCGACATCTGTTGCGACCATCAGTGAAATGGCCTGCTGCCGGAAACGGTTGAGAACGAACTCCCGTTTGGCCTGGTTCAAATCGCCGTGCAATGACTCGGCTGTGTAACCGCGTTGGTTTAGCTCGTCGGCAAGCAACTGAGCGCCGGCTTTGGTACGGGCGAAGATCAGGGCGCTGTTGACATCTTCGGCTTCGAGTAAACGGGTCAGGGCGTCAAGCTTGTGCTTGGGGTGGACTCGGTAATACCGCTGTTCAGTTTCAGCCACTGTGGGCCGCTTGGGGTTGATGGTGATCTTATGCGGTGCGGTGATGTAACGGTCGGCCAGTTTGCATACAGCATTCGGCAGGGTGGCGGAGAAAAGCGACATTTGCCGTTCTGCCGGGATCTGCGCCATGATCGTTTCGACATCCTCGATGAAACCCATCTCCAGCATTTCGTCGGCCTCATCCAATACCAGGTAACGCACCTGGCTTAGGTCCAGAACTTTCTGGCGCAGCAAATCCAGCAGGCGTCCAGGCGTCCCAACCACCACGTCTACGCCAAGCTTGATCTGGCGGGTTTGCAGGTAATAGGGCTGCCCTCCGTAAACGGCGAGGATGCGCGCGGAAGTGTGTTGTGCCATCCGGGTGCTGGCTTCGGCTACCTGGATAGCCAGCTCGCGGGTTGGCGCTAAAATCAAGGCCTGGATTGCGCCTTTTCCGGGTTGGATTTGTTGCAGCATCGGCAGTGCGTAGGCGGCAGTTTTGCCGGTGCCGGTCTGGGCCTGCCCAATCACATTACGCCCCTCCAACAGGGCGGGAATTGCAGCCTGCTGAATTGGGGTGGGCTGCTCGAAACCCAATGTTTCGACTACCTGGACGAATTGCGGCAGCAGGCCTAAATTTTCAAAGGGTGAAACCATTCCATGTCTCCTGAATAATTCGAACGCAAATGCTGGCGAAAAACTATATCTTCCGAGCGATTGGCGCAAAAAAGCGCCTTGCCGAAACCGGCAAGGCGCAAAACCAAGCACGATCACTGCTCCAGCGGACTATCCGCCGGAGCGGGGATTATACCACAATGGCAGAACCCTGGTGATCAAAATCCAAAGTTGCCCCAATTCGTGCCCGAAAAGATCGAGCAGGCAAACACGATGAACAGAATCAGCAAGATCACGCCGCACCCGCAGCCGGAACAGGAAAGGCCTTTGCCAAATCCAAACCGACCTTGAAGCCAGTCGAAGTATTCATATTCGCAATCGCGAACACCGGTTCGCCTAAGATACTACGAACATAGGCTATCTTTTGGCCTTCCTCACGTGTCAATGTTACTTCCACGCCTAATGCCTCGATAATTTTTCTTCGCGTTTCAAAGTCGGTGTCTGCCTGTCTAGCGCCTAAAGTGATACGCGCCGCAAATTCTTGTATACTTTGAATTTGCTGTGGTGTCAATGTTTGGGCTTCAAAATGTAACGCGAGGGCCGCCCGTTCATTCTCCAAGGCAGTAATGGTCCCTTCCAATCGGCTCTTACGCTCAGTGAGCATTTCTTTTGGAAACTCACCCGATAGATAGACATCCAGCAACCGCCCTAATTGCGCCCGGTTATCATCTAGTAAACCCTCTACTACTTTTAACCTTTCATGGATAGGGGCGTTTGCTTTATCCCGTTCTGTCTGATAATCTTGGAGTCCTTGCTGCAGTTGTTGGGGATCGGTCAACATCGCTATTACCCATTCCCAAACGATTGACTCCAAGGCTTTTCCAGAATAATGGCTGTTGTTTTGACAATCCCTGGCGTATCTAGCCATTTTGGCTTGACAATGGTAATAGTAAAGCCCGCGAGTAGTCTGGATGTGCATTTTACTTCCGCAGCTTCCGCAGTAGACTCGCCTCCTCAAAAGGTAGGAATACTTTAAATTGCGTTTAGCGTGGTCACGATTGTACTCCATTCTCTCCTGGACCGCATTCCACATCTCACGGCTAATGATAGCAGGTACAGTTACTTCTATCAACTTATCTTTTGGAATGGTTACCCATTTATCGCCTTTGATTGTCTGCTTCCCATATCGCCAAATTCCTGCGTAAGTTTCATTTGTCAAAATACAATGAACGCTCGCAGAATTCCAAAACGCGAAGCCGTGTAATTTGGGCACTCCTCCGCTTTTGGGGTGAATGTCTGCGTAAGTAGGAATCCCCAATTCGGTTAGCCTGATTGCAATCTTCTGGCACCCATATACTTCACCATTATCGTTTCCTTCGATATACCACGTAAAGATCATTTTCACGATTTCGACCTCTGGTGGGTAAATCTCTAATTCCCATCGTTTATCTTTTTCGACTACTTTATAACCATATGGCGCTTTACCTTGCGTCATCACACTGCCAGCCCGGAGTTTTAGCTCTTTGCCCCTTATCATGCGTTCCCTGATTTTTTCGCGTTCATATTCTGCTATCGTTGCCTTGATATTCTTTTGTAGATTGCCTTCTGGCGTGTCGGGATATTCGCCCAAGACGTACTCTATTTGGACGCCATAGCGTTTTAGTGTTTCTTCGACAATCAACTGCTTTGCCAGGTTGCGTGATAGACGGTCTATCTCGCGCGTTACCAGTACGTCAAATTTGCCTTCCTGTGCCATCTCCCAGATATGTTTCAATTGTTCCAACTCGAATGACGCTCCGCTTGCGCCCCGGTCATCTTCGGCTAATTCTGCGATGATTGTATGACCTCGCTTGATGGCGTAGTCCTTACACATTGCCAACTGCCCGGTCAGGTTGCGCCCGTCATTGCCCCGGTCATCGCCGGATACTCTCGCATAAGTTATTACTCGTTTGCTCACGTTATCTCTTCCTTTCTTTTCTATTGTTCGCTTGTACCCCGTACCACTGTGACGGGCGATGGCATACTACCTTAGCGTCTGTGTCCTAATCAAGGAGCCACGTTATGTGTTCACTTGACCCGCCCCTTGCCTGCCAGTTTCAATGCCCATTGCAGGCTCGCACCGGTCGGACCATAGCGCCGGAGAATCAATACCTTGTAAACATTGACCCGACCTTGTGAACACAAAGTAGCAACGATGGATTTCATCTCGATACCTCCCAACCGTGACCATTTTTAGATAGTCGGCCCTCGGCTTGAAGGTTGTGAATATAGCCGCTCGCAGTCTGACGTGACGTTCCAATTAACCGCGCGGCCTCTGATATAGTGATGTTAGGATTGTCGGCCAGTGTGTTAAGCAGTGAGTCAATTCGGGTATCAATTTTTTCCCGGCGTACCGCCCGCAAGTGGTTAGGATTTGCGTCAAACCCCCCGTAAATTGGCACATTAACTAATCGCCCACATGCCTGTTGCTGACGGCTTTCCTGATGGCCTGATTGACGTTCAGCTTTACGTTCTGCGCGTTCAGTGGTTATTATCTGGAGCCGTCGTTTGTGATCATAGCGCATAGCCAGTACCGTGACGCCTACAAGTGACAGAGCAGGGAAAATTGCTGGAGCGTAAACTTCCAGCGGGCGGAAAATTTCCAGCGCTACTGTGAGACCGGTCGAAGTCAGGAAATAGACCGCTACAAGTAGAGCGGCCAGCCAGAATGGAGCCACGGCGTCCGATTTGCGCCTTGACTGGTTGTACTGATACAGAAGAAGTGCGGTCGTGGTCGTTGCTAGCCCTAAACTCTCGATGATAACTGCCGCCACAATTCCCACCGGCACTGGCCAAGCAAGATGCTTGATGGTTGCTTTGCCCACTAGAAACGCTGTAGGCAAAGGTGCGCACCAGGGCGCGATCTTCGCCACAAAGTCAACCGCTGTCGATTCGAGTGCATCTAATCGGTTCATCGTTTCTTGCTCCTATGTATGTGTTCTGAAAGAATTGGCATAGCGGGGTAGTGACGATAAAAGAGTGTTGGTTCTCCTCCTGGGTGGTTAACATCCAGACTCTATTCCTAGGAGATCCTATTCATTCTTGTCGATGATCTTGATAAAGTTGTAAGTGGGCGTTTTTTGTGATGCCTTTCTCGATTTGTGGCGATTTTGGGAAGTCCGGTTCTGCCAGTGATTGAGGACGGGGGCAGATGTTCTGTATCCGCGTACCTCCTATACCCATGGAAACGAAAAACCGCCTGCCCATGCCAGGGTAAGCGGTTAGACCGAGAAAAAGACTATGATAAAATTGTTCTCAGCCCTTGGGTCGCTTGCTCGGCTCTTGGGTCAGCCTCGTGAAAGTGTTACCAGCACTTACGCGAGGCGAATTTAGGGATTTAATTGTTCACTACGCTAAACATTATAGCATATCTTTTGCTTTTTTATTACTGTCAATTTTCTTTGGCCCACGTCGCTCCCCCTGAGCTTTGGTTTGATCCAGGTAAGCAAGTAGAGACTCCCGGCTTACCATCCAATCGCGTCCCCATTTTTTGGCTTCAATTTCTTTAACTCGTATTAGTCGCCTGATATGATTCAAGTGATACTCGGCCAATTCCGCCGCTTCCTGGGTTGTCAGCCAGTCTCCTAATGCTCCCATATCTCATGCTCCTGAGTAGATTTTACTCGCGCCGTGCTATGGGCGCAACACTCAGGTTATTATTCGCTATCCTCAGCTACTGTCGTTTGTGGACACTTCGTATAGCCACGATAATCCGTCCTATTGGCAAGAGGCACGGGAAAATACCATCTTGTATTTATTTGAACCGCTCTGATGGGTGTTCGCCAACAGAGCGGTATCTTTAATACACTCAAGCAGAGTTATTCCTGGTGCAATTATTCGTTTGGTATTTGGGTTCCTTTAGGGCGGCTAGAAACCATCCTTAACTCTGCTATTTCCAAAGGGGAATCAATCGAGGCCGATCCTTGTTTTTGGTCAGGTCGGTTGGAGCAGGGAGCCTCTTTCACAGTTCTTTCAGCCAAATCAATGAGCAGTCGATAAACCTTCCCTAGCGCTGCTCGCCGTTGCACCTTTGGATCAAGCGAGGAATTGAGGGTTGATAAGTCTAACATTGAATACCTCCTTACGAAAAAATGGAATTGCTATTTCTGAGTTTGGCAATCAAATGGCTTTTCGTCGTGATGATTCCTTTGACAAATCCCCCTCGTCATGAATTTCAAGAGCTACATCGTATTGGGAACTGCACAAAAGGCTTTTATAATCAGCCCATGGCGAAAAAACAAAATTCCCCGCAAAAATACCAAATCTGGATCGAAGCCAAACGCAAATACCATCTCTCCGATACACAGATCCAGATGGCGCGTGAGCTTGGCCTGAACCCCAAGAAATTCGGCGGCCTGGCGAACACGCGCCAGGAACCCTGGAAAATGCCGCTGCCTGAATTCATCGAAGAGCTGTATTTCAAACGATTCGGCAAGAAGCAGCCCGAGATCGTTAAGCAGCTCGATCAAGAAAGAAAGTCTGACTGACAAGTGGGAATATAAGCTGTAGAATTCCACCCCTTTTATTATGTGCCCCAGAGACCCCGGCTTGCCGGGGTCTCTGGTGTTGATAGAAAACATCACAACAACGCTAATTGCCCTTGTGGAGTAGATGATCGTTTGCGCCTGGCGTTGTTTCCGGTGAGATTGTGCAAGGAGGCCCACGCCAACCAGTTGTCCCGATCCAGCATGGGCAGCGGGACAAGCACAGGACTGGACTCGGTTGGGCAACCCATCAAGGAATTGGATACCTTCATCTCGTCGGCAAACAACGATTGCAGATCGTCCAACGTCGCGCCTTTGAGT
>DYIZ01000177.1 GCA_020723385.1 Candidatus Aquidulcis sp.
ACAATGTCAAGGCTGCCATCATCGACTCTGGCTACTACCCCGCCAGCGATTTCACTGGCTTACCCTAATTAGTTACGGTTAATTTATGCAGGAATAGCGATGGTGCGGATATAATATACCTATCGGTTGAAATCCACCATCGCTATTCCTGTTTATGCAATATTGCTGGAGCTGCTATGGACAGTGATAAGCAAGACATAAGTTCATCAGGGTCGTACCCCTACCGGCATAACGACGCCGCAGAATCCACGCCAGTTTTGGAAATGAAAAACATTACCAAAGAATTTCCAGGCGTGAAAGCATTGAGCAATGTTACGTTTCGTGTCGCCGAGGGTGAGATCCATTGCCTTGTCGGTGAAAATGGGGCAGGAAAATCTACGCTGATGAAGGTGTTGAGCGGGGTCTATCCATATGGGTCCTACACCGGCAGCATCCTATTCAACGGGGATGAACAAAAATTTTCGGGTATTCACGATAGTGAAAAAGCTGGTATCGCTGTTATTTACCAAGAGCTGGCGTTGGTACCCGAAATGACAGTGTATGAAAACATCTTCCTCGGTCACGAGATCAGAAAAAATGGCCTCGTAGTGGATTGGAATGAGACCATCAAACAAGCTGGTGAAATGCTCCAGAAGGTCAGGCTTGACGTAAATCCCGCTACGAAAGTGAAGGATTTAGGAGTCGGCAAGCAGCAATTGGTAGAAATTGCCAAAGCCTTGAGCCGGGAAGTAAAGCTGCTCATTTTGGATGAGCCTACGGCAGCCTTGAACGAAGACGACAGCGAGAATTTGTTCAACTTGCTGCGTGATCTCAGGAGTAATGGCGTTACGTGTGTCTTGATTTCACACAAGCTGAAAGAAGTGATCGGGATTGCCGACTCGGTCACGGTTTTGCGCGACGGTCAAACCGTTTGTACATTGAATGCCCGCAAAGGTGAAGTATCTGAGAATGTGCTGATCAAACATATGGTCGGGCGTGAAATTGACAACATCTATCCCAGGCGCGAGCATGTGCGATCGGGAGAAATTGTCATGGAAGTGAGAAATTGGAATGCCTACAACCCGACCATTGGAAGAAATATTCTCAAAGATATTAACTTTAGTTTGAAAAAAGGCGAAATTGTGGGATTCGCCGGCCTGATGGGATCGGGGCGCACCGAGTTGGCTCTCAGCCTGTTTGGGAATCCCGATGGCTTCCGAATCGGAGGCGAAATGTTCGTGAAGGGGAAGCAGAAGCGCTTCACACATCCTCATCAAGCCATTAATTCTGGGGTGGCCTACGTGACAGAAGATAGAAAAGGCGATGGATTGATTTTGATCCAGGATGTGAAAGAGAATATCACCCTTGCCAATCTACAAAAAATAGCCAATCGCGGCGTGGTGGATAAAAACGCCGAAGTAAAAGTAGCCAACGAATATAAATCTTCACTCAACATAAAAACACCGACCGTAGAGCAGAAAGTTGGCAATTTGAGCGGCGGCAACCAGCAGAAGGTCTCATTGGGAAAATGGCTCTTCGTCCAGCCAGATGTGTTGATCTTGGATGAGCCAACCCGCGGCATTGATGTGGGCGCAAAGTACGAGATTTATACCATCATGAGCCGCCTGGTTCAGCAGGGGATGAGCATTATTATGATCTCTTCCGAATTACCCGAAGTGTTGGGAATGAGCGACCGGGTGTATATTGTTTCTGGCGGCCAAATCGCAGGGGAAATGCCGATCGAGGAAGCGACCCAAGAAAAGATTATGCAACTGGCGACCAATTACTAGGAGGTTGATATGGCGTTCTTCACAGATCTAAGGAAGGTTTTGCAGCAAAACATTCGTGAATATGGCATGTGGATTGCCTTATTCCTGATTATGGCCTATTTTACGATCACGACCCAAGGCACATTCATCTCGTCGCGCAACATCGTCAACCTTGTGAACCAGTCGGGTTATATTGCTGTGCTGGCGGTTGGGATGACACTCGTGATTGTGATCCGCCATATTGACCTGTCGGTGGGCTTCCTGGGAGGCTTTTTGGGCGCAATTGCTGCCATCGGCATGGCGCAGTGGAAGTTGCCCGTTTATGTGGTTATCCCCATGACCCTGCTGCTGGGGGTAGTGGCCGGGTTGCTCACCGCTTTCCTGGTGGCGCAGTTGAAAATTCCATCTTTCGTGGCTTCGCTAGCGGGGTGGTTGATATTCCGTGGAGCGATCCTGGTTGTTACAGAGAGCACCGGAACGATCATCATCCCCGATAAAGCCTTCAACGCCATCGGGAATGGCTTCGTCCCCGATCTTTTCCCTGCCGAGAGCACGTTTTTACCCGGTATTCACAAGCTGACGTTGATCCTCGGTATGTTGGCGATCGTGCTTTTGATCTTCAACGAGATCAACAGTCGTAAAAAGAAGCAAGCCTACAACTTTGAAGTTCTGCCGATGAACCTCTTTATCTTGAAGCTGGCCTTTATGTCAGTTTTGATCGGCAGCGTCACATGGCTGTTGGCTGGCTACCAGGGTTTGTCGTGGACAGCAGTGGTGGTGTTGATCGTGGTGCTTCTCTATAACTTCATCGCCTCGCAGACGGTGCTTGGACGTCATATTTACGCCGTTGGCGGCAACCCTGAAGCGGCGGAATTGAGCGGCATCAGCGTCAAGAAAATCATTTATGTGGTATTTGGCTCGATGGGGATGCTCTCAGCGCTATCGGGCATTTTATTCGCCTCCCGCTTGCAATCGGCTACCACCACAGCCGGGTCGCTGTGGGAGCTTGACGCCATCGCCGCGGCCTACGTTGGCGGTGTCTCGGCAGCCGGCGGTGTCGGCAAGGTGGTCGGCTCGATCATCGGCGCCTTGGTGATGATGTCGCTGACAAGCGGGATGAACCTGATGGGCATCGGCATCTCCTACCAGTATATGGCACGCGGCGCTGTGCTGGCGGTAGCAGTCATCTTCGATGTGGCCACTCGCAGTCGAGGGAAGTAAAAGAGAACACGTAATATACCTTCATAAAACATCGAACCCCCGCTCAATTCGAGCGGGGGTTCTTTGATTATTCGAATGAAGTACCTCGAATTGCACAATGTCATTCTATAATTTCGTGGAACCACGCTTCCGCCTCAGCGCGTTTGACGCGGATGTCCTCGCCGTCACGAACGAAATATAACCGCTCCAGCCGTTGAACGACTTCTGGGGGCAGCTCGTAATTCACGTAGCGGGTATGGAAGTTGTAGCGAGTGGGCTGGTAATGGATACGCAGCGCCTCCACCAACGGACGCAGGGTGTATCCCTGGTAAAAGGCCTGCGCCTCCAGCCAGTTGCCCCGGTTCAACTCTTTTAGAGTCATAGACTGAAACATATCAAAGGATAAACGCAGCGCTGCGGCCCGCTCACGCAGGCGCGCCTGCCATTTCTCCATATCCAGCGGTGGGATGTTGGCGACGCCTGACTTGTCGAAATAGAATATCGCCGGGCCGTGGATTTCGGGGGTGAGCAGCTTGTCGGTTGCGCTGTGCTGGATGATGGCGGTATCCACCAGCAAAAAGGGGCCTCCGTCACGCAGCCGGTAGAATTTCTGGAAGATGCCGGGCCACGGCAGGGACGGCGTGCGATAGATCAGCTCGATGGGCGAGAGAGCTGAGAGCGTGCGCTCGATGACGGTGAAGGTGTCTTCCACTCGCTCGTCAGCCACATCCACCTGCAGGTCAATGTCGGACCATTGGTCCACGCGGCCCCAGGAGGCCGCACCGCCTTCCCACATGGCATGGGTAAAATCCAGCGGTTCCAGCGCATCTTTCAGGGCAGAGAGAATTTGTTCACGGGTCAGTGCGTCAGGGGTCATGAGTGCCTCGTCAGTAGGGAACGAACAGGGATGTCCAGGATAGCCAGGATTTTACCCGATTTGCTGACAGACCTCACAGGTTTTTTAAACCTGTGAGGTCTATCCTTTCACCGCGCCGCCGAATCGCCCAGGGTCACCGTCGCCTCGATTGTTTGGCGGCCGCGGACAAATGTCACTTTCACCGTATCGCCCGGTTGGTACTGGAACAGGGTGTTGATATAGGTGTGCACTTCGTCCAGCGTCATGTCGCCGATGCCGGTGATGATGTCGCCGCGCTGTAGGCCGGCGCTGCTCGCCGGGCTGCCAGAGTCCACGCCGGTCACGTACACGCCCCATTCGACGGGCAGGTTGTAACGGGCGGCGATGTATGGCGAGATCGCCTGCCAACTGACGCCCAGATATGGACGCGAGAAATAGCCTTTTTGGATGATCTGTTCAGCCACAGCCCGCGCCGTGTTGATCGGCAAGGCAAAGCCCAGCCCCTCGGCCACGGCTCCCGTTCCGCTGCTGCGCACCACCAGCGTGTTCAGGCCGATCACCTGGCCTGCCAGGTTCACCAGCGGCCCGCCAGAGTTGCCCTGGTTGATAGCGGCATCGGTCTGGATCAAGCCTTCGATCTGATATCCATCGCCGGTGTCAATCGAGCGCCCGGTGGCGCTGACCACACCCACGGTAACGGTATTCTTCAGCTCACCCAGCGGCGAGCCGATGGCGATCACCGTCTCGCCGGGATTCAGCACATCCGAGTTGCCCAGCACAGCGACTGCCGGAGCCTGGCCATCGGTCTTCAGCACTGCCAGGTCCGCATACGGATCAGTTCCGACGATAGTCGCCTTGCGCTCGGCGCCGTCCGAGAGCACTACCGACAGCTCGGTCGTATCGGCAACCACGTGATTGTTGGTCAGGATGTAGCCATCCGCGGTGATGAAGACGCCGCTGCCGCTCACCGTCTGGTCGCCGGTGGGGCCGAAAAACGTCATCTGGCCGGGGATCGTTCCCACCACGGTGACCACTGCTGGCCCGACGCTCTGCACCGCCTGGGTGATGGTGGTCTCGATATCGGTTGTGCTGACTGTGATCGCCTGCGATGGGCTGCTGACCGGGACGACGCTCAACGCCGGGGCGGCGGAGGATTGACTCTGGCGCACCGCGCCGTAGACCGCCACGCCGCCTGCCACTACACCGGATAGCGCCGATATTCCGGCCACTATGACAACAAACGCTGCGTAAAAGATACGTTTCCAAGACATTTCGACCTCCTTGCAAAACTTTATTACCACCAAGTTAGCCGGTTGGATTTCACGCCATTTGCGGTTTTCGACGGCGAGAGAGCAGCCGGGATAGGAAATCAAACACCTTTTTCATGACGAACACTGCCACTGTGAAAGCAGCAATGATACCAAGATTACGCAAGACGCCGGCCAAACCAGGGAGCACCGCCAGCCCGCCATCGAAATCATGATCCCGCTCCCGGAAACCGTTGCCGCCGAAACCCTCTGGGGGTGCGCCCTTCGAAGAACTTTCCTGGGGAACAAAGCTCTCACGCTCGCCGCCAGAAAACCCTCTGCCCTCATGCCCCTCCAGGGCCGCATTAGCCCCCACCAGTGCTGGATTCTTCTGGACAACCCAATACATCCCAAACGCTACCAGGCACGCTGCCAATAAAATGACGAAAAAACGCACAAATCCTTTGATCATCTCGACCTCCTCATAGCCTGATTTCGCTCACTCTTTCTCGACGGTGACAACCGCCGGGGTGGGTTGCGTTTTGCGGGGGGAAAGTATCCGGCCTAATGGGGTCGCAACATATCGCTTGATTGCATTGACAACCCACTTCCAGTGCAGGGCAAAATGCAAAGCGGTCATGACCAGGCACACATCGGCTGACCACGAGTGCAGAAAGCGCCAGGCCTGGGAAGCATTTGGCTGGATCCCCAATACAGGGAGCACACTTTTGGAGATCAGGATACCGCTCAACATAACCAGCACAAACGCTGCAAACAACACTGCGTCCACAATGAAGTCCAGCTGTGAGGCGTGAAACAACTTGCGAAAAAACTGAATTCCGACCTTGATCACCCAGTCCCAATGCAGCACCAGATGGACGATCAGGGTTGCCGCCAGCGCCAGGCTGAGCCATTCGTGGATGGCGATCCCGGTCAGGGCAGGCTCGAAGGTTATCAAAAAAGCGGCGAAGATAGCGGTATCCACCCAAAGATTCGTTTTTACAGACATTAGAAACCTCCGAAACAGACGTAAGCGGTCTTATTCATACAGTCCCAAGTATAAAAGGGGATTGTTTGCAAATCATTAAGAACTGATGGGGGAATTGTTTGGATCAAACCATTACGCGCATTCGCCAAGGTCGCAGCGGTTATTACCATCCGAGTCCACATACTTGCGGCAGTGACCGGGGAAAGCGCAGCCCCGGTTGCAGCGGATGACGCACGCCGTCGAAGATTGGCTGCCCGAAACCGCCGTTTTTGAGGATGAGCTTTGGCTAGATGATGTGGCGCTGGACTCCTCGGTTACGGATTCTTCGCCTTGTACATTTGTGAAGCTATCGAGTGTATTGCTGGCGGCGAGGGCAGCCGCCAGCCCGACGATGCCCATCAGCTTCAGAAATTCGCGCCGCCCGGCGGCTGGAGCGGGCCGCACGGGAGCAGTTTTCCCGGCGGGCGCCGGCGGCGAGACGATGCGCCGGGCAGTCGCCGCGATCCAGCGCCAGTGCATCCCGATCTTCAAGACAACCAGCCCCACCGTAACGATCGAAGCGACGATGTGAACGTTCAGCCAGGCGGCATAATTCCCAAGGGGGAGCGCCAGCCAGGTTGAGATGACCAGGCCGGTAGCCAGGATTGTGAGGAAACCTGCCAATACACCGGCATCCACCAGGTAATAACGGCGTGCCTGGCCGGAAGTCTGCCCGAAAAGGCGGGCTGTGACTGCTTCAACCCAATTCCAATGGGCCAGCAGGTGATACCCGGCCAGCGCCGCGACAGCGACGCCCAGCCATTGGTGCAGCGAAACGCCGGTCAGATCGAGCCAGAATGAAACCAGGAAACCGGCAAATAATGCCGCGTCAATCATCCAGTGGGTTTGTGGTTTGTGTGTTTTCACGTTGAAACTCTCCGGTAAGAAGATGATTTTCCGCATTTTCGCGGGGATTACGAGTCGGAGCCAGTGCGGCTCTGAATTCCCTCGAACCCGAAGCTATCTTACCGGAGTGTTTTGAAGAAACTGTTGGCTCGCTGTTTGGAAAGTATTAAGGTACAGATCAGCCCCTCTTTGATCTTCCTTTCAATGGGGACCAAAAACGCCGCTCGGGACGCTAAACGGCGTCTCGAGCGACGTCAAAACTCTTTAATAGCCAGAACTTACGAAAATCTGAGTGTGAACGTCGTCCCCTTGCCCAACTCGCTCACCACCGAGATCGTCCCCCCATGGGCTTCGACGATGGAGCGCGCAATCGCCAGCCCCAGCCCGGACTCGCCGGTCAGCTGGCGGGCGGAGTCCCCGCGATAAAACCGGTCGAAAATATAGGGCATATCTTCGGGCGCGATGCCGCTGCCATTATCCTGGACTTGCATGGACACTGCGCCGCCTTCGGCCCACGCTTTCAGGCAGATTGCTCCCCCCTCGGGTGTATAACGGAAAGCGTTCAAAATCAGGTTGTCGAACACCTGCGCCATGCGCTCGACATCAATCGTGATGTTGGGCAAATCTGGGGCGGCATCCAATTGGAGAGAAATCTGCCTTTGTTGAGCCGCCATCGAGTGCCGGGCAGCCAGCCGCTCCAGCACCGTCCTCGGGCTGATTTCTTGCTGAATGAGCGGCAGCTCACCGGCGTCTGCCAGCGACAGGGTGCGCAGATCATCCACCAGGCGGTTGAGGTGCTTCGTTTCCTGGTGCAGAATGTTGTAGATTTCGGGATCGCCGGGCAGCTTGCCGTCACTGAGCGCCTCCGTGTATCCGCCGATCACGCTCAAGGGGGAGCGCAAATCGTGGGCGATGTCGGCGGTCATCTGGCGGCGGGCTTGTGTAGCTCGTTCGAGATCGAGGCTCATCCGGTTGAAAGATGTCGCCAGCTCGCCCAGCTCATCCTTCGTGCGGACTTTGACTTGCATTCCCAGCTTGCCTTTGGCGATCTCGACGGTCGCCTCGGTCAATTCCCGCAGCGAGCGGGTCATCGTAAAAGCCAGCACGCCGCCCAGGGTGAACGCCAGTGCGGCGGCGATGAGCGCGCTGGCCAGTGCGGCGCTGTTGACATTTCTCAGGAAAAGCCCCTCCGGCGAGTCGGGGATCCATTCACGCGGGTTGGGCGACAGGATCAGCCAGCCGATGGTCTCGCCATTGGATTCGAGCAGGATGGCGTCTTTAAGATCAGCAGCGGAGATAGTATTGCCAACCTGATCCGGCTCGGCGCTAAAAACCACCGTCCGATCCACGCCAACCACTTGTAAGCCAGCCCACTCACGGCGAAGATCCCAACCGCTTTTATTGTCATGCGAAGGCGGGCCGCCCACAGCCGGCTGGGGAATGATCGTCAGGCCATCCCAGGTACCGTAGGTTTGATAATAAAGGATCAAATTCTCAGCCAGCCATACCTGCTCTCGGTCCTGGACGAATTGGTTGAATGCAGACTGCGTGCGCTGCCGGACGATGATCGCCACCAGAACCGAACCGGTCACCCCAACCAGCAGAAAGGCAAGCGTGAGCTTGAATGTGATCGAACGCATGATATCTCTCGACCGGGTCAATCCCGGATAGCAAAGCGGTAGCCGATCCCGTAGACCGTTTCGATGTAACGCGGCTCGGAGGGGTCCGCCTCGATTTTTGTGCGCAAGTTACGGACATGAACGTCAATGGTGCGCTCGTAGCCCTCGTAAGCTGTGCCTTGCAGGCGTTCGAGCAATTCCAGGCGGGAGAAGACGCGCCCGGGGGCGGACATCAGCGTCGCCAGCAGGTCGAACTCGGAGGGGGTCAGGTCAACCGGGCGGCCGGCGACCGTCGTCAGCCGGCCAGCGTTGTCGAGGCACAGCTCCCCTGCTCTCAGGATGGGCTGTTCCTCGTGATGTTTCTCTACCCGGCGCAAGACCGCTCTCACCCGGGCGGTCAGCTCCCTCGGGCTGAAGGGCTTGGTCACGTAATCGTCCGCGCCCAATTCCAGCCCAAGCACTTTGTCGTTCTCTTCGAGCTTGGCGGTCAGGATGATGACCGGGGTTTCGGCCTCGCGGCTGTAGACCCGCATGAAGTCGTAGCCGCCCATCTCCGGCATCATCAAATCGAGAATGATCAGGTCGGGTTTTTCGCTGCGGGCGACGTAGAGCGCCTGCTGCCCATCGGCGGCTGTGGAAATATCGAAGCCCTCCTGGGTCAGATAAGATTTCAGGAGGGTGCGCAATTCGGCTTTGTCGTCAACGACCAGTATCTTTTTCGTCATAAGCTGCTTCCCAAAGGGATTGTATCACCGATGGGCAGGGGATAGGGGATAAGGGAAAGGGGGAGGGAGCATCCGGGAGGAGTGAGCGGATGCTCCCCTTGACATTATCAGGGACGTTTCCGGAGATCAACGTCCCCGGTGATTGTTACGGCGTCGTGGTGGGGACTGTTGTTTGATCGTCGCTGTCGCTCCACTCGCCGTGATGCCCATGCCCGCCGGGGCCGCCTGGCCCGCCAGGGCCGCGCATCCCATCGAAGTCACCGAAACCGTGAAAGCCCATGCCAGATTGGTTCTGCAAGATCAGGTCTGCCTGCGCCTGGGTGATGACGCCATTTGTCACAGCCTCTTCGATAGCGGCCTCATAGGCCGATTGCATCGAATCCTGGAAGCCCTGATCATTGGCGAGGGCATAGCGGCCTTTCATAAGGTCGGCCTGCTCTTGCGTCAGGCTGCCGTCGGCTACAGCCTGGTCAATGTGGGCGTTGAAAGCTGTCGCGTAAGCCGCCTGTAACTTTTCGACAGAGATGCCCAGCGCGTCTGCCAGGATGACATCGAAATCAATGCCGTTCTGGTTCATCCAACCGCTCCAGCGGCCCCCGAAGGGGAAAGCCGAGCCGTCGGTCTTCAGCTCGTCGGCCTGCGCCTGGGTGATGAGGCCCTGCTCGACCGCCTGGGCCAGCGCGGCCTCATTGGCTGTCTGGCGGGCGGCAGTCAGCTCGTCTACGGTGATACCCAGGGCGCTGGCGAGATCTTCGTCGCTGTAGCCGCCGTGGAAATCGCCGCCAAAACCCTTGCCCATCTGAGCGACGAAATCGCTGGCCGAAGCGGCGGATGCGGGTGTGGCTGCGCTGGCCGAGCGGTACGCTACAGCGCCAAAAGCCGCAGCGACCGCCAGCGCTCCGATGGATAAAATACCAATAATCTTTTTACGGTTCATAGTTGTTCTCCTTTTTATAGTTTGATCCGTGTTGGATCTATTCGTAAGGATAACAACGACCTGTTCAGAAATCGTTAAGAAGTGATTTGGAAAAAATTTGGGTTGGCTGCCCCTTCCAACGGTTTCGATATATACTACAGCAACAGATGCATCCGCTATGACCGCTCATCTGTAAGCCGGATTGGCAATCCGGCCCACAAATACGGGGTGCATCCCGCCAAAATCCAATGCCCCGAGAGTATCCACAGAAGGCAAATGCTATGCAAACCTGGGAACAATTCATCGCAAATCCGAACGCCCGCCTCGGCGTGCTGGGCATCGCTGACGACGAAAACTCATCCTACCAGCGCGGCGCGGCGGAAGCGCCGCCGCTCATCCGGGCGGCCTTCCATTCCGACTCGTCCAACCTGTGGAGCGAAAACGGAACCAACCTGGGCGCGGACGGTCTGTTCGCCGACGCCGGGGATATCCAGCCCTCGCCGGGCCGGGATACGGCTGTCGAGATCGAGGCCGCCATCACCCGGCTGCTGGATCACGGGCTGCGCCCCCTGAGCCTGGGGGGCGACCATGCCGTCACCTTCCCCATCGTCAAGGCGATGGCGGCGCGTTACCCCCGGCTGAGCATCCTCCACTTCGACGCGCACCCCGATCTGTACGATGATTTCAACGGCAACCGCCGCTCACACGCCTGCCCGTTCGCCCGCATCATGGAAGCCGGCCTGGCGGCGCGGCTGGTGCAGATCGGCATCCGCACCATGAACGGTCACCAGCGCCAGCAGGCCGACAAGTTCGGCGTGGAAATGATCGAGATGCGGTATTGGCGCGACGATCTGGCCTTCGAATTCGACACGCCCCTGTATCTTTCGTTCGATATGGACTGCCTCGACCCGGCCTACGCGCCGGGGATTTCCCACTGGGAGCCGGGCGGCTTCTCCACCCGGCAGGCGCTCGGCGTCATCCAGGGGCTGCGCGCCCCCATCGTCGGCGCGGACATCGTCGAGTTCAACCCGCGTGTGGAAGCGCGCCTGACTGCGATGACCGCCGCCAAGCTATTCAAAGAGATAGCCGCCAAAATGCTGGAGACTTCGCAGCCCACCCCGGTTACTGAAGGAAAAATCCGCTAATCTTCGCCAATCTACGCGAATAAAAACAGATCAGCGAAGATTAGCGGATTCTCGCAGGTTGTTACGCCGCCGTTGGGTTATCATCCTGCGCTGCGCCGATGTAGTCGAGGATGCGCTGTACCAGCCGGGCGTCGCTGGCGTCGAGACCCTCCGTCAGCACAGCGAGATCGCGCTCGCCATGCCAGAGAGAAATAACCGGCCCCATCAAATGCCAGCCGTGTTTCTCATACTCCGGCAAGGCTGCCTCGATCTCGGTGCGCCGGGCATCGTCCCCATTGGCCACCGCGGCGATGCCGCGCAGCAGCGGCTCGAACTCTTGCAGGATTTTCTCCATGTCTGGCCCGGCTTGCGTCTCCATCGGTGCGCCTGCCTGCCGCATGAGCGCCTCCAGTTGCGAAAAAACGGCTTGCTGTTCTTCGGGGGGCAACTTTTCCAACGCGGCCCTGAATCGGGCTTCATCGCCGGATTGGATGGCTTCGAGGATGGCGGGCGGCATCTGCGCCAGCGCCGCTTCACGCGCCCTTTTCCCTTCCTCCCTTTTCCCCTGCTCCCTCCCCACCATCTCCCACACCGCCGCAATGGCCGCCTCCCCATCCGGGGCGCGGGCGGGCAGGCGGCTGAACAGGGCCGCGAAGCGCACACCCTCGATCTGCTCGACGGTAGCAACCACCTCGGCGAAGGAGGGCGGCTGCCGTGGAAGCGGGGAGGTGGCAATACCGTTAATACGGCGCAATAATATACCCGAACCGGTTTGCAAACTGATAACCGCTGCAGCCAGGCGGTGAGCCAGACTGATTGTAGCGGGCTGTTTAAGGCGATGGAGATACTCTGCCAAGTTGTTATGGCTAATGGAGCAGTCCCCAGGCTCACCCACCTGATATTTGTAGCGCAGTGCAATCTGCTCAAAATGAATTGACTGATCGTAGTGATTATCCTTTTCTTCCAGATCGGCCAAGGCGGAAAAGACTTTTCCTAAACCAGGAAGATCACGGTTCTGCTCGAAGACGGCGCGGCAGATTTCAAGCAAACGGCGCGCTTCACTGTAGAGATGCATCCTGATGAGCGGACCGTGGTCGTTGAAACGCATGTGGGCCAGTTCTATCGCGCTTGCGCCGCGGGCCTCTTGGTAGTGAAAGATTTCCGCATTGAGAGTCAGCATGGTCTGCCACTGCTCCAATCCCATTGCAGCGGCAAGACCAATATTGAGTAGCGATTCGCGTACATTCCACGGGGTGGCAATTTCCTCAGCGGCGCTCACTTCAGGCAACGAACCTATCTCCGGACGGAGGCGTTCAACTGCTTCCAGCACTTCAGCGTAGCGCCCAAGGGCGTTTAGAAGTTGCAAACGTAAGCCTTCAGCCATCAACTGCGACCACGGGCCTAAACCTGCGCGGCAGGTATAATCGGCCACATCCTCAGCTAGCGGCAGGGCTTCTTCGCTGTGGCCGAGTACCATGAGCAAATTAATGAGATTTCCGGTGTTAGCGGATGCTTGCCGATAGTTTCCTCGCGCCACGCAACGGGCGATCACATCGCGCTCCATTCGCTCAGCCTCATCAAAACGTTTGGCTGCAAATAGTGCATTCGTAAGCCCCACCGCAATACCAAACTCCAACTCTGAGTCTTTCGTAGCCTCAGCAATCTGGCGCAGGGCGGGCAGGGCAAAGGCGATGGTGGCGGGGGTGCTGTCGCGCTGGATGACGCGCTCCAGTAAAGCACCGACTTCTTCCCATCGGGCGGTGCGCAGCAAGTAAACGGCGGCGTGCTTGCCGCCTGTCACCACCAACCGCCCGCCGCCCTGCAGCTCGGTTTTTATGCCGTGCATGAACACCGCTTTCCAGTAGTCGCCCAGCTCCCAATCGGCGGCGGACAGCGCCGCGGCGGGGGCCAGGGCGCGGGCGGTCTCGGCGATGGCGGGGTGCAGG
>DYIZ01000178.1 GCA_020723385.1 Candidatus Aquidulcis sp.
CACGTTGGGTTACGGCGGCGCGATCTGGCTCGGCTCACAGTCCGAGATGACTTTCATCGGGGGCGGCCTTTCAGTCAACACGGCGCGTTACGGCGGCGGGCTGTATCTCTCTTCGGGTGCGACCGCCACGATCAGTGGAGACCAACAGGGTTTCGTAACCATCACCGATAACACGGCGCAATTCGATGGGGGCGCGATCTACAACAGCGGGGGAACGTTGATCCTGGTCAGCGCCAATCTCATTGGGAATTCCACCCCGACGGCATCCTCAGCGATTGGTTATGGCGGCGCAATCGCCAACCTGGGGACGATGACGCTGTATGGCGACTATTTCAGCCTCAACGCGGCCCGGTATGGCGGGGCAGTTTATATTGGCGGCTCGGTGATCAACGCGCAAACCATCATCGAGCATACTTCCTTCAACCAAAACACAGCTACGCTATCGGGCGGGGGGCTTTACATGAACATGGAAACCACCGTCGTCACGGTGACCAACTCGATCATCAACGGCAACTCTGCCGCCACTGGCGGCGGCATCAGTCGTTTCAACACGCACTTGCGCATCGAAAACTCATCTATCACCCAGAACACAGCCACGTCCAGCGGCGGCGGCCTGTCCACGTCCGCCGGGCCACAAGTGGATACTGGCGGTTTTGTGGAAGTGGTGAATACCACGATCAGTTCCAATACCGCCACCGATGTGGGCGGCGGTGTGTATAACAATGGACTGATCGAGCTAAAAAACGTCACGATCAAGGATAACACCAACGGCGTCAATAACTTCGGCAGCGGTGAAATAATGCGTCTTCACAACGTGGTGCTCGATAATCTCAGCCAGCTCAACTGCGATGGCGACGGAACGCTGCCCACCTCGCTGGGCGGCAACTTCTCGAACGACAATAGCTGCGGCCTGGCGGGAGCCGGCGACCAGCAGGGGGTTGGTCTGGATCCGATGCTGGGGCCGCTCGTCGTAGTACCGCAAACCTACACTTTTTTCCACATGCCGCAAGCTGGCAGCCCATTGATCAACGCTGCAACGCCGGTCTGCCCGGCGCGCGATCAGCGCTACGCCTCGCGCCCCGACGCCTGCGATATCGGCGCAGTGGAATTTGGCGGGTTGCTGCCGGTCGTTTATCTGCCAATTGTGAGAAAGTAGATTGGGGTGGGCAGCCGAATGGGTAATGAGGTCGAATCCGGAAGAACCATAGTTCTTTCGTGCTATAATCCCAGAAAACAAGCGGTGTTGCATATCGAATCCGATTGTGAGCCTATGAGTGTAGAAGAGCTTTTGAAAACCAGGCGGGAAGAGATTCTTCAAATCAGTGCGAAGTATGGCGCGCGCAACGTGCGTATCTTCGGCTCGGTGGCGCGCGGCGAAGCCCGACCTGACAGCGATATTGATTTTCTGGTTGAAATGGAACCCGGACGCAGTCTTTTCGATTTAGGCGGTCTATTGGTTGATCTACAGCAATTGTTGGGTGTTCAAGTGGACGTAGTTACAGAGAAGGGGTTGCGCTCTCGAATCCGTGATCGGGTGCTGAGGGAGGCCATTCTGTTATGAGAAGCGATCGGGAAAGGCTTTTCGATATTCTGGAAGCAATCGAGAAAATCGAACTGCAAGTTGGCCGAAACCGGGTGGCTTTTGAGGGTGAACCTATGCTCCAGGTATGGGTCGTTCATCACCTGCAAATTATCGGCGAGGCTGCCAATCGTCTCTCGATAACAATCCAGACTGAGCACTCTGAAATCCCCTGGGGCAAGATCGCTGGGATGCGTCATGTACTGGTACATGGCTACCTCGATATTGATTTGGATATCGTATGGTCGGCTGTCGAAAACGATCTACCTGATTTGAAGCAGAAAGTTACAGCAATTCTACGGACAATGGGAGAGTCCTAGCAAGGAATAGCTGACATTGATTATGGGGTAACAACTTTCTATCTCTTTATCATTCTCGTTTTACCCATATCTGCGTTTATCCGCGTCCCATTCTGGATGCCTGTGTTAGAATCAGGGCAACCCACTCACCGGATAGACGCATGGAAACCAAATCCCCCTCGATCGTCTCCGTACTCCCCGCCAGCCTGATCCTGTTCCTGGTCGGCTGGGGCGGGCTGGCCGGGCTGGTGCTTAACACCCTGCCCACACTCTGGCCGCGCTGGCTGTTCTTCTTCCTCGGCGTGATGGCGGTCACCGGCACGGTGCTGCCGTTCGTCGCATTCCTTAACATTCGCTTCTCCGGCCAGCCGCCCGCCACCGTTGGCGTCGTTTTGCGCGAGAGCCTGTGGTTCGGAGTGTATTTCCCCACCCTGGCCTGGCTGCAAATCGGACGGGTGCTCACCCCCACGCTCACCCTGCTGCTGGCGCTCGGGCTGGCGCTCATCGAAGTGCTGCTGCGGTTCCGTGAGAAAAGCCAGTGGAAACCGTGACGTAAAACGTGATGCGTAAAACGTAATGGGCTGCGCTCACGCCTTACGTTTTACGTTTTACGCCTATGACTGACCTACGCTCTCTCCCCTCTGTTGATCGCCTCCTTCAGACCTCTCTGGCGGTGGAGATGATCGCGCAATACGGCCGCCCGCTGACCGTGGACGCCATCCGGGGCGAGCTGGAATTGGCGAGGGCGAGGTTTTCCCAGGGGGAATCACTGCCCGACGAGGGCGAGCTGCTCCGCCGCATCCAGCAACAATTAGAAAACTGGACGACTCCCACCCTTTTCCCTGTCATCAACGCCACTGGCGTGATCCTTCACACTAATTTGGGCCGCGCCCCGCTCAGCCGCGCGGCTATCCAGGCAGTACAGGAAGCCGCCCTGGGCTATTCCAACCTCGAATTCGACGTTGCCAAAGGCCAGCGCGGCTCGCGGCTGATCCACGCCGAAGCGCTGCTGCGGCGGCTTACCGGGGCCGAGGCGGCGCTGGTGGTCAACAACAATGCTGCGGCGGTTCTGCTGACGCTCACCGCGCTGGCGCGGCGCAAAAGTGTGGTCATCGCCCGCTCTCAGCTTGTCGAGATCGGCGGCGGCTTCCGCGTGCCCGACGTGATGAAGCAGTCCGGCGCGAAGCTGATCGAAGTGGGCGCCACCAACCGCGTGCATCTCGCCGATTACGAGCAGGCGCTCGAAGAGCCGTCGGTTGCCCTGGTGCTGCGCGCTCACCGCTCCAATTTCCGTATCATCGGGTTCACCAGCGAACCCACCCTCGCTGAGATGGCGACGGTCGCTCACCGCGCCGGTCTCCCATTGGTGGATGACCTCGGCTCCGGGACGCTGCTGGACACTGCCCGCTACGGGATGGCGCACGAACCCACGCTGCAAGAATCCCTGGCGGCCGGCGCGGACCTGGTCTGTTTCTCCGGCGATAAGCTGCTCGGCGGCCCGCAGGCCGGCATCATCGTCGGGAAAGCCGATCTCGTGGCGAAGCTCAGAAAGCACCCGCTGGCGCGGGCCATCCGCGCCGACAAGCTGTGCCTGGCGGCGCTCACTGCCACATTGCTCCATTACCTCAAAGACGAAGCCGAGCGCGAAATTCCCATCTGGCGCATGATTTCCACCCCCATCGAGACGATCCGCGCCCGCGCCGAAAGCTGGCGTGAAGCGATTGGGTTTGGTGAAGTCGTCGCCAGCCAGTCCACCGTGGGCGGCGGCAGCCTGCCGGGTGAGACCCTGCCCACTTTCGTGCTGTCGCTGGCTGTCCCGCACCCTACCCGCTTCATGGCCCGCTTGCGGGTTGCGCGCCCACCGGTCATCGCCTGCCTGGAGAACGACCGCATCCTGCTCGACCCGAGGACGGTGGCGGTAGAGGATGAGCGGATGGTAATAGAAAGTTTGAAACGCGAATTTCGCGAATGAGCGAATGACGCGAATTTATTAAAAAGCATTCGCAATATTCGCCCATTCTCTTTTAAAACAGGTAACCCATGACCATACTCCCCGAAGACCTCATCAAAGTGCTTTTGTCCATCCTCGCCGGCGGGCTGATCGGCTTGGAGCGGGAATACCGCGACAAAGCCGCCGGATTCCGCACCATCATTTTCATCTGCGTTGGCTCGGCGCTGTTCACCATTCTCTCGGTGAAAATTGCCGGCGATAAAGATCCCGGGCGCGTGGCTGCCAATATCGTCACCGGCGTCGGCTTCTTGGGGGCGGGTGTGCTGCTGCGAGATGGCGGGCGCGTCCTCGGCCTGACCACGGCTTCGATCATCTGGCTGACCGCAGCCATCGGGATGGGCATCGGCAGCGGCCAGTATGTGTTGGCGGGAGCCACGGCAGTGGTGATGATGATCGTTTTATGGTTTTTCCCAGGCTTCGAGCACTGGATTGACAACGCCCGTGAGGAGCGTATGTACGAAGTAGTGCTCCCGCTTCAGCTTGAAAAGTGCGAGCAAATAGAATCTGCCTTCAAACAGTGCCGCCTGCGGGTGATGAGCCGCAAGCGCATCAAATCCGGCGAGGAGATGATCTGCATCTGGGATGTCTTTGGCTCGCCCAAAAATCATACCCGTTTCACAGAAACCCTGTTCGCTGATCCCGATGTGAAAAGCTTCAAGTTTTGAAAACCTGATTTCCAACCATAACCCGGAGACCCCATGAAAACCGATCTCGATTCCCTGATGCAAGCTCACAACTTCGACGCCCTGCTGGCCTTCGGGCCGGGCGACCACAACCCCGCCATGATGTACCTGACCGGCGGCGGGCACTTCACCGGCGAGCTGCTCAAGAAGCGCGGCGCGCCGCCCGTGCTCTTCTGCCGCACGATGGAACGCGACGAAGCCGCCAAAACTGGCCTGGCGACCAGGCTCATAGACGATTACAAGCCAATGGAACTGCTCAAACAGTTCAACGGCGATTCGCTGAAAGCCTCCACTGCCCGTTTCCAACAAATGTTTGCCGATTGCGGCGTCACTGCCGGGCGGGTGGTCGTCTACGGCAAGGTCGAGATTGGCGGGACGTTCGCGCTGCTCAACGCGCTGCAAGCCGCCATGCCCGGGCTGACCTTCGTCGGCGAAACGGGCAACACCCTGCTCATGGAAGCCCAAATGACGAAGGATGAAAACGAAATTGCCCGCATCCGCAAGATGGGGCAGATCACCACCGCGGTTGTGGCGCAGACGGCGGATTTTGTCGCCGGGCACAAGACACGTAACGAGGTGGTGATCAAGCCCGATGGGACGCCGCTCACCATTGGGGATGTCAAATCCCGCATCAATCTTTGGCTGGCCGAACGGGGCGCGGAAAACCCCGAGGGAACCATCTTCGCCATCGGGCGCGATTCCGCCGTCCCACACAGCTCCGGAAATCCCGCCGACGTGCTGAAATTGGGCCAGACCATTGTCTACGATATCTTCCCCTGTGAGCAAGGCGGCGGCTATTATTACGATTTCACCCGCACATGGTGCCTGGGCTACGCTCCCGACGCGGCGCTGAAGCAGTACGAGCAGGTGCGCTCTGTTTTCGATACGATCATGAGCGAGTTGAAGTCCGGCGTGGTGTTCAAACGCTACCAGGAGCGCGTCTGCGACCTGTATGAGGCGATGGGGCATGTCACCACCCGCCAAGACCCGGGCGCACAAGAAGGTTATATTCACAGCTTGGGTCACGGCGTGGGGCTGAACATCCACGAGCGCCCGGCCTCGGGCGTCACCGCCAGCGACGCCGACGTGCTGGCGCCCGGCGCGGTGTTCACCATCGAGCCGGGGCTGTATTACCCCGACCAGGGCATCGGCGTCCGGCTGGAAGATACGGTTTGGATGCGTCCCGACGGCGTGGCGGAGGTTTTTGCGCCTTACCCGCTGGATTTGGTGCTGCCGATGGGGAAGTAGACAGGTAAGCAGGTAAACAGGTAATCTGGTAAACAGGTAAACAGGTAAAGATGGATAACCCGCCTCGCCCTTCGATCTCCGGCCTTCGGCCCTCGGCTACCGCCCCTCGCCCATCGGCCCACGCTTCACCCTCCACCGTCCGCATCCTCGGCGTGGAATCCTCTTGCGACGAGACCGCCGCGGCGGTGATCGAAAACGGGCGGGTGTTTCTGTCGTCGGTCGTGGCTTCCCAGGTGGATTTGCACGCCCAATTCGGCGGTGTGTATCCGGAGGTGGCCTCGCGCCAGCATATTCGCACGATCTATCCGATCATCGAGCAGGCGCTGGCGCAAGCGCACCTGCGGCTGGAAGATGTGGATGGGATCGCGGCGACGCGCGGCCCTGGGCTGCCGGGATCGCTCGTGGTGGGATTGAACGCCGCCAAGGGCTTGTCGTTGGGGAGCGGACTCCCATTGATCGGGATCAACCATCTCGAAGCGCATCTCTACTCCGCCTGGCTGTACCGGCAGGATGGGGAGCCGTTCGCCGAGCCGCAGTTCCCCATTGTGGCGTTGATCGTCTCCGGCGGGCACACTGAATTGGTGATGATGTCCGATCATCTGAAGTACGAGCGGCTTGGGGCTACGCTGGACGACGCGGCGGGTGAGGCCTTCGACAAGGTGGCGCGGTTGTTGGGGTTGGGCTACCCCGGCGGCCCGCTGATCCAGAAAACCGCCGAGGGAGGCAACCCGCTGGCTTACAAATTCCCACGCTCCTGGCTGGAGGGTTCATGGAATTTCTCGTTCAGCGGGCTGAAGACCTCCGTACTGCGCCAGGTGCGCGCGCTGGAGGCGCACAGCAGCTCGCTGCCGGTGGCAGACCTGGCGGCCAGTTTCCAGGCTGCGGTGGTAGACGCATTGGTGACGAAGACCATGAAGGCTGCCGAACATTATGGGGCCAAAGCGATTCTTGTGGTGGGCGGCGTCTCAGCCAATAAGGCTCTGCGTGAATCGGTGAAGCTGCGTTCCACTGTACCGGTGTACATTCCGCATATTTCTTTATGTACCGACAACGCAGCCATGATCGCTGGGGCGGGATACTACCGCTACGCGGCAGGCCAGCGCGACTCGCTGGATATGGATGTGCTGCCGAACTGGCCGCTGACGGAGGTGTGATATGGCGGAAATCGGCCTGGGCGAGCGCATTTCTGTGTGGATGGAGGTTGAAATTCTGGGCCGCCTCACCCCGAAGGATGGCGTCGGGCCGATATTCAAGTGGATTTTCAAAATCCCTGTGCTGTACTATAAACTTGGCTTAGGGTGGTTGCTCGAAAAACGCTTCCTGCTGCTGACCACGATCGGGCGGAAAACCGGCAAGCAGCGTCACACGCCGCTCGAATATGTGTACAATCCGCGGGATGATTCGTATCGTGTTTCCCCTGGCTGGGGCGGCAAAACCGATTGGTACAAAAATGTCCTGCGCAATCCCAACGTCACGGTGCAGGTGGGGCGGCGCAAGTTTACCGCCGTCGCGGAGCCGGCCCCGCCGGAAGAAGCGGCGGAATTTATGATGACGGTCTCCAAACGCCACCCCAGCATGGACAAAGTCTGGGGCCGCTGGAGCGACCAGCCGATGGACGGGACGCGGGAGAGTTATCTGTATGCGGCGAGGTTTTTTCCGTCGGTGAGGCTGAGGGTGATAAACAAGTGATAGAGGAGGGGAAGTCGGAGATCACGCATGAAAATGTGGCGGTATCAGTGAAAAGGATAACCGAATAATTTTTGGTTTTGGAGGGTCAAAAATGTCTAAAAAATCAGCACTTACCATTGGAATGATTGTGGCTTCTTTCCTTTTAGGGGTTGGCACAATTTGGCCGGTTTTAGCTCAGACGCAAGAACCTCCGAAGCCTGTCAAACCAGTATTTCAAGATGAGGAGCAGCCTGCCTTTCTACATGTGGTGGAAACGAATGGGCAAGCTTCGAATAACCATGTTCCAGTCCCTGAAGCTCCTGAAGACTTCTATCAATGGCAGCGAGTTGTTTTTCAATCTTATCGCGATGGAAATTGGGAAATTTATTCGATGTCTGATTTAGTAAGTGACCCGATCAACCTCACCAATTTTCCATCATCCGAGGCTCGTCCACGCATCAATCATGATGCGACGCGTATTGTCTTCAACTCCAATAGAAATGGATGGGCAGATATCTATGTTATGAACTTTGATGGTTCTGGATTGACTCGGCTTACCACCCATGAAAGTTCCGATTATGCAGCAGCTTGGTCTCCTGATGGTGACAAAATCGCATTTGTATCCAATAGGGATGGCAATTCAGTTAATTCCCCGGGTGAAATTTATGTCATGAATGCGGATGGCTCAAATCAAACACGCATCACGCATGATGGTTTAACGAATGATAATCCAATCTGGTCACCCGATGGTATACAGATAGCATGGGTTCGATACAATGGAGCGTATAGCGCGATATGGGTAATGAACGCCGATGGTAGCAATCCGCACGCTCTTACAGTTGAATTACCTTACCTGGGTCATCCAGCCTGGTCTCCTGATGGCACGCAGATGGCTTTTGATTATGATGCCGATGGTGATGTCTGGAATGAACTGGTGGTCATGAATTTGGATGGAACAGGATTACACATTGTTTACAATCCTGATGGAACCTATCGGGAACCATGGATGGGAAGTTGGTCCCAAAATGGGTATTATCTCATATTTAGTCTTATAAATTATGTCGAATACGCTGGCGAGCTTTACCTTCTGTCTTCTTACGTTGAATATACAACAGCAACTGGCGGACTTATCGGTCCAATCACCTCATCCGGTTATGACATGAACCCCGATTGGACAAGCCTTGATACTTTGCCACCAATTTCTCAGGTGAATCCCTTGCCCGTCTATTCACGAGCCTCAGGTTTTGAAATTTCCTGGTGGGGTATTGATCAAGGGCCGGCGGGTCTGAATGCAACATGGAGTACACCTTATGAAATAGAGTATCGTTTAGGGATATCTGGAGATTGGGCCAATATTTTTGGGAATTCCGGTGCAACTACAAATGGCACAACATATTCTTTTTCAAACCCGACTTGTGATGTTGTGTATTTCCGTTCTAGAGCCAGGGATGCCGCAGATAACTGGGAGGATTGGCCCCCGGGAGATGGGGATTCCTGGTCGAAACTATTCTATTGGCTGATAAGTGGCTCTGTAAAGGATAGTCGTGGCTATGTTGTTCCTAATTCCCCGGTAACGATTTTTCCGGCATCTTGGGAAGCAGATGTAAACACTGATATCTTCGGTAACTATCTGGCACATTTACCTGGCAAGGATGAGCATACACTGGCGGCCAACCACACTGGCTACAACTCGTGGCAACAACAAACCATTGCCGTGGTTGGAGACACAAGTGCAAATGTTTTTCTCCGACCAGCTGACAACATTCTCTTTAACGGCGGCTTCGAAGCAGAAAATCAAGAATTTACACACTGGATAACTAGTGGCACGCTGTCAGCAACTATTGTTGCTGGCTACAGCGGAGCAAATGCGGCAATTTTGGGGATGAATTGCAATGGGGGTATCTGTTTGACTGCATCCGAAATGCCATATGAAGCCGATATTTACTCATATCCAACTCTAGTAGTGGATCATAATAACAATCCGCATATAATCTGGGATCGCCTCATGTATAGTACCCGTGACTCGGAAGGAAATTGGTCAACGCCCTATCCGATAGCGAATATCGCAAGCACAGGGTATGTTAATGACTATAAACCCGCTATGGCAATAGACCCGCAAGACACAATTCATGTCATGATAGCTGGTTCAGATGGCTTATATTATCTTCAAAAACCAGCAGGGGGCGCTTGGTCAATGCCAGAACGAATGACCTCATCGCTTACAGGGAATCGCCGTCTGGAGGTGGATAACAGCGGCAATTTACACATTGTCTATAGTGCATCGTCCGAGCGCGGTCAAAGGATACTTTATATAAAAAGACTTGCTGCTGGAATCTGGGAATCTCCTATCCCAATTGATATTGAGAATGATGAAGAAGGATTTAATATAGCAATTGACGCTGATGGTATTGTTCATTTCGTTTATGAAAAGGGCATGAATTATCCGAACATTATGTATCGTTCTTTACTTCCCGATGGAACACTGACTCCACCGGAGAAAATATGGACTTCTACTTCTTACTACAGCACTGAGGGAGCCCCAATAATAGGTGTAGATTCAAGTAACACAATCCACATTGTTGGAGGTGGCCCTGAAGAGCTTGCATATATTAGCGGTGACAACAAGGGAAATTGGTCAAACCCACTAATCTTTCCTCAATCTTTATATACCATCGATATGGTAGTAGAGATAAATGGCAGTGTTAATGTAACTGGAATGGCGGGTTCTAATTCTTTGGGTAACATTATTTATTTCCACAAAGCTCCACATAACCACTTTTTTAAAGTATCAATGGTCCCTACTGGGGTTACATCCTTGCAAGATGTTTCACTTGGCGTTGATATACAGGGAAAGGCTCACATAGTCTGGGCAAACCTTTCATCACTTGTCTATTGTAAAACAGCAACAGCTTCCCAGGTAGATAACGCTTCTATTTCCCAAACTATCCCAATGTCTGAGTTACATCAGCCAACACTTGATTTCATGTATCGTTTAGATGATGATGCGATGTGGACAAACTCCAGCTTCGATGTTAGCGTCACCGCTGGTCTTTCCACAACCCAAGTTTTTTCTACGACCGCTGGTGATACCTGGTCTCACGTTTGGGCCGATCTCTCCCCATGGGCTGGGCAAACTGTCACTTTGACCTTCGCCCTTCATCAGGCGGCTGGTGAGCCATTTGTTCATCTCTGCCTTGACGACATCTCCCTCGGCTCCTGGCTCACCCCCATCATCTCGGATGTCACCCCTGACCATCTGGATGCCTGGACATCGGCAGTGATTACCATCACCGGTAATTTTGTCACGACTCCCACAATCAAATTGAACGATATCACCCTGACGGGAGTAGAATGGATTGACGCCAGCACGTTGCGTATCACATTACATGAAGGCCTGCCTCCGGATGTTTACACGATCAGGATCATCAATCCAGGAGGTCAGGAAGCGATTGCAGTGCGAAGGTTGATGGTCGGCTATCCAATATTCATGCCAATCATAACCAAAAACGCAGTCCCCTGAGGGTTGGTTGCTAATCTGAAACATGAAGAACATACGCCGAGCAGCAGTCTCAGCCGATTCCAAAGATGTCAGTCCGCAGGTGAATTTACCAATCTCGGACTCTACTCTCCGCGCCTCCCTCGACGCTACCCTCGCTGAGAGCCTGAAGCCGGTTTCGCTCGGCCTGGGGGCGGTGTATCTCCTTCTCGCCGCGGGTCACTGGCTGTTTCTGCCGCCAGGAAATGGGCGGGCCATGATCCCTCTTGCAGCCGGGACAGCGCTGCTCATGTTCGGCCTGTTTGCCTTCCTTCGCCGCTGGCGCATCCCCAACGAGTGGGCGCACCCCATAGGAACAGCGATAGCCGGATTGGTGCTGCTCAACAGTCTGATCAACATCCAGATCACTGGCGAGCCGCGCCAGACGATCAATCTCGTGCTGGCAATCATCGGCGCAGGGTTTTTGTTGTTGAATACCGGCTGGCTGGCCGCCTTCATCGTGGTAACGCTGGCCGGGTGGGGGCTGATGGTCTCTGCCGCGCCTCGTTCCCCCGACTGGTTGCACTTTGGCTTTGCCCTGGCTGCGGCCAGCCTGCTCTCGGCGCTGGTCCACACGGCGCGGGTGCACACTTTGCAGCGATTAGAGAGTTTGCGCATTCAGGATGCCCGCCGCAAGGCAGAGCTGGAAACGGTGCTGAAGGCCACCGAAGAGGCGCAGCGCTCGCTGGCGACCAGCATGGCAGTGGGCCAGCGCATCACCTCCATTCTCGATCTGGATACGCTTCTCGGGCAGGTGGCGACTCTCATCCAGGAACGCTTTGGGTGTTATTTTGTCGGCATATTCTTGCTGGATGAAGGGCCAGACGGCCAGCCGGGCGAATATGTTGTCTGCCGGGCCAGCACGGGCGAGGCCGGCCGCTCGCTGTGCAGCCAGGGGCTGCGCCTGAAAATCGGGGAAGAAGGTATCGTCGGGTGGGCGGCGGCGCGCCGGCGGCCAGCGCGGGTGGACGATGTTCTGCGAGACAGCCGCTACATTTCCGACGCAGGATTGCCGCATACCCGCTCGGAATTGGCTCTGCCGCTCGAAATGGGTGCGAACCTGCTCGGTGTGCTTGACATGGAAAGTGAGCAGGTAGGCGCTTTCCGCGAAGATGATGTACCCTTCCTGCAAATGCTCGCCGACCAGGTGGCGATTGCAATCCAAAACGCCTCGCTCTACCAGGCCGAAAAGGCCCGCCGTCGCTTGACGGAGACCCTCTACGATGTGGGCCGCGCCCTCTCCGGCACGTTGAATCTCTCCGAAGTGCTCGATCTCATCCTGAAGGAGCTGGCCGAGATTGTCCATTTCGACCGGGCGGCGGTCATGTTGCGCGGCGGGGACGAGGCGGTTCCCAACCGATTGGAGTTTGCCGCAGCACGCGGTTTCCCTATCGGGTTTCAAAACGCCTCTGTCTCGATCCGCGCCGGCGATGTGTTCGAGACTATCTACCGGACTCAGCAGCCCCTGTCAATTCCAGACGTGTTCGACCGCCCCGATTGGCAGCAGCGGGATGATCTGCCTCAGGCACGCGCCTGGCTTGGACTCCCCCTGATCCATTCCAACGCGGTAATGGGGATGCTCTCGCTGGTGCGGGTGACGCCCGATGCTTATAGCAGCGAGGAAATCACCCTGGCTTCCACATTCGCCAGCCAGGCTGCTATCGCCCTGCACAATGCCCGCCTCTACGAACAGATCAGGCGTTTCAACCAGGATTTGGAAAACCTGGTGCAGTCGCGCACCGAAGATTTACAGAATGCGTACGATCAGCTCGAAAAACTGGACCGCACGAAAACGGAGTTCATCAGCATCTCGTCTCACGAGCTGCGCACCCCGCTCACCCTGCTGCATGGTTACACCCAGATGCTGCAATCCGACCCCGATATCGAGAAGAATCCCTTTCAGTTGCAGCTCGTCAACGGTATCAACACTGGGGCGGTGCGCCTGTCTGAGATCGTGGATAACCTGCTCGATGTAGCCCGCATTGACAGCCGGGAATTGCAAATCTACCCGACGCCCATTCCCTTGCCTACCCTGGTGCGTTCGGTTTGCGATGGGTTGAGTAAAACCTTCCAAGACCGCCGGCTGACATTGGT
>DYIZ01000179.1 GCA_020723385.1 Candidatus Aquidulcis sp.
CAATTCAATCATAAGAGCAAACTACCTTGACACATACCGTTGGCATCTACCTCTTCGACGATATCGAAGTCCTCGATTTTGCGGGACCTTTTGAAGTATTTTCAACCGCGTCTCGGGTCAAGTCGCGCCTGGAACCCGGCGCACCCAGACCATTTGAAGTCTTCACGATCGCCGACACGATTCGCACAATCAAAACACGCGGGGAATTGATCGTACAACCGCACTTTGATATAACGCAGCACCCTCGCATTGATGTGCTGATCATCCCCGGCGGCATAATCACTGCCGAATTACAGCGCGAAGACATCATTGACTGGATCGCGCAAACGGCATTGGCATCAACGATTACTGCATCGGTCTGCACAGGCGCCTTTCTCCTGGGTCAGGCTGGATTGCTCGGCGGCAAAGGCGCAACGACGCACTGGGAAGACATCGCCGACTTGCGTTCTATGTTTCCTGAAATCCATGTTCAAACCAAGACGCGATGGGTAGATACGGGTCAAATCGTCACATCGGCAGGCATCTCTGCTGGCATAGATATGAGTCTTCATCTCGTTGCACGTCTCGAGAGCGAAGATTTGGCGATTAGAACTGCACGACAAATGGAATTCGACTGGCAAAACCCTGAAACTAAATAAGCACGACACCCAACACCGCGGAGAAATCTACCGATGAACGCCCCTGCACAAACAATGATTACCTGCCCCTGGTGCGGCACAGCTTACCCAACCTTCCAATCGAACTGCAAGAACTGCGGCGGCCCGCTGCTGCCTCCCCGCGAGACTGCCAGCCCGTCGGATGCCGAGACCCTTCCGGTTCCGCCCCCGCCGCCGCGCCCGATTTCGAACAATTACGCCATGCGCTTGTTATTTATGGACGGGTGGGGGATCGCCGGCTTCGTCTTCGGCTTGCTGGGGACGATCTTTACACTGCTCGGATTTGGCCTGACGCTGGGGATCATCACAGCCTTCGTTGGGATACCATTCCTCGGAGTGGGTTTGGTATTTCTTGCCGCGGGAATCCCCTTGCTGGCCTGGCGCTACCAGGAAAAGCAGAAAATCGTGGGGGTCTTGCGGCATGGGCAGGCCATGCAAGGCCAAATCACCGGCATCCAGCAAAATTTGAACGTGCGCATCAATCATCGCCACCCGTGGGTGATCAGCTATCGTTTTCAGGTGATGGGGCGCGAATACCCTGGCGAAACGACCACCCTCAGCCAGCCAGGGGAACACCTGCAGCCCGGAAAACCCGCCTGGGTTCTGTACCTGCCAAACACCCCTGAACTCAATACAATCTATCCCCATCCTTGATAAGGTCGAAGGGACCGAAAAAAAGATGGTGTGCGTGCTTCGCACGCACACCATCTTTTTTTCGTTTACGCCTCAAAAACCCCCAGCCGCCCACTCGCTCACCACATTCCACAACACCGGCAGCCCGCTCTCGATGAACGACACTGGCAGGCGCTCGTCGTGGCCGTGCCCCAATGAGACCACCGGGAAATCTGCCGGCAGCAATCCGGGAGTGTAACCATACACCGTGATGCCCGCATCCTGAAAATTGCAGGTATCCGTCCCGCCCGGCATCATCAGCGGAACGACGATTCCCTGCGGGTCCAGCTTGCGCGTTTCACGCTCCAACAAACGGTAGAGCGGCGTATCCACAGAAAACTCCGTTCCCTGCGAAGTGTCAATCGGCTCGAGGTTGATCTTATCGCCTGTGATAGCCCGAATTTCCCGCATGACATCTTCGGGCGACTGCCCCGGCAGCTTCCGGCAGTCGAGCAGCGCCTCGGCGGATGACGGAATAACGTTGATTTTTTGCCCGGCCTTTAGAGCCGTGGGCGTGCAGGTGTTGGTGGTGAGCGCGGTGAGCAAAGATTTCGACCGGCCTTTGGCCGCCCTCAGCAACAGGTTGACGACAGCCGGGGATCGCAGGAGACCGGCCAACGCCCCAAGTGGTGATTTGATCTGCCCGGACGCTGATGAAATCATCCTGGCAAAGGTGGGGGTGATGTGAACCGGCAGGTGGCGCGCCCGCCGGAGTTTCTCCACCGCCTCCGCGAGATGGAACACAGCGTTATCGTCGTGGGGCAGCGAGCCGTGACCCGGCGCGCCGCGCGCCGTCATGCGCAGCCAGCAGATGCCCTTCTCAGCCACCTGGATCATGTACAGCCGCGTCTTCCCCAGATGCATGGTGAATCCCCCGCCCTCGGTGAAGCCGTACTCAGCGTCAATCAGCTCGCGATGTTGTTTGACCAGGAATTTAGAGCCGCTCTCGAAGCCGGCTTCCTCATCGGCGATGGCGGCCAGGATGAGATCGCGCTTCAGCGGCAGCCCCTGGCGATGTACTTGCAGAAAGGTCTGCAGATACATCGCCAGGAAACCCTTCATATCCAGCGCGCCTCGGCCCCACACCTCCCCATTGATGATCTCGCCCCCGAAAGGATCGTGTGACCACTTGTCGCGCTCGACCGGCACCACATCCACGTGGCCGGAGAGCAGCAGCGGGCGCTGTGAGCCGTCACCCCGCAGCCGGGCGATGAGATTCACCCGGTTGGGCGCGGCCTCGACAATCGTGAAATCGTCGGGGGCCGAGAATCCCTCCCGCTCGAGGATGTCTTTGACAACGAGGATCGCCGGCAATTCGTTGCCCGGCGGGTTAACCGTCTCGGCCTGGATCAGGCGTACGAGATTTTGAACAGTTTCATCGGTGGACGCAGGCCAGGAAATCGGATTGGGCATGAGCAGCTCCTGAGATTAATCTAACGGCATATTCGAGTTGATAGGCTTTGCGCCATCCAGCGCAAAGTCAACCAATGACGCGAGTCGGGGTGCGCCCAGGGGTGATGCTGGTACACCCGCGCCAGCGCGGCCTCAGCGGTCAGCCCTTCGAGCAGGATCAACACCGCGCAGCACACCGTCACTGAGCGGTTGAAGCCCGCCGAACAATGCACCAGCACCCGCTGCCCGGCGCGCAGCCGGGAGATGACCCACTCCGCCTCGGCAGCCAGCTCCACCGCATCCATACCCTGATGGCCCTCGCCTTTGCAAACCCAGCGGTCGTTGGGATGGATCTGCCCATCCTTCACCCACCGGCTGGCATCCTCGCTCACGTTCAGCACCGCATCCACCGAGGGGCGCACATCCCCTTGGGTCTCCACCCCGCCAACGAACAACCGGTGATGATAAACACGCGCCCCCAGCCGGAAGGAAATCGGGTCGCCGCCAAAAAGGCGATACAGACCGGCCGGGTGCGGCGCCAGCCCGGCGGGGAGCGGCGGGGCCGGCGACCAGTTACGGGTCAAAACAACCGACTCGGGGGAGCCATCCCGCACCTCGGGCCAACAATCCCGTGCGCTGAGCGTCAGATCGGTTTCATTGGGTGAGCCATTCCAGATCAACGTGAACGGCAGAATCTGACCAATAGGACGATAGTGGAGCACACCGCGTAAACTGCGCACTGGATGATCGGGCGGGAAATCATCGAGATGAGAATAAGCCTCGGGTTTTTCGAGAGTTTCCACACCGCCGAAGCGGATGCGGCGCGGCATAAATTGCCCCACGATCTGCTCCACCAATTCCCCATTTTGCTGAGTTACAACCGGCGGAGAAGACAACACCAACGCTTGATAATCCAACACCAGCTCGCGTTGCCGTCCGGAATGGCTCTCGCGCAGACCATCCAAATACCCGCCGATAAAATTGGCAGCATCGGGGAAATCGAGCAAACGCGTGTGCAATGAGGGTTTCGTCATACTGATATCCATTTTCCGCAGACAGGATGGATGAATCCGCCAATCTTCGCTAATCGGCGCGAATAAACAAATTAGCGGAGATTAGCGCCGATTAGCGGATGCTCGCAGGCTGTCCATCAACCTTGCTCGGTAATACCGAACAGCATAGATTATCCTTCACCGCCAAACAAATACTCCAGCCCGCGCCACAGATCATCGCGCCAGGAGGGGTAATTATGACCGCCGCTGAACTCCCGGTAGACCGGGTCGAATCCTCGCGCCGAGAGCAGCGCCTGCATCCGGCGGTTCGTCCCCAAGAGCCATTCGAAGCGCCCCACATCCATCCAAATCTTCTGCGGCCGCGCCGCGCCCAGCCGGACAAGATCATAAACGATCAAATCATTACTACCCATGCTGAATGCCCCCGACTGGCTGAGCACGCGCCCAAAAATGTGCGGCAGTCGCAGCCCGGTGTACAGCGCCATCAGCCCGCCCATCGAAGCGCCCATGATGCCGTACGACCCCATCGGCTTATCCGTTCCGGGTTGGGCTGCATCCAGCAGGTTCAGATTCGCCCGCGCCAGCGGCAGCACCCCTTCGAGCAGGAAACCCAGCGTCATCTCGTTGCAGCCGTATTCGATCACGCGCGCCTGCCGCCCATTGGCGACCATCGCCAGGGCAATCGGACGGATGCGCTTTTGGGCGATCAGATTATCTACGATCACAGCTAAACTGCCGCGCCGCAGATAATCGGGGCCGTCCCACACCACCAGCAGCGGGCATGGCTCATCGGTTGGCGGGCGATAGAGATAAACCGTGCGCTGCTTGCCCGCCGCCAGGTCGTTGGTCGCAATCGCGTGACGCGTCACCATACCGCGTGGTACCTTCGGCTGGCGCACCGCCAGGGGAGTCGGCGCGCCCTCGGGCATATAAAACCAGTGATTGAAATGGCCGAATCCGTCCGGCGAGGTGTGCGGGTTGAACGGGTCAGCCACCCGCTGCTCGTTCTCGTAAAACGAATATTCGATATACGCATCGGCGGGCAGCTTCAGCGAGTACGTCCACACCGTGGCGGTGACTTTGGACAGCGCGGCGGGCGTGCCGTCTTCCCAATCGTTGAAATCACCGATCAGCAGCGGCGGCTGCTTGCCTTGCCAGACAAAAGTTGCCGTATCCCCCTCGATGAGGGGGGTGCCATTGGAGCGAGCGCGTTCGATGAGTTTGTGGGCCATAAGTTGAAGGAAGAGGGTTAAGGTTGGAGGACGATGCCCGCGAGAGGCGGGAGGTTTAGAGTGGTGTGATCGCCATCCGGGTGAAATTCACAGCCGGGGGCGGTCGCCAAAATGGGGGACGACCACGCGCCGGGGAGGTCCACCGTGTGCGGGGTATCAGATAGATTGAGGCCAACGAGGAGACGACTTAAGTCGTCACTACGAACGCTCGTAGTCGCCGCTTCAGCGGCGGGACGGCTGAAGCCGTCACTACGAACGTAAACCAATACCGCATCATCCGTGTACAGCGTGCGGCGGTCGCCGCGGCATAAAACTGGGTGGGTGGTACGCAAGGCCGCCAGCCTGCGGTAGAAATCCAGCAGGTTTGTATCTTGCGCCTCGCCCCACAGCATGGGCAGGCGCGACTCCTCGGGGATGCCGCGCGTCCCCTGGCGCACATCGCGCTCCTGCGACAGGCCGACCTCCGTGCCATAATATACCACCGGCGGGCCGGACAGTGTGAACTGGCACAACGCAGCCAGCTTCAGCCGCGAGATGTTTCCCCCTGCCGCCCACAGAAAACGGTTCATATCGTGATTATCGAGGAACGACGGGCGCGAGAACGAGGGCGGAAAGAACGCCTCGTGCCGGTCGAGATAATCAGCAAAGCGGTGCGCATCCCAGCGCCCAAAGGCAAACGCCTGGCGGAAACCCTCGAGCAGCATAAAATCCAGACAGCCATCCAGCAGCCCCTCGAAAGAAAGCTGCCGGTCGGACGGCTCGACCACCTCGCCAAACGTCCAGCATTCGGGATTGTGCTGGCGAGTGACGCGGCGGAAATCGGCCCAGAAATCGGGCGTGGGGCCGATGGCGTAATCCAGCCGGTAGCCGTCCACCCCAAAATCGAGCCAGCAGGCAGCGGCATCGAGCATGTGCTGGCGCGCCGCCGGGTTGCGCAGGTTGATCTGCGGCAGCGACTTCACCCCGAAGAACGATTCATACGCTTCGGGCCAGCGCGTGAAATTATACCACTCCCGATATTGACTATACGCATTGGAAATGGCGTCCTGAAAGGTGGCGTGCCCGCTCGACCAGTGATTGGCGGCGAAATCCAGCAGCACGCGTATGCCGCGGGCGTGGGCGGCATCGAGCAGCGCCCGTAGATCGGCCTTCGTCCCCAGGCGCGGCTCGATCTCGAAGTAATCGGCGGCGTCGTAACCGTGATGCGACGGGCTGGGGAAGATGGGCGTCAGCCACAGGACATTAGCCCCCAGGCTGGCGATGTAGTCGAGGTTGGCGGTGATGCCGGAGAGCGTGCCGCCGTAGAAGTCGGAGGGAGTCCAGCCCCTACCCCCCTCCGGCTCCCCCCATTGGGAAGACACCGATGGGGGGAGAGAGAAACGATCTACGAAAATCTGGTAGACAATGGCATCCTGCGCCCAGGCGGGGGTGGGATCGTCGGCGACGTAGAAGGCGTAATAGGCGCCGTTGTCGGCGAAGATTTCTGTTGCCGAGGAAACGCCCGCATCATCGGGGGTAGAGACGTTCCGGCGGGGCGTCTGTACCCCCGGGGCGGCGGCGATGCGATAACGGATGAGGGTCCCGGCGGGCTGGGGGGGCAGGGTCGCCCGGAAGCGGCGCGTGTACCCCCAGAGAAGTGTATCCCATTCGGCCCCGGTTTGTTCCATTGGGGCGGCGAATCCCCTGCGAGCGACGCCCCCCTCCCCGGCGGGGTCGCTCCCGTCGTCGGTCCAATAAATCCACGCCTGATCGCAAAGGTGCGCCGGGCCAACGGTCAAGTCGAGGCTGACTGGCTGGCCGGGCAGGGGATCGCGCGGGGTGCGGGCGTGGTTGTGGGTGATGCCAGCGCGCCTGGCTTTGATATGAGCCAGGCGCAGGTCATCGGTGGCGAGGGTACCGAAAATGAAATCGTCCATGCAGCCTCAAGAAATCAGAGTGACGCAAACCAGTGTGAGACTCCCGGTGTTTTGGAAACTCCGGGAGTCTTCGATTGTCATGGCGTCAATTGGATGATGACGAAGGATTCGGCGGGGATCTCTGGGAAGGGGATGTAATTCTCGAACCCGCCGTTGGCGTTGATTTGAGGCGCTGCGGGGTCAGCCGGGCCGAAGAGCGCGGCGACGTTCAGCGTTCCGGTGAATGGGCCGCTTTCCAGGGTCAGGCTGTACAGCTCCGGGGTGAGCGCCTTGGGGTGGGGATTGACGAGGATGAGAAAGGCTTCCTGCTCATTGTAGCGTAACAGGGCGTAGAGGCGCTGCGTGCCGGCGTCAATGACCAGGGATTCCCCGGTGCGCAGGGCGGCGTGCTCGTTGCGCAGGCGAAGGAGGTCACGATAGAGGCTGAGCAGGGAGTCGGGGTCGGCGCTCTCGGCGGCGACGTTGACGGTTTCGTAATCGGACGGCGGCAGCCTCCAGGGCGAGCCGGTGGTGAAACCGACTTTGCCGTTTCCGCCGCTCCATTGCATCGGGAGGCGGATGTCTTCATCCGGTTTGACGCCGCTCATACCAATTTCTTCTCCGTAATAGATAAAGGGCACGCCGGGAGAGGTGAGCAGCATGACCGCAGCCAGCCTGGCTTTCTCGACCTTGCCTCGCAAGACGGACATCACGCGGTCCTGATCGTGATTGGTCAGGAATACGCCGTACTGGCCGAGAGGGTAATTATTCAAAACGACATTCATCTGGTTGATGGCGCTGGAAGCCAGAGGGCCATTGGCGGTGCGAACAAAAGCTCCCGCCAGATCGAATTCGAAGGCAATGTCCATTTCATCGCCGATATAGTCGAGAACCTTGTCGGTTTGAGTCCAGGCTTCGCCAACCGCAAAGGCGTTGGGGTTGATGCGCTTGTATTCCTGATGATAGGCCTGCAGCCAGGCATGAGTGGTTGAGGTATTCTCCTGCGCCGAGCCGTTTTCGATGAGGTGCTTGATGGCATCCATACGGAAACCATCCACACCCATCTCTTCCAGCCAAAAACGGCTGATGTCGAAGATTTTCGCGGTGACTTCCTGGTTTTCCAGATTCAAATCGGGCATCCCCGACCAGAAAACAGCGTAATAATACCCATCTTTGCCTTTATACCAAACTTCCTGACCCCACGGGCCGAGGTAAGCGGGGGCTGAGTCTGCCCAGAGGTACCAATCGCGGTATTCGGGATCGCCATCGTTGGATTTCTGGAACCAGGGATTTTCGGTGCTGGTATGGTTGATGACGAGATCCATGATGAGCCGGATGCCGCGTTTATGGGCTTCGCTGACCAGGCGCTGAAAATCCTCATTCGTCCCATATTCCTCATCAACGGCATAATAGTCCACCACATCATAACCGTGGTAGCTGGGCGATTCGGTAATGGGCATCAGCCAGATGCCGGTTACGCCCAGGTCGGTGGTCGTGGACGGATCGCCGTCGTTGAGGTAATCGAGCGACTCGATCAGGCCGTTGATGTCGCCGACGCCGTCGCCGTCGGAATCTTTGAAGCTGCGCACAAAAATCTCATAGAAAACCGTGTCGTTCCACCAGGTCTGTGCAGCGGGCGCTGGCTCGAGGGTGGCGGTTGGAGCGACGATGGCTGTCGGCGCACTCGTTTGAGTCGGCGCGACAACCGGCGAGGTTGCAACCGCAGTGGTTGGCGTCGGGGGCAGTTGAGTTGGGGTCGGCTCGGAAGGAATACAAGCGGCGAGGAGCGCCAGGAAAATCAGAGGGGTTAAGAATTTTTGTATTGTTTTCATTTTTACCTGATTTCTGGATTAAGATAGCCCTGTCAAAATAACAGGGCTATTTTAGTTCGTGGCGTAAAAGCGCCCTTCGACTACGCTCAAGGTGCTTCTACAGGCGGCCAGAATTCGATCACTCCTTGACTGCGCCGACGGTCAGCCCGCCAGCAATTTGATCCTGCAATGAGAGATAGAGAATCAAGATCGGGAGAGCGCCGATCAGGGCGCCAGCGGCGAAGACGCCCCATTTCTTGTCGAACTGTCCGGCGGTGAAGATTTGCAGGCCAACCATCAGGGTATATTGGTCTACCTTGTTGAGCAGAAGGCGGGCGATCAAGAAATCGCCGTAGGTGCCGATGAAACCCAGCAGGCCGATGACGACCAGAATCGGGCGCAGCAGCGGTAGAAGCAGGCGGGTGAAGATCTGCCAGTTCGAAGCGCCGTCAATCTTGCCCGATTCGTCAATGGCACGCGGGATAGTATCCAAAAAGCCCTTCATCAGCCAGATATTCAGTCCCATGGACCCGCCCAGGTAGACCATGATCAGTCCGGTGTGGCTGTTCAAGCCAAGCGCCGGGATGATATTACCCATCTGGGAAACGAGCAGAAAGATGGCCACCACGGCCAGCAGATTGGGAAAAGCCTGGATGAGCAGAATGCCCTTGAGCATGGCGACGCGCCCGGCAAAGCGCAGTCGTGAGAAAGCATACGCCGCCATGGTGGTGATCGAGAGGCTCAAGATGGTGGTGATGCCGGAGATCTTGATCGAGTTCCACAGCCAGGCCCAGTAATTCAAATCGCCGAACCTGAACGTAGGATCCAGATTGAACAGGCGCTGGTAGTTCATTATTCCTGTATTAGGCGGGATCAAACTCTGCGTTGCCAGTGAGTTGGCGTTGTCGAAAGAAGCAGAAATAATCCACAGTACCGGAAAGATCGCGAAGACGATCAACAATAGAGCGATGACTAACCGGATTGCCAGGCTAAGACGCTTCTGGAAGCGTTGGGATGTGCGGATACGCTCATAAGAGCGGGAGAGAGCGGAACCGGATTGGCTAGACATTTTCGCTTACCTCCTCCCACATGTTGGTGAAACGATACTGGAACAAGGTAATGGCGCCGACGAAGATGAACAGGAAGATAGAAATCGCCGAGGCCAGGCCATATTGAACGCCGCGCCCGCCGCTTTCGAAAGCCAGCTTCCAAACGTAACTGATCAGGATATCCGTATGGCCGGCATTGGTTGATGCGCCCACGATGGGCGGCCCGCCTCCGATGAACAGGTAGATCAAACCAAAGTTATTGAAGTTGAATATGTAGGAGGCAATCAGCAACGGCCCAACGGCTACCAACAACAGGGGCAGCGTAATCTTACGGAAACGCTGCCAGGGGCCGGCGCCATCCACTGTGGCAGCCTCATACAATTCGGCTGAAATGGATTGTAATGCGCCGCTGGTGATCAGCATCATGTAAGGGAAACCCAGCCACAGGTTTACGATCAACACTCCGATCTGCGCCCAGATAGGCTCGGTGGTCCAGTGTGGAGACACGCCAATCGTGCTGTCCAGGATACGGTTGATGATGCCAAATTCGGAGTTGAACATGCCGCGCCAGATCAGGATCGTGATGACCGATGGGATGGCGTAGGGAACAAGAAGAAAGGTGCGAATTAACTTCTTGAGCGGGAAGTCCTTGTCATTGAACATGATGGCAATGGCAAGCCCCAAAAAGAAGGTAGACAAGACACTAACCATTGGGAAGATGAAATTCCAGGTCAGGATGCGAACCAGCGGGCCTCTCAACGCCGGGCTGGTGACGAACTCGACAAAGTTCTTGAAACCCACCACAGCCCGGTAACCCGGGATGATCGTCTTGCCATCCTTTGTGGTAAAAGTGCCAAATACATCATTGTAAATATCGCCATTCGACTGATCCAGGAGAGAACCGGCGGCTTTGTCATAAACGTAGCGAATTTCCAACTCGGCGGCTTCCTTCGGCGAGCGGATTTGAATGATCTGATCGCCTTCCAACCCGAACTTAATGTTCGGCAGGTCCTTGTTCGAAGCAGCCACCAAGGCATTCAGCCGCTGGTAGCCTTCGAGACTGGCGGGAATTCCCTTACTATCCGCTTTGCCAATCCCTGGGTCGCCCGGTTTGGCCGGCTTGATTTCCTCGCCGGGTTTGGCCAGGAAAGATTCGCCATCCGGGTTAACCAGCCACAAAGCATACTCACCCTCCCCAGATTTGTACGCGGTCCAAGTGTAGGAATTCCCAGTCTCAGGCAGGTAGGTAACTTTCTGGATCGCTGCCACAGCCTGGTCTTTGGTCAGTAAGTGACCGTCCCCATAGTTCGTGAAAGCTACATAAATCGTGAACAGGATCGGATAAATGGTAAATAAGATCATGAACGCCAGGCCAAAGGCCATCCACCGGTAAGGATAAGCTTTCGAGACCAGGAATATCACATTGAACATGACACCGATGACGGCGAGAATAACAACCAATTGAATATAATCATTAATCACTGCATTGCTGATGAACCAGACGATGCCGACATCAAAAGCCAGGATCAGGATGACCCGAATCAACTTGGAAAACGGTGATTCGCCAGGCATTTTTGGGCTTTTTGGCCGCTCGCTTGCAGAGGTATATTTCATAGTATTCTCCTCTTCAGTAATGGTTGGACAGCCTGTCTTACATTTGATTGTACCGGAAAACTTCTTTAGAATTTAAGAGGAAGGCCGAGGAGTAACCCTCGGCCTTCTCAATATATTATTGGATTTTACTTCACAGTTATGGTCAAAAGATGTGTGGCAGGGTCGTAGGTAAATTCAACCGTGCCGTCGGCGGTCAGAGTAAACACGATGTCTTCGCCACCGGAGACGCCATCCTTGCCGTAGTTCACCGACCAGCTACCATCCAAAGCCACTTTGGCTTTGTATTCTCCAGCCGTGAGATTGAAGGGGCCGCTGTGCCACAAGCCATCCTCGCCCAAGGTCATTTGGGTGACAGCGCATTCGGGCTGCCAATCGCCCGAGCAGCCAGCCTGAGCCTGGTAGGAACCGGGCACATTGACCATGCCGGTCAATGGGTTAGAGATCAGATTGCGAATCTTGGCGCCGGCTTCCTTCAGCGCGGTCTCAGCATCCTGCTTGCCATCCCGGATCAGAACAAAGGCGTCACTCCAACTGCCCCAAACCGAACCCATGGCGGGGATTGCGGGCATCATGGTGGCGTTTGCACCAGCCGTCGCCATCGCCAACAGATCGGCATCTTCGGTCTTCTCGAGCACCGGCAGGAAAGCGGATGGGCGTTGGCCAGCATCGAAGAGCTTCTGCATGGTGTCTTCGGTTGCGACGAATTCAGTCAGGAAGGTTTGCGCCAGCAGAACGTTTTCGCTGGCAGCGTTGATGTAGATACCCTGGGTGCCAGCAAACGGGTAGCCCTCACCGGCAGGGCCAGAGGGGAAGTTCGTCACCGCGTAGGGGATACCCGATGTGCGGATGCGATCCAACGCCCAAGGGCCAGCCATGATGAACGGGACTTCGCCAGTTTCGAACAAGGCATGGTTGTTTGTCCAGTCCCAGTCGGTGGGCAGGTTACCCTTGTCAACCTGGTCCTTCAGCCATTGAGCGGCGGCGATCATGCCTTCGCTATCCACGCCCAGGTCATTGGGATTCCAGTTGCCATCGGCGTCTTTACCGAAGATGAAACCGCCGAAGGCAGTGAACAGGGGATACAGATCATAGGTGGTGCCGGTGACAGCCATGATGTAAGTGGCTTTGCCTTCGGCTTTCAGCGCCTCACCCATGGTAACGACTTCATCCCAGGTGGTGGGAGGCGTCGAGACCAGATCGGTGTTGTAGAAAAAGCCCATATTCTCGGTCGCATAAGGCATGCAGTACAGAACGCCATCATAGGTGCAGGCTGTAATCGCATTGGGGGCGAACTGGCTCACCATATCGCCCAGGTCAATCGGTGCAACCAGGCCATTGGCGACCAAAGTACCACCCTGGTCGTGCGCGACGCCGAACAGAATGTCGGGGCCTTCGCCAACCGGGGCAGCTACCTGGAAATCGTCACGCAGTGATGACTTTAACTCAACTACCAACTCGATATTATATTCGGCCAGGAAATCGTCAGCCAGGTCTTGCAAAATCTGAGCGCGGGTGTCATCAGCCCAGATGCGCAGAGATGCAGCCGGTTCTTCTGGGGTGGGTTCCGGGGTCGGCTCAGGGGTGGGCTGACCGAGGGTGGCGACGCAGTCATCAGCCGCGGTCTGGGCGGCTTTGGCGGCTTCGG
>DYIZ01000008.1:0-51891 GCA_020723385.1 Candidatus Aquidulcis sp.
GGGCAGGCTTGTACCGCTGGCCTGGCCGTGATCAACTGTACAGATAGTTGCCCCGCCCGGCAGATCACGGTTTTATTTCCCACTGTGCTGCCTGTCCATCACAAAACGTGACCAGCGTCGTCCCATCGGGCGAGAATGCCGGCTTGTGCGAACAGCAGCCATGCTCGTTATTGCACAGTACATTGGAAGAGCCTGACTCAAGGTTATACACGATCAAAGCAGAATGGGGTAAATCCACGTTCAAGTCAACCGCGAGAAAGCGCCCATCCGGGCTGTATGCCAGGGCATCTACTTTGTACAGATCGCCAGCGTCCACCGGAGCGGAGAACGCAGCGATTGTCTGACCGGTTTGCACATCCACCCGCATCACCAAGGGGATATCCTGGAGGGTAGAATCGGGTCTTTTCGACAGCCCAATGGCTGCCTCCTTCCCATCTGGCGAAATAGCCATGGCGAAGATTGACATGGCGTTCGAGCGGTCGTCGAAGTGCAATGGCTCGCTCAGGTCCCACTCCCACTGCGTTTGTTGGGCCACATCCACAGCCCCCAGAAGGTGAGCCTGCCCCACGTAAGCCGCCCGGCTCCCGTCGGGCGTGAAGGGCTGCCATTGTCCCCAATCGGTCGTATGGGCGGATAGCTGCACAGATTCCTTCAGCCGCACGCCCTGCCGGTCCCAGATTTCCAAAAACATGATTGTCTTATCTTCCCCCCGGCCGACCAACAAGGCGAACGTCCCATCCACACGATAAGCCAGGTAAGGCACATAGTAAACGCTGTCGTCAAAGGGAATCTCTCCCCTCGCAGAGCCATCTGCTGCGGCATAGAAAAGAATGCGACCTTCCTGCCCGACAGCTACTTCGGCGCTGTCGGGGGCAAAGGCGGCCGCGGCTGGCCCATAATTGGGATAGCCGCGGATTTCCTGCCGCCAGAGGCGCTTGCCGGCCGGCCATGTTCGCATCTCCAGGGTGCGGTCTTTGATGACGATAAAAGAAGCCCCATCCGGGGCGAGCACGGCTCCCCAAAGCCTGCCTTCGTCGTCGCTAAGTTTGATGACCCGCTGCCCGCCGCAGCCGGCAAGGACTGCCAGCAGGCTGAATAGAATCAGCCGCGTGAACCACGATTTCATTCTTCGCCTCCACACAGACTGCGCTCAGTTGCGAATGTTCTCGTCACGACTGGCGGCGCTTGTGAAACAGGATCGCGGCGGCAATCAAACCTGCCGACATCAGCCCAATCGCTAACCCCAAAGCCAATCGAGAAATTTGAGGCGGTTGCACCACCAGGCGGGTCAGGCCGACGGCCGTTGGTGCGTCGCCCACGCGGGTGACGCCGTTGCCTGCTGACCCCACGATCAGGTCGCTGCCATGCGCCAGGGCGCTGACATCATTGGACAGGAGTGCGGGATAACGATAGGATGCCAACAAGAAGGGAACGTCTCCCGGCTGGATGCGGGGACGCAGCACCGAAAGGCCCCCGAATCCGCCGAAATCGTTGGTCGCCACGTACACTCCAGAATAGCCATTGGCAATATCAATGGCGCTCACTGCATCGGTCATGCCGGTCAGAATTTTATAATCTATGTTTGGATTCGCACTGCCGACCCAGCCGTAATGGAAGGTTTCGCCGTTGATGGTGGGGCCTTGATCTTCGTGCAGGATCGTCAACCCCTGGCCGGTTCCAATGTAGACGATGTTGCTGCTGGCCTCCAGCGGCGAGCCGCCTGAGCGCCCTGCAATAGCGCGTACATCGTTAGAGATCAGCTCGGGGTGAGTACTGGCGCTGTACGGGATAACAGGAGGCCAGGCGCCGGAACTCGGAACGCTGTCGAAATCATACTTGGCGCACAAGAATGCGCCATTGGCCCAGTACAGATCGTCGCCAACGATGGCGGTTGTCGCGATGTCGCCCTGGCAATCGGCGGCCAGGTTGTAGTAGACGGCGTCGAAGTCGCGCATCAGATCGAGCAGATTTCCCGTGGCGACAGCGACGTAAGTATGCCCGCTAACGACCCCGGCGTCCACATCCCTGACGATACTCGATGTCAGAGAGGGAAGCGCCGGGTTGGCGGCGACCCAGCCGGTGTCGGCGCGGCTGCCATCATTGCGGCGGGCCAGGTTGCCGCCCCATTCCCAGCCGGGAGATGTATCGAAGAACGATGCCGAATCTGCCGCCAAATCAATCACGGCCACCCCGCTCATATTGCCGCTTTCACCGCCCAGGATGATTTTCCCGTTCACGGCGGCGACCGAATGCACCGGCCCGGCGGCCAGGTTCTGATCGAGCGGCAGCACCTCGCGCCCGGTGATGGCGAAGCGCATCCAGATGGTGTTATCGGACAGGTCAATGATTTCGACGCCGCCTGTGTATACGTCAGGTGGGTTGTCCACCCCGGTGACGATGATGGCGGCCTTTTGGGGGAATTCCCGCGCGGCGCTGCGGGTGCTGGATGCGCCCTCGCCCCACCAGGATGCGAGGGTGAAGGTGTCGTTGAATGTCCAGTCGGCTCCCGCGGCGAAGGTGATGTCCAACCCGCTGTCCACGCCGTCGAATTCCAGATTTTGCGCGCTGCTTTGGGTGGTGTAGATCGTGGCGCTCCAGGTTTCGCCGCCATCGAGGGAGGTTTGGAAGCGGGCGGTTCCGGTTTCCCCGGGGGCTGCGATTCCTACCCGGATGCGCTGACCCCGGTCGGTTTGAGCGCCCGACAGGGTGATATTGGCCGAGGCGTTATCCTCCGGGTTGCCGCTGGTCTTGGCGACGCCGCGCCACCAGTTGGCGTCGAATCCCAGCGTCTGGCTGGAGGTCTCGCCAGTCCGGTTGTAAATGGTCACATCGTTGATGTGATCGTCTTGCAGTAGGCCGTTGACCTGGGTGTAATAAATCGTGCTGTCAGCTCTAGCGGCAGTGGTCATCGAAATAATCGGCAAAATTATGAGACAAAATGCCAGAGAGCCCATTTTGACATTGAATTTGTTCATGTCTGTTTCCTTTCACCCGGCAAGCGATGCTTGGCAAATTTTACGGGTTCAGCGTCAGCAAATACCCTGCGTTTATGTCCTCGGCAGGGATGAGTATTTTCTGATTGACTGGCGTGCCCATGGTGTTGTCGAAGAAGATATAGCCCACACCCCGCAGGTCATTGCAAGCCTGGGGAGTCCAATCATAGTACCCGATGACGGTCATCGCATGTTGGTGATAACCCGGCGCATCCAAAATCCACATCACCGGCGGTTGGCCGTTCTGAATGGCTTGCACGATTGTGTCCCAATATGTGTCGCCTGTCGCGGACGGATGATCTTCCACGCTGAAGCTGTAGCCGTTAGCGTCAATCACCTGGTCGAAGGCGCAAGCGATGCAGTCCACGTGCGGGCCAGAGTGATGCCAATCCAGCGCGGAAATCAGGCTCATCCGCTCCTCGGCGTATGTCAAGTTCGGATAGCCGTGCGCTCCCCAATATTCCAGCACCGAGGCTCCGGCAGTGGGCAGGCAGGTGGTCCCGAGGTATGGGCCGGAGGCGGTTTGTTTACGGTCAATCATCCCGGAAACCAGGTGCTCGATGCGCTGGCATTGAACACCGAGCGGCGGCACGGTGGAGGTTGGCATGGGTTGTAGATTTGCTTCGATTGAACGGTCGCCTTGCGCCAACGTGGCGTTGAAAGTCAAGGCAGTGCAAACCATCAGTAGGGTGAGAATAACTGTTATTTTCTTCATTTTTCGCTCCTGTTCTTGGGATATTGTTTGCCTCGCTGGCAAACAGCGGGGAAAACCGTAAATTGATCCTCTCAGAGAATCAGTATTTAGCATCAGCGTGAGTATGTGAAGGTTGCAAACTCGCCGGTGGTAAGCAGCCTGGCGGCGCTGCCATCGAAGCGCACTTGCAGGATATACGCATGATCACGATCGAAATCGTAGGCTTGCAAGAGCAAAGTTTCGGCATCCAGCCAGCCTACCGGGATCACCCATTCCACGGGAGCGCCGATAATTGCATCGAAACTGAACATCGGTAATTCGGCGGTGATTTGCCCGCCAATCGTAGCGATGCGAACTACAGCTTGAAAAGAAGATGGTTCATCGTACCAGGATCCCGAAGCTTCCATCCAGGCCACATAAGCATCAATGGGTGAAAAAACAGCATATCCCGCGCCTCGGTCGGTTTCGGGGCGCAACGGGATTTGGAAGGATGCGCCGTTTTCCAGGTTGCGGATTGTCAGAGGCGTGCTTTCGTAACCCGGTCCTGTGTAAGCCAGCCACGACTGATCTGGCGAGAGCGCCGAGGGATGGTAGTCTCGGGTAAGCAGTTCTTCGACCGTTCCGCTCGCCATTTCCACGTAAGATAATCCCTGATGAGGTGGAAAAACGACATTGCCGATTCCCCACGCCTCTAAAGTAAACCAGACCCCTGCGGGCCGAGCCGCGCCTGTATTGACCAGTAGCGGCAAGAAGTAATAGCTTTCTGGATCGTTATGCGTCGCGATGGGTTGGCTGTTACCCACCGTATCGAATTCACCCACGTAAAGGCGAGTTATCCATACGTCGTCCTTCCAATCGAGGATTCCAACGGCTATGACGGGTAAGCCTGGCGCGCCGGCCAACGCACGCACATGGATCACCCCGTCCAGTTTCCAGGAATCTCCCGATGAGGCAACCCTCACTACGCCATCTTCGGCATCGTAAGTATTCATCTGATATGCAGCGGCAAAAGGTAGATTCAAAGCAGGCTGGCTGACATCGTGAACGAAACGATAATCAACGGTGGGCGCAGCAGCCGAGGCCAGCTCACCGCCGGTGAGCGTCCGCCAGACCAGCGTATCGCGATTCGAAATGGTGATCAGGCCATTGGGAAAAGGGAAAGTCGGCTGTGCAGGGGATAGGGTTGGCAGGGCTGTGGCTGTAGGAGGAATCGTCTCCGATGGCGTGATCGTTGGAGGGATCGTTTTTGTGGGTGTCACGGTGACGGTTTTTGTCGCAACCCTGACCAATGTCGAGACCGGCTGTACAGGCGGCGAAGTGGGCAGGGACGTTTGTATTGGTGAATGCAGTGACGGCATGGGGAAATTGCAGGCAAATGCCGTCACTGCAATCGTCAGAACGGTGAGTGTGACGATGAAACGCGGATTAGGATAAGGATTTAAGCGCATGGATTAACTCCTGATATCGTTATTTTTTGATGACGGGGAGGAAGATTTGATATTGACTCCCGCTGAACGAGCCGGCTCCGGCCCAGGCCGGTTCGGCTCCGGCGACACCCAGCGCTCGCAGGGAGGATCCATTGGCCTGGACGATGTACAGCATGTTGGTTTCACCCGCGCCGGGGTCGGTATCGCGCTGGAAGATCAGCCAGTTGCCATCCGACGACCAGGATGGCGATTTGGAGGTGATCCCGGCCGCGCCGCGCGTTAATTGGGTGAAGTTCGCCAGCGTGCCGTCTGACTGCACCTGGGCTTTCCAGATTTCGTACTGCCCGCTGTAATCGGCGGCGAAGGCCAGCCAGCCGCCGGCGGGAGCGAAGGTCAATCCTTGATAATTGGCGTCATCGAGCGTGAGCGTTTCGGCAAAGCTGTTCTGCCTGTCGCGCACAAGCAGCGCGGAATGATCGTTTGTGTACGATGTGGGATGCTCACAATACGTGCTGCCCACGCTGGTATAACCAAGCCAGCGGCTGTCGCCAGAGATGGCGACATCGCCAGCCAGCTCGTACAAATGCACGAACTGGCTGGCAGGCGCCGCGCCCAAATGCGGCTCGAACACATCCCACGTGCCGCATAACTCGATGTAATGTTTGTGCTCCACCCAGGCGGCCAGCCCGCTGCCATCACGGGCGATGTCGAACTCGCCGTGCAGATTGATGTTGGTATAGAAGGTCTGCGTATCGCTGAGGTCCAGCTCGGTCGAGAGAATGGCGTTGCTGCTCGACCGGTAGAAATAGATGCGCTGCCCGTCGCCGGAGAAGACCGGCCGGCGGCCCGCCCCAGGGGAGCGGTCGTTCCCCAGGGATGGCAAGTCCCGCAGGTGGAGCGCCCCCTCCAATTCGTAAGCGATCACCCCGCTCACCGGCAGATTCGTCCCCGCCGTAACGACCGCGCTGCGCTCATTAGAAGCCGGGCCGTAGTTGCCCGTGCCATCTACCGCAAACACCCGGTAATAATACGTCCCGCTGCCCAGGCCTACATCGCGGTAGCTCGTTCCGGCGACGATCTTGGGATTGATCACGGTGTACGGCCCGCCGCTCTGCGCGGCGCGTGCCACGTAATAGCCGCTGATCCCATTGCGGTCGGTTGACGCGCTCCAGGACAGGTCAACCACCGTGTCGCCCGGAGCCGCGCTGGTCAGGCCGGGCGCGGTGGGCGGGGTAGAGTCCAGCTCAGCGCGCGCCGATCTGATGCTGTCATCGGCGTTGCGGTCATCTTGCCATACCATGTAGGCGCGGGCGTAATCGCCGCTGCCCGCCACGGCAATGGCCGGGCCATATTGTCCGCCCACACCGGTGGGGTCATCTTCGACATTTGCCATCGTGAAGGTCAAGCCGCCGTCAATCGAGGTCGAGAGCAGCATGTCGCTGATACCATCATCCCAATTGCCGAAGCCCCATAGGACGGCAACCGCGCCATTATCATCCACCGCCAGGTCGAACGCGCCTAGCTCGCCGCCTTCTGCATAGTTTACCGATGCAGCTACAGGGCTTCCCCAGGTTTGCCCGCCATCGTCGGAGCGGCGTACGTACAATACATCGTTGTCGTCGGCGTATGCGGCGTAGAGCTTGCCATCCGGCGCGATTGCCAGGCGCGGCGTGTGTGCGTTAACGCCTGCCGGGGAGATAGCGAAATCCGTTCCCCAGGTTTGGCCGTGATTGGCTGTGCGGTCGCCGTAGATGCGCATTCCGCCGTCGCGGGCATCTTCCCAGGCCATGTAGCTGACGTTATTGCGCGATGCAACCGCCATGCGCGAGCCGTCCATCGCCCCGCCGCTGGAGATCGCGCTGCCATTGGGGTCGTTAGCCCGCTGGCTGCGCCACTGGCTGGCGGCGAAGTCCCACACCAGCCCCCAGACATTTTCGCCGCCGCTGCCCGTCAATACCCGGTCGCTGGCTGCAACGAGCATGTCGCCGCCCACTGGATCAATGGCAAACTGCGGCTCGATATAATAATTCTCATCATTGCTGCCCCACAGCTCCCAGCTCGAGAAGCTGGCGCCGCCATTGCTGCTGCTGGCCATGTAGAGACACGTTGGATACCCGCCCATGCAGCCATCGTAGCCCGGATAGGGGTTGAACCACACAACGTAAATCTCCCCGCTGGGGTAAACGGCGACCGCCGGATCGTCCAGCCCGATCTCGTTTGCCAGCCCGCCGCTCACATTGACATTCGTCCCCCATGTAGCGCCGCCATCGGTGGATTTGGCGAAGATCACGTCGGGGTTGTCGAAGGAGGCGCGGTCGTCCAGCCAGACCGCGTAAACCGTCGAACCGTTCACGGCTACATCGGCGCTGTGCACTTGCATGACGCCGCCGCCGTCATCCACGCGAACATTCGCGCCGAGCAGCTTGCTTCCGGCGAGGGCAGAGCTGGTGACGCCGGCTACCAACAAGAAAATCAGTGCGAGGTAAATATACTGGCGAAGTTTCATGGGACACCTTTTTGATGAACTGTAATTGGTTTTAATCGCAGCTCGTCAGTTTCTGGGATCAGGATTATCTTCGCACCAGCGGCAGATAAATTTCCATGCCCGCTGGCTCAGTTTCGATGTATTCATCCGCCCCGATGTCGGGGGAAGAATCGCGCAGCTCGCCGTCGAGATCGGCGGACACGCCAGCGAGGATGCCGCTTTCTCGGGCGGCGCTCCCGCTCCCGATGTGATAATCCCCCCCGGCGGGCGCGACGAACTGCGGGTTGCCGTCTATCGAGTTGGTTCCACGCGTCCCGTCGGCGGTGTTACCCCAAAACAGGGTGTGATCCGGGGCCACGCTGCCCCCGCCGGTTGCGGCAATCCCCATCTCTTGCCCGGCGACAATGGTGTTAGTCATCACCAGGGTTCCCCCGCCAGCCTCCAGCGAGGCGACGGTTTGTCCAGCGGGTACATCGTTATCGGCGACGGTGTTGTGGATCATCGTCACCGCGCTCAGGCTGTAGACGCCTGCCCCGCCCAGGCGGGCAAAGTTATCGGCGATGATGTTGTTGGTCAGGGTAACGGGTAAAGTGGAATTGACGTACACCCCGCCGCCATAGCCGTTGCCCGCCTGCTCGCTGACGCGGTTGCCGAGGATGAGGTTGGCGTTCAGCGTGGCCGAGACGCTCCCGATGAGCATGATCCCGCCGCCTTTGTGGTCGCCGCCGTAAATGGAATTGCGCAGCTCGTTGGAGCGGATGAGGTTGCGTTCGATGATGGCCGTCCCGCCGTAGACATATATCCCGCCGCCTTCGGCCAGCCCGGCGTAAATGCCATTGTCTTCGATGGTGGAATCTCGCAGGGTGAATTGGGTCAGGTTGATGAACAACCCTCCGCCTTGACCCTGGTTAGGTGAAGAACCGCCAGCATAATTTTCACGGATGTCGGCGGCGGCGATGGTCAATACACTATCGGTCGCCCATAGCCCTCCGCCATCGCCGCTGTAGCCGACGCCGTTGCCCTGGATGATGTTTGTGCCGGTGAAGACTGCCGTGGCATTTTCCAGGTAGACGCCGCCGCCAGCGCCGCCGCCTTCCATCTCGGCTGTGGTGTTATTGATGATCTGGTTGTCTTGCCAGACGATCTCCCCATGTAGCTGGTAAACGCCCCCGCCATAGCCGCGCAAGACATAGTCGGTGTTCGCGCTGGCGACGTTATTGGCGATGACGTTATCGAAAACGGCGCTCCCGGCTTCGAGCGCCGTCAACGCCACACCGCCGCCGTACCCGTTGCGAGTTTGCGAGGCGTAATTGCCTTCCACGTGGTTGCCGCTGATCGTCGCCTGCCCGCCCGCCACGTGGAACCCGCCGCCGCGCCCGTTGTTCAGATAACCCGCTCCGGCGTGATTGCTCACGAACTGGTTGTTCCGAATTGTTCCATCCCCGAAGAGCAGCAGCCCTCCACCCCAGCCGATGACGGCGCTGTTCCCGTCGGCGTCGAGGGCGAAATTATGGCTGATGGTGTTCCCTTCGATCAGCGTGGCGGCCCCAGCGCTGTCCACGAAGATTCCGCCGCCGTAGCCATCCGCCGCGCCGGTTTGAGCCAGGCAGCCGGTGATCGTGTTACCGGTGATGGTTGGCGTGGCGTTCACCGCATACACGCAGCCACCCCAACCGGGATCTGGAGTCGCGTTGGCGGCGCGGCCATTCTTGAGGGTCAGGTCGCTCACGGAGGAGGCGATCGTCGCTCCCTCCGGCCCAATGATCGCCAGTACTCGCCCCAGGGTTTGGGCGTCAATCGTGGTGGTGTAAGTCGCCGGATCATGGATGGTGAAATCGGCGTTCCAACCGCCCTCCAGAGTCAGCGTGCGGGTGATGAGCAGATCGTGCTCGGCGCAATCGCCGGAGACCTTGATTGTATCGTTATCCTGCGCGGCGGCCAGGGCGGAGGCGATATCGGCCTGCGCGGTATCGTTCAGGCGCACGGCGCAGGGCAGGAGAACCGGTGCGCGTTGGGCTGGCCGGTGTGCGCCAGCCGAGACGGCTGTCTCGACTTTACCCGGCAGCGTCAACAGAATCAGCGTCATCGTCGCCATGACGACAAAATGGATCAATCGTTTGTAACTCATCGTTTCACATCTCCTGCGCAAAATTGGAGCTTTTCAGGGTATGGCTCAATGCAGCCTGTCAGTCCATTTTATCTGCGGACCACCGGCAGGTAAACGGTGTAGTCGCCGCCGGGGGCGCCGCCGCCCTCACGCAGGTAATCGCCCGAGGCCGCCACTGCAAACGGCTGCGGGCCGTTGGGCACGTTGTAACCGTGGACGATGACGGTGTACGTTCCGTAAACCGCATTCGGAATGGTGACGCCTTCCACGTTGTTGCAGGCGTCCCATTGGCCCGAGCGCAGGCATTGACCACTGGTGTACAGCCCGGCATTGCCGTAGTAGTGCGTCCCATCGGGAGCGATCACCTCCAAATCGAGATCGTTGACCAGCGCTTTGGCAGCGGCCGGCTGGCCGGGATAATCCACCCAAACCAGGGAGAAGCGCAGCATCCCGCCGGTTTGGGTTGGCTGAGTGGCTGTTCGGGTGGGTGTGGGGCTGCCGCCAGGCTGAGATGTGCTGGTCGGGGTGGGTGTGCGCGTGGGCGCGCCGGATTGTGTGGCTGTGGAGGTCGGCGTGCGGGTGGGGGTGGCCGTGAATTGAGTGGCCGTTGGCGTATTCGTGGGGGTCGCGCCCGCCGAGACGACATCCAGCAGCGTATCATCCACCCAGGCGCGGCTGGACTGGCTGCTGTCGGTCGTCACGTAGAACCCGAACAACACCGTCTGCCCGGCGACATCGGCCAGCTCAGCGGGGGTCAGCGTGTAAATCTCCTCGGTCCATTCCAAATCTCCCAGCAAGGCGAAGTCGCCGCAGCGATGCACGTAGGCGAGCGCGCCGCTTTCGTCCCAGATGCCGTAGCAGAAAAAGTCGTAACCTTCATAAGTCTCATCGGTGCGAAAGCGGTACCAGAAATCAATCGTCACGCCCGACGCGCCGGCGGGGATAGCCGCCGTCTGGGAAAATTCATCGTCGGCGTTGTTGGCGTTGCCCAGGTGCGCCGACCAGCTCCCACTGTGGAAGATGATATTGGTCAGGTACGGCGCGCCGTAGATTTGCCACGGCGACCACGCCCCGCTCTCGAAGCCGGGATTTTGGAGAAGTTGGGTGAATGGGAAACTGGCCGCCGGTAAGTCGCCTGATCCCAGGGCGATCTGCCCTCCGCCGGTGGTTAATTTAACTGGGCCGGAGGGGAGCGGCGTGACCGTTGGCGACGCGGCAGCCGCAGGTTGCGCGGGGGCGAAGAGAGCCTTCGCCGGGAGATTGGCCTGCGGCAGGGTATAGCTTCCCTGCGCCTGCGCCGGGCCGATGGTCAACTGGTAAGTGGCGCTGCCCCCGGTGGACAGGCCGGCGGTGTTATCTTCGAGCCAGATTTGACGCGGGCTCGCCGGGTTGAGACTCCCCACCAGGTCCACCCGCCCCCAACCGGCCACGTTATTGGGGCGTTGGGCGGGGATTTCCCGCGTCGCCCCCGTTCCGTATTGTCCGGGGCTGATGTCCAGCGCGCCGTTGATCATCACCGCTTTCATCAGCGCCGCGCTGGGATTGGCGAAACCTCGCATCGTCGTCAGCCATTCACGCGCCAGGGCTGCCGCACCGGCGGTGAGCGGGGTGGCCATGCTGGTGCCGCCCATGAACACGTAGGCGTCATCCTCGGCGCTGCCGGGCTGGACTAATCCCCAATTACTCAACGTGCCCCAATCCGAGCCGTCCACGCGCACGTCATCCACCCACCACTGGCTGTTGGAGACGCCCCCGCTCTGGATGGCAAAGCCGAGACGAACCTGCTCGGGAGGCGTCTGAAAGCCGGTTGCGGATAATGTGATTTGAACCAGTGAATATGAATTCTGCACACCGCTGGCGTTGAGCAGGATGCCGGTATAAGCGCCGGTAGCCGGGTCCATGACGAGTACGGCCAGGTGGTCGTTGGCGCTCAGGCTGAATTTGTGCCAGAACTGTACATCGAAGTGGCCGCCGGAAGGCCAGATGTTCATCGGGGCGGTGAAGAGCGCCGACATTGCCCCCTGGGTGAACGTGCCGCTGACGGTCTCCTTCCAGTAATGCGTTCCGCTGTGGGGCTGGTCGGTGATGAGCTGCCACGGGGTTGCGCCAGTGCCGCCGCCCAACGCGCCGACAATATAGCCGCTGGTGTCGCCTTCCATGGTGTCGTTGAAAAGATATTGGCGGGTGCGCAGCGAGGCGATGAAGGTGCCCGGCGCGACCACATCCGGCTTGATGCGGCCATCATCGGTCGGCCCACGGCTGGAGAAGGCAGCCAGCCCGGCGGGGTTGTTGGCCTCCGGGTCGCTGGTGATCGGGTTTCCGTAGCTCGATCCCCACTGGGCTGAGATTCCGGGGCGGTTGTTCTCGGATGCGCCCACGGTGAGCACATTCTTGGCAGTCCCCGGCCAGCCGACGGAATCGGCGTCAATCACGCCGTTTTTGTCTGTATCTTCGCCTTCGTTCCCGGCTGCGAACAGCACCAACATATCTTTGTGGTTCCACATGGCCTGGTCGGCCTGCTGGCTGCGGGTGTGATAACAGCCATAGGCAATGGCCTGCGGTGTGCCGCACGGCCCGCCCCAGGAATTGGTGTGGATGCGCGCCCCATCCGTGTAGGCATCCTGGAACAATTGGCCGATGTCGGTGGGGAAGATCAACTGCCCCCACTGGTTGTACAGCGACTGGAAAACGACCTCCGCCTCGGGGGCGAGGCCTGCATAAGCCCCCGCGTATTGGTGGGCCGAGGGGTTGCTGCCGGAGGCGGTTCCATTGCCCAGCACAGAGCCGGCTACGTGAGTGCCGTGCCCGTTGAAATCGCTCCAATCACAGGGAGAAGGGCGGCCCACGCAATAGGTATTGACCACTCTGCCGAGAAGATCGGGATGCAGCGAGCCCAGGCTGCCCGTATCCAGCCCGGTATCCGACACGCCGACGATTTGCGCGCCGCCGCCGACTCCGCCGGTTCCTCCATACAGATGCAGCGTGCTTCTTATCGAATCTGCGTTCATCACGCCGCCGCCCGCGTCGTTGGCAATCTCGGCGGGCAGATCCGATTCTATCCAGATCACCCCATCCAGGTTTGCCAGGGCCGCAAGCTGACGTGGGGCAATCTGCACCGCGACGTAGCCGGAAAATTCGTTGGCTGCCGTCCCCTCGACGGTTCCGCCCAGGGCTTCGATCTGGGCTGCCAGGCTTTGCAGGTCAACATCCGGCAGGGTTTCCACAGTGATCGCGCTCGGCGCTTCGTTTTCGAGGGAGGCACTCAAATCTGCCAGCGATTGGTCCAACCGATAAGCCGGGTGATAGAGTCCCACCCAGCGCACAAACGTAAAAGTCTCGATGACACCGGCGGTCTCCGCATCCATACGAGCGATGAAGGCGTTATCCGGGATATAGCCGTACAACTGCACGCCCATCTGGGCGACGGCAGTTTTCCACTCGTCGAGCACAGGGCCGGTAAACTGGAGGATATAGGTTGCCGGTTGTTCCAGTTGTATCGCCTGCCGCTGCTCGGCGGGGATGGTCGGCTCGCCTTCCAGCGGGTCGAAGACCGCATATTGCAGATAGATCGGCGCTGAGGTGGTTTGTGAATTTGCCCGGCCGTCACCGGGCGTCATTATGAGTACGGCGATGATCACCGCCAACAGTAGCAGCATCCAGTTAGGTTGAAAAGTTGAGCGGCTCATTGGTCTTTCCTTCCTGTTCACGGAGAGTATTTTGAAGCGCCTTCACCAGGCCATCCTGGGAAACGAAGGTGATTTCCTGACCCGTGGCGACGTGCCGCACCCGGCCCCGGAGATCATCGTTACGATGAGGATCGTGAAATAAAATCAAGATGAAGGTCTCGCGGTTTTCCATAACCAGCCTCACGTGTGCGTCCGTGATCGTCTGGCAACAGAATAGCGCACGCGTGTGACAACGGTGTGACAGACACGAGCATGGGATGAAAACAAACTCCCGGAGTTTTGGAAACTCCGGGAGTTTTGCCCATTACTGACGGTTATTACGCGGTATCTTTCAAGCCTTGCGGGATCGCAGGGCAAGATGGAGCGCCGTCAAATCGTCGCGCGGCGGCAGCCCCAGGTCGGATTGCAGGCGATCCTTTAGGGCCAGGTACGCCTCCAGCGCCGATGGAATATCCCCCAACGACTGGCAGGCTTTCATCACGATCAGCACAGCCTCCTCGTCCCAGGGATCGGCCTGAACGGCGCGGCGGGCGGTCTTCAGAGCGGCCGGGTAATCTGTTTGCTGGAACTGCAAACCAGCCAGCCGGTTCAGGCCTTGCAAGAAAAGCTCCTTGAGGTGCTCACGCTGGGCTAAAGCCCAATCCTGATATGGCGCTTCGGGCAGGTAGTCACCTTTGTAAAGTCCCAGGGTTTTTTCAAGGGATTCGATGGCGGACGATCGGCCCTGGGAAGTGCTTACCCCGCGCAGGTCAGGAGGATCGAGCGCCCGCTGAAACTCGACTGCATCCACCCAGGATGCTTCGGGGAGTTGAAGGGTATACATCTCGTCTCCGGTGACGAGATAGCGGGATGGGAACCCGGCAGGCAGGTCTGGCTCGAGGGTGCGCCGCAGGTCGGCGGCGGCGCGGCGCAGGCTTTGGCGGGCTTTGTCGGCGGGGGCGTCGGGCCACAGGCTCTCGATGAGCACATCGCTGTTGATCGGCCTGCCGCGCGCATCCAGCAGCATCAGAAACAGGTCGCGGGCGCTGTAGCGCGGCCAGCTCGTGATCTCCCGCTCTCCCTGGAACAGACGAAAACCGCCGAGGGTGTAAACCCGCAGGGGCGCCGGGGGAATGGAAAGCAGTTTTTCGATGGCCGACAAGGCTGCATCGCGCACCGCCGGGTGGGGATCGTCCCGCAGATCGGCGACCGCTGACAATACACGCGGATGGCCTGTTTCACCTAGTAATTTGCAAGCGCGCTGGCGCAGCTCAGGTTTTAGATTGTCCAGCAAGGGAAGAAGCGAATCAATGGCATGTTGGCCCAGCCGGGGGAGTAGACAATCTACACATTCAATCGCTGCATTCCATTGCATAGCATCAGCCATGAGAGGGGCTGTATATTTTGCCTCTTCGATGAAAAAGTTCAGGCATCGTCGCCCACCGCTGTGCTCGAAAGTATGAGCGCGGGACATAGCCTGTTCGAGATGAGAAAGCATGATATCCGGCTGGCCGCGACGTTGGGCGATAACTGCTTTGAAAAAGGATAATTGTGTTTGTTCGTAACGGGAATTAGATGGGGAAAGTAACATTAAAGAGCGCGTCAACACTTCATCGGCTTCTGCCAATTGACCGGCTTCGAGATGCATCATCCCAATCGGGATGAGCGTTCTGCCAAGCTCAAATTGATCGCCCACTTTTTCGCGTAAGCGAACCGCTTCCGACCCCCAACGGAATGCTTCGTTCAGGTTGCCCTTGCGGAGGAGTACCTCTCCTAACTCGCTAAGACCTGCGGCTGTCTCAGGGTCGCTGCCCAACTGGCGAGCCAGGTTGATACTTTCCTCGATGTATCGTTGGGCTTCATCCAAATCACCTTTCACACCCAATACAGTTCCTAAAGTGATCAATGCGAAGAAATGTTCATGCCCCAATCGCAATTGAGTCGTGATTCCCAGTGCTCGCCGGACCAGTGATTCTGCGCTTTCGAGGTCTCCCAGGGCTTTGTGCATCAAAGCGCTGTTGACAAGCAAGGTAAGCAGTTGGTATTGATTTCCGACACGTTCTAACAGATCGCGGGCAATGGCGTAATCTGCCAATGCCAGTGCATATTGACCGGTTAAGGCATAAATATACGCACGTAATTTTAGCGCATTTGCCCGGGTGGTCAGGTTTTCGACATTGCGGCTTAATATAACCGATTCGTCTAATAATGCTTGAACTTCAGGGGTATAACCACTGAGCTTATAACGGCAGCGCGCCAGGCAACCCAGAATAACGGCGCGGTCGCCATCATTGGAAGCCAGATCCAGGGCCTCTCGATAGACTGCCTCGGCGGTCAGGTTATCTCCGGCCTGGTTGTAAAGATTATTCCCGCGATCTACGAGTAAAGCGCGCAGCCCGTCATTGTCACCCTGTCGGCGAAAGAGCACTTCCGCCTGGCGATATGGGATTTCAGCAACTTGCAAATTACCAGAATAGGCGAGCAAACGCGCTTTTGTCAGCAAAAGCCAGGGGTTCTGCTCGATGAACTTCGCCGGAAACCTTGTAAGCCACCCATCCAGGCGGTGGTAGCGGTTGGTATTCAAGAAATCCATCAGAACCGAATGAAATACCTCGGCTGCTGCGCAAAAATCCTCTGCCGACAGGAAGTAATCCAAAGCAAGTTCCTTATCGTCATGCGCCAGGAACCAGTCGGCGGCTCGGTGGTTGAGCGTCAGCAACTGCTCCTTTCCCCCGATTTCATTGAGTTTTCTCAGTAAAAATTCTCGAAAAAGCGGGTGATAACGGTACCAGTTGCCAGCAGCATCAGCGCATGTGATGAAGAGATGCTCATGCTCCAGATTCATCAACATTGCCTGAGCATCGTGTAATTCGAGTACAGCATTACACAAATCTGAAGAAAATTTTTCGAGAATAGCCGAGCGAAGCAAGAACTGCTGTTTGCTGGGTTCAAGACTAATTAATACGTTCGATGCCAGGTAATTGAATAGCGCCCGAGTGTCGCTGGATTGTTCCCAGTCTGTGAGAAAAGGCTGCCCACTCCTAGATTGTTGTGGCCGGGCGGCCATGCTAATGGCAACCGGCCAGCCCTCCGCGCGGTGAATCAACTGCTCTGTAGCCGCAGTTGGCCGAATCTCTGCGGATTGAAAAATGGCTGCAATCTCTAGAGCGTTGAAACGCATGTTGGTTTCATCAATGCATTGCAGCCGCCCTTCGAGATCGAGCCGATGGATGGCAGGAATTTCTGAATGCCGACGGGATGCCAGCACTAGGCGCAGATTAGCTGGCTGATGCCGGAGGAAGCGTTCCATGTAATCGCAAACATCGGTAGATTCGGCTATGTAATGGAAATCGTCAATTACCAGCACTACCGGTTTTTCCCAGGAAAGTATCTCACTAACAATAAGAGATTCGATGAAACCGGTCTCTTTAAAAACTTCACCAGGCTTGAGCCTATCCGTGTAGGCGGCCAAATTGGGGATTACACGCGCCAGGGCATGCGAAAGATAGGTGAGAAAGGTGGTGAGATCTCGGTCTCTCTCATCAGGTGAATACCACGCCACCGGGAGCTTCGTCTGCGCCGCCCAGGAGGCAAGCAGCCAGGTCTTCCCGTAGCCCGCCGCTGCCACGACTTCAACCACCGAGCGTTCGGGGTCTTCGAGCAACTGCGTCAGGCGGGTACGTTCCAATAAGCCTTGGGGTACAGGGGGAGGTAAAACTTTCGTCAGCATGCGGTTTTATTCGCAGGATACCTTTCCACGAGTATAATACAGGCAGGCAATACTGTGTATTCCATTTCTTGTCACGGAGGGAGAGCTTGTCTAACGAAACACTCAAAATCGTCATCCCGATGGCGGGGTTAGGCACCCGCTTGCGCCCCCATACCTGGAGCAAACCCAAACAGCTTGTGAGCGTGGCGGGCAAGGCCGTTCTCGAACACGTTTTGGATACCTTTAGCACCGTCCCCAATCCCGGTCAAATCGAGCTGGTCAACATCGTCGGCTACCTGGGCGAGCAGATCGAGACTTACATGCTCGAAAAATACCCGCAAGTCAACGCCCATTATGTGACGCAGGAAGACCCGCGCGGCCAATCGCACGCTATCTGGCTGGCGCGTGACTATCTGCACGGCCCAATGCTGATGGTCTTCGCCGACACACTCATCGAAACCGATCTGTCGTTCCTGGCGAGGGAAGCTGCCGAAGCCGTCACCTGGGTCAAGCCCGTTCCTGACCCGCGCCGCTTTGGCGTCGCTGAGTTGGGCAGCAATGGCCTGGTAAAACGTCTGGTCGAGAAACCGCCCGATATGAGCAACAATCTGGCTGTGGTTGGTTTCTATTACTTCAAATCATCCGAAGACCTGCTCTCAGCCATCGAAGAGCAGATGCGGCGCGATATCCAGCTCAAAGGTGAATATTTTCTGGCCGACGCGGTCAACATCATGCTGGAGCGCGGACTGAAAATGCGCATCGAGAAAGTGGATGTCTGGCTGGACGCCGGAACGCCCGAAGCTCTGTTGGAGACAAACCATTACCTGCTCAGCCACGGGCGTGACAACAGCTCGGAAGCGGCTCGACGCCAGGGGGTGGTGATTGTTCCGCCGGTGTTCATCCACCCCTCGGCGGATGTGCAAAACTCCGTGGTCGGCCCGTATGCCTCCATCGGGCCTGGTTGCAATGTCCAGAGCAGCATCATCCGCAGCTCGATCCTGGAGGACGGCGCACAGGTGATTGACGTGATCCTGGAAAGCTCGATGATCGGACGCAAAGCCCTCATCCAGCGCCGCCCCGGAATGGTCAACGCCGGCGATCATACTGTCCTGACGCTGTAAGCTGACCGCCCATGCCCGTCGAATGCCGCTCCGACATCGAATACGCCGAACGCCCCCTGGCATTCACCTGGCAAGGACAACGGCACGAGATCCAAGACATTCTGCAAGCCTGGCGTATCCCCAACGGTAAACGCTTTCGCGTGCTCACCACCGACGATCAAATCTTCGACCTTTTTTTCGACGAACCAACCGCCGAATGGCAAATTCACCAACCTTGAAACACACAAAATCCAACAAAAGGAGCTGACATGAGTAGTACCCCCTACCTGGCCCAACGTGTGGTCACCCTCAAGCCTTCGGGCATCCGCAAGTTTTTCGATATTGTTGCCACGATGAAAGATGTTATCTCGCTCGGCATCGGGGAGCCGGATTTTGCTACCCCCGAACCCATCATCGAAGCTGGCATCCGTTCGCTTAAAACCGGGGAAACCCACTACACGGCCAACCTGGGCCTGATGGCGCTGCGCCAGAAGCTGGCCGAGCAACTGCACCGGCAGTATGGGGTCAATTATGAGCCGGGAGAAGAGATTCTGATCACAGTAGGTGTTTCGGAAGCCCTGTACCTGGCGCTGGCTGCCGTGCTCAACCCTGGCGAGGAAGTGATCGTTCCCACCCCCTGTTTCGTCTCCTACCAGGGCGACGTGGTCATGGCGGGCGGCGTGCCGGTTGAAGTTGCTACCCGTGTCGAAGATGGCTTCCAGATGTGTCCTGAAGACCTCGAAAAGGCCATCACCCCCCGCACCAAAGCTATCCTCATCGGATACCCGAACAACCCCACCGGGGCAGTCTACACGCGTGAAGTGCTGGAAAGCATCGCCCGCATCGCCGACAAATACAACCTGGTTGTCATTTCCGACGAGCTTTATGACCAGTTGGTGTACGGCGTCGAGCATGTTTGCTTCCCCACCTTGCCAGGCATGTTCCACCGCACCATTTTGTTGGGCGGGTTCTCCAAGAACTACGCCATGACCGGCTGGCGCATCGGTTTTGCCGCCGCGCCGCGCGACATCATGTCGGGGCTGGTGCGCATCCACCAATATTTGATTATGTGCGCTCCCACCACAGCCCAGGCGGCCGCCCTGGAAGCGATCGTCTCCGGCCAGCCCTATGTGGATGAGATGCGCGCCGAATACGACCGCCGCCGGAAGCTGATCGTCTCCGGGTTGAACCAGTTGGGCCTGCCCACCTTCGAGCCGCGCGGCGCTTTCTACGCTTTCCCCAACGTAGCGGTAACCGGCATGGACGATGAAACCTTCGCCCAAAAGCTGCTCGAAGAAGAGCGCGTGGCCTGCGTGCCCGGCTCCGCCTTCGGGCCGGGCGGCGAGGGCTTTGTGCGCTGCTCCTACGCCACCGCCTACGACAAAATCGAAGAAGCCCTGCGGCGCATGGATCGCTTCATGCGAAGGCACGGGTAAGGGAAAGTATCAGGTAGACAGGTACACAAGTAGCGACAATCTTTACCTGTTTACCTGATACCTGTCTACTTGCCTCCATCCAATCCCATGCTCGAACCCATCATCGGCCTCGAAGTCCACGCCGAGCTGGAGACGCAGTCCAAAATGTTCTGCGCCTGCCCGGTGGTGGATACCACCCAGGCCGAGCCAAACACCGCAGTGTGCCCAGTATGCGCAGGAATGCCGGGCGCGCTGCCGGTGGTCAACCGGCGGGCGGTCGAATACGGCCTGCGCGTGGCGCTGGCCCTCGGCTGTGAGATCAACCTCGCCAGCATCTTCGCCCGCAAGAATTACTTTTACCCCGACCTCCCCAAAGGCTACCAGATTTCCCAATACGAGCAGCCGCTGGCCCGCAATGGGCGGCTGGTGATTTCGACCTCGCAGGGCGAACGCGTCATCCGAATACGACTCGTCCATCTCGAAGAGGATACCGGCAAATTGACGCACGTGGGCCAGGCGGGGCCGGCATACACGCTGGTGGATCTCAACCGGGCGGGAATCCCGCTGCTCGAGATCGTCACCGAGCCAGATTTTCGCACCGGCGAGGAAGTGCGCGGGTATGCCCAGTCGCTGCGCTCGATCCTGCGCTACCTGGGCGTCAACTCCGGCGACTTGCAAAAAGGCGTGCTGCGCATCGAGCCAAACGTCTCGTTGCGCCCGGCGGGCCAGACGGCGCTCGGCGTGAAAGTCGAGATCAAAAATCTCAACAGCTTCCGCGCCCTGGAGCGCGGCGTGGCCTACGAAATCCAGCGCCAATCCGACCTGCTGCAACGCGGCGAGCGGGTGCGCCAGGAGACCGTGGGCTGGGACGAAGCCCGTGAGGTGACCTTTACCCAGCGGGTGAAGGAGGGGGACGAAGATTATCATTACTTCCCCGATCCCGATCTGCCGCCATTGGTGATCGAGGCAGCCTGGGCAGAAGAAATTCGCGCCGCGCTGCCTGAGTTGCCTGCCGCCAAATCCCTGCGCTTCCGGGAGCAGTATGGCCTCAACGATTACGACGCCGGGCTGCTGACCGCCGAGCGCGAGGTGGCCGATTATTTCGAGCAAGCGGTTGCCGCCGCGCCGGAAGCGGCTCCGAAAATGGTCGCCAACTGGATCACGGGGGAGCTGTTTGGGCTGCTCAACCAGGCCGGGACCAGCCTGCGAGAATGCCGCGTCCCCCCTTCGGCCCTGGCTTCGCTGGTTGGGCTTGTCTCACGGGGTGAGATCAATCAAAATTCCGCCAAATCGGTGTTGGGCGAGATGTTCACTACCGGCCAATCTGCCGAGTCCATCGTCGCCTCACGCGGGCTGCGGCAAGTTTCCGATACCGCCGCCATCGCTGCGCTGGTGCAGAAGGCGCTCGCTGAGAATCCAGCTCAAGTCGCCGCCTATTTCGGCGGCAAAGAGGCCGTCGCCCAATGGCTGTTCGGGCAGGTGATGCGCGCCGCCAAGGGGCAGGCCAATCCACAGGTGGTGCGCGCCGAACTGACCCGGCAGCTCGCGGAGCGAAAGGATTAGCTTCGCGTAACCTCATAACGTGAAAAATGTCACTATCCAAACCAGCATTCGTCACTTGACGGGAGGCAGGGCATCTGCTAACCTCAGGGCACACTCGGTGAGGTTAGCGCATATGAACAGGAAAACCAACAACCGAATACTGTAGAACGCGAAGCGGGCGCCACACCGGGCTGCCCGCTCAACTTGTCACCAACCTACCATTTTCACAAGGAGACCAAGAATGTCTGAAACGATCAATGCTTTTCAAATGGCTCAGCGCCAATTCGATGGCGTTGCCAAGCAGTTGAACCTGGATCCCCAGGTTTCTGAAATCCTGCGTATGCCGCTGCGCGAATTCAAATTCCAAATTCCCGTCCGCATGGACGATGGCTCGATCCGCTCCTTCACCGGCTACCGCGTGCAGCACAACGACGCGCGCGGCCCGCACAAAGGCGGCATCCGCTTCCACCCGTCTGAAACGCTCGACACCGTGCGCGCTCTGGCGATGTGGATGACCTGGAAATGCTCTGTGGCCGACATCCCCCTGGGCGGCGGCAAGGGCGGCGTTCCGGTTGATTCGGCGACCCTTTCGATCAGTGAAAAAGAGCGCCTGTGCCGCGGTTGGGTGCAGCAGATGTGGAAGAATATCGGCCCCCGCAACGATGTTCCCGCCCCCGATGTTGGCACAACCCCGCAGATGATGGGCTGGATGATGGACGAGTATTCCAAGCTGGTTGGTCATTACACCCCCGGCGTCATCACCGGCAAACCCCTGGGCGGCGGCGGCTCTTTGGGCCGCACCGAAGCCACCGGCTACGGCGCCATCTACACCGTGCGCGAAGCGATGAAGCACCTGAAGATGGACCCCACCAAGTGCGTAGCAGCTATGCAGGGTTTCGGCAACGTGACCCAGTACGCATCCATCGGTTTCAAGGAAATCCTGGGCGGTAAGGTCGCTTGCGTTTCCTGCTGGGACAACCAGGACAAAACCTCCTACACCTATAGCCACAAGGATGGCGTGGATCCCAAGTTCCTGCAATCCATCACCGACCAGTACGGCACGATCAACAAAGACAAGGCCCGCGCCGCAGGTTACGTGATCGAAGACGGTGATGCCTGGATTACGAAGGAAGCCGATGTGTTGATGCCCGGCGCGCTCGAAGGCCAGGTCAACGCCGAGACGATCAAGAAAATGTCCAGCCGGGTGAAGATTGTGGCCGAGGGCGCTAACGGCCCCACCACCCCCGAAGCGGATGATTTCTTCAAGAAGAACAATATTTTCAATATCCCCGATTTCCTGGCGAACGCCGGCGGCGTCACCTGCTCGTACTTCGAGAGCGTTCAGAACGATATGAACTACTACTGGACGAAGGCCGAAGTGCTCGAAAGACTCGACACCAAAATGACGCAGGCTTTCCACAGCGTTCTCGAAATGTCCGAGAGCGAGAAAGTCTACATGCGCGATGCAGCCTATATGGTCGCTATTGCCCGTGTTGTGAAGGCAATGGAACTGCGCGGCTGGATCTAAACCATAATATCCCCAAAAACAAATGTGCGTCCGTGGCATAGCCACGGACGCACATTTGTTTTTGGGGATATTAAGCCCGACGCTCCAAGATGTCCAGCATCCGGGCATGGATGTGGGGATTGGCAACCAGCAGAGAGTGGGGCGGGGTGAGAATTTCTGGGCTGCCGTGCAGGGTGGTGACGACTGCCCCGGCTTCCTGGGCGATGAGCGCCCCGGCGGCCAGATCCCAGGCTTCCAAGCGCAGTTCCCAATAGCCATCGAAGCGCCCGGCGGCGACGTAGCACAAGTCGAGCGCGGCGGAACCCAGCCGCCGCACGGCCTGGGCGCGCACGGCAAAACGGGTGTAATTGTCTAAATTGTTATCAGGGTTGGTGCGGATGTCGTAGGGGAAACCGGTGATAAGCAGGCAATGGTCGAGATCGGAGAGAGAAGATACTTGCAGGGGCTGGCCGTTCAACCGGGCGCCTTGACCCCGCTCGGCTGAGAAGCACTCGTCCCGCATGGGATCGTACACCACACCCAGTCGCGTCTCACCCGCTTCGGCGTAAGCCAGCGAGACGGAGAAAATCGGCAAACCGTGCGAGTAATTGACTGTGCCGTCCAATGGGTCAACATACCATATCTGGCCGTCTTTTCCGGCCAGTTCGCCGCTTTCTTCGGCAAGTACCCGATGGTCAGGGAAAAGGCGGCGAATTTCTCCGAGAATGAACGCTTCGGAGCGGCGGTCTACTTCGGTGACCACGTCAATCACGCCTTTGTGGTCAATCTGATGGCGCTGGCCGAAGCCGGCGCGCAGGATGTCCCCGGCCTGGCGGGCCAGGGTTTCGAGATCGGAAAGTTGTGGGCGCATGGGGATGGCGGTTGAAGGTTGCAGGTTGAAAGTTGAATGAGTTGCTAACTTTCAACCTGCAACGTGTACCTTGCAACTATTTTTTGACCTGCTCCAGCATCTTGAAGAGCTGATCCAGTTCGTGCTGGATTTCTTCCAGATGGAGACGGGCTTCGGCAAGCAGCGCCTCGAAGGCCGGCTTTTGCTCTGCGGGCAGGGTTTGCAGCAGGCGCTCGGTGCGGGCGATTTGGGTGTTTTTGTGGCGCAGCTTGTTTTCCAGCCGCTCGCGGTAGCCCTGGTAGAATTCACGGGCGCTCAACGGCTCCGGGATTGTTGGGGGGCCGGCGGTGAGGACTTCGGCGACGGTCAGCAGAAACTCCTCGGTGTCCACCGGCTTTTCCAGGAATTTGACCGCGCCCAGGCTGAGGGCAAAGGCTTTGTCCTCGGGTGTGACGTAGGTGGCAGACAGGAAAATGATGGGGATCGAGCGGGTGAGGGGGCTGCTGCGCAGGCTGTGAGCCAGGGCGTACCCGTCCATCTTGGGCATGAGAATATCGGTGATGACCAGCGCCGGGCGCTCTTTGGCAACTTGTTCGAGCGCTTCCTGCCCATTGCGGGCGGTGGTCACCGGGTAACCCTTGAACCGGAGGGTGACTTCCAATAGCTCCAGCACATTGGGGATGTCTTCGACAACCAGGAGGGGGCCAAAAGGTACGTTCATGCGGCTATTGTAGCCGGTTTTGGGCCGGAGGGCAAGCAGCGATCAAGGCAATCTCACAAAGGTAGTTGCAGTATGACAACTGTCCCTTCGCCGGGGATGGGCTTGATGTCGAGACTACCCCCGAATAGACGCGCCCGCTCGTACATGCCTGCAAGACCGAGGTGCCCACCTCTCACCAGGGTTCGCACATCTGGGGTGGCAAATCCAGGCCCACTATCCTGAATGGTGATCTGCACTTCGGCCTCTTGAAAAACCAGATTCACCGCCACACGTTCCGCGTTGATAGCATGTTTGCGTACGTTGGTCAGCGCCTCCTGGGCAACGCGAAATACTGCCAGCTCCATTTCTGGTGCAAGCCGCCGCGGGTCGCCGCTAACCACGCAGGTGCAATGGATGCCAGGCATTTGTTGTTCCAGATCATCGCATAAAGCCTGCAAAGCTACCGGTAACCCCAGGTCTTGCAGGATTGAAGGGCGCAAGGCGTTACTGATGCGGCGCACATCGTTCAAGGTTTGTTCGGACAGCATTTTTAGCTCGTCCAGCCGACGGCGAGCAAGATCGGGATCGCGTTCCAGTTCTGCCCGGCATAATTCCAATCGCTGTACCAATCCCACAAGGTCTTGCACGGTACCGTCATGCAGTTCATGCGAAAGGCGCTGGCGCTCCTCTTCCTGGCTGATCAGGGCTTTTTGAGAATACTGCCGTAATGAGCTTTGCTGTTCAGCCAACCGGATCACCATTTGGTTGAAAGAGGCTGTCAGGGCGCGTAATTCCTCCGGACCTTGCTCCGGCAAGGGATGAAAGATGCTGCCCGGAACAGTCTGAGTGGCAGAACGGGCCAGATTCGTAATGGGTTGAATCACCCGCCCAAGGCTGAGGGATAACATCCCCAGGGAAAGCGCCGTTCCCAGGGTCAGCAACCCCACCAGCACCAGTTGGTAGTAAAACGCCGGGGTCATGATCTTCTCCCAGGGTTCGACCAAAACCAATCCCTGGCCGCTCCCGTTCAAGGGAGCGTATGAAACGATCTCCTGATCCTCCGTGACCGGAGAGGTCATCAGCATACTATGAGGCTGTCTCTTGATGATAATTTTCTGTAAATTCTTGTCTGTGGCGTAATAGCGATCTGGCGAGCCAGTGGCTGACATCACGCGGCCATCTTCACTGACAAGGAGGAGCAGGCTGTCAACACCAGGCTGGAGATGGCGCAAAGTTGCTGCCAAAGCCTGATCTACTGGGACCGGCTGGCCGGCCAATATCTCGGACATGTGGCTGGCGGCGGCCTGGGCCTGAGCCGTGTTGCGCTGTAAGGCCAGACTCAAGGTCATCTCATGCAAGGCTACGGCAGTGACCAGAGAGGCCAGAAGGCTGAAAAAGGCTAGTGGGAACAGGGAAGCCCAGATCAATTGGCGGCGAATGGTCGAGCCGCCCGTTGAATGTGCGGAATTTCCCTGGGGTTTTGCCGTCTGGCCGCTTGTTTCCAACGCCGCTTCATTCATCGCTGGCATCCAATGTAATCCACCCATGACTGATGGCATAGGCGATAGCCTCGGAGCGGCTGTTCACTGCCAGTTTGCCAAAGATATTGCGCAAATGCACCTGGACGGTCTGTGGGCTGATCGCCAATGTTCGGGCAATCGTCTTATTCGATTGGCCCTGAGCTGCGGCGCGTAATACTTCCATTTCTCGTTCGGTCAGGCTTTCCTGCATCCCTGGGGTGCGATAACCCTGGCGGCCCGAGAGACGTTTTACTACCTTGTCAGCAATGCGTGGGGAAAGCGCTGTGCCCCCGGCATGAACCATCCGAATGGCGTCAGCCAGCTCGACGCCGCTGGCGGTTTTGAGCAGGTAGCCGCTTGCGCCCGCTTCCAGTAGCGGGAACACGTAACCGTCGTTATCGTAAGCGGACAACACCAATACGTGAATGGCAGGCCAACGCGCCGTGATGGCGCGGGTGGCTTCGATGCCATTCAAGGCTGGCAAGCGCACATCCATCACGATCACATCGGGGTGCAATTCGGCAGCCATGTGCACTGCCTCGACCCCATCAGCAGCCTCGCCTACGATTCGCAGATCGGTATATTGCTCCAATAGCTGACGCGTGCCTTCCCGGACGATTTTGTGATCTTCAGCTAAAAGGATTGTAATGGGCATGACATCTATCTTAGCACAGAGAAGTCCGGGCACAAAGCCTAAAATACCTGAAATCAGGTAGGGCCAGTACTTGTCTCTGTAGATGTGTGAAAGATGCCGCCGGGATAGAATGAAGGTACCCATCCCAAATTTCAAAAAGGAGAACAATATATGCAGAACATTGATCCTGCTGCAACGGCACTGGTGCTCATCAGCGCGGCCCTGGTGTTTGTGATGACGCCCGGACTGGCGTTCTTTTACGGCGGTTTGGTGCGCCGGAAGAATGTGCTATCCATCATGATGCAGAGCTTCATCTCGCTGGGCATAGTCACCGCCATCTGGGTTTTTGGCGGCTTCAGCCTTGCGTTTGGCAAGGACATTGGCGGCATCATTGGAGATTTGCGCTATTTTGCCCTGAACGGTGTGGGTTTCGAACCTGGCGTGGTGGGCGGCGTCCAGCAGGTGATTCCCTTCCTGGCCTTTTTCGTTTACCAGGAGATGTTTGCCATCATAACGCCGGCTCTGATCACGGGGGCGTTTGCCGACCGGGTGAATTTCAAGAGCTACCTGATCTTTCTTGTCTTCTGGAGTGTGTTGATCTATATTCCGCTGGCCCACTGGGTCTGGGGTGGCGGTTTCCTGGCCCAATGGGGAGTGGTGGATTTTGCGGGCGGAACGGTGGTGCATGTCAGCGCCGGGTTTGCTGCCCTGGCATCCGTGTTCATCGTGGGCAAACGAAAAATCTTACCCGGGGAAAAAACGCTGCCGCATAACATTACTTACGTGGCATTAGGCACCGGTCTGCTGTGGTTTGGCTGGTTCGGTTTCAATGGCGGCAGCGCTCTGCAAGCAAATGGGGTCGCCGCGATTGCCTTCGCCAATACAGATATTGCTGGCTCGATGGCGATGATTACCTGGCTGTTCATCTCCTGGATTCACGAAGGGAAACCCAGCATGACCGGGGCTTTAACCGGCGCAGTGGCCGGGCTGGCGACCATTACGCCTGCCGCCGGGTACGTGCAGCCGTGGGCCGCAGCCATCATCGGCGTTATCGCAGCCTTTGTCTGCTACGGCGCGATCCAACTGCGCATTCGCTGGGGCTGGGATGATGCGTTGGATGTGTGGGGCTGCCATGGCGTGGGCGGCGTTCTGGGCACCGTGCTGACCGGCGTCTTCGCGGTCGCAGCCGTGAACGGCGTCAGCGGATTAGTCGAGGGGAATCTCCGCCAGTTTGGCGTACAGGCTTTAGCGGCAGCTATCACCATGACGTATGCCTTTGGCGTGACCTGGGTGGTGCTCAAAGTTATGAATCGCTTCTCGCCGGTACGTGTGCCTGAAACAGTTGAAGCCAATGGCTTAGACGAAGGCTTGTTCGGCGAACAAGCCTATACGTTGTAATCAAGAGATCTAATCTCAAAATGCATTAACCGAAAAAATAGATTTCGGATGGGCGCAACCCGTCCGAAATCTATTTTTTCGGTATCTCCCCTCCCCCGATTTCAGGGGCATTCCGAAATGCCAGCGGGGACAACCCGGTTTGCTTGCTGAACACCCGGCTGAAATAAGTCTGGTCTTTGAAACCAACCTGCCGGGCGATCACGCCAACCGGATGCGATGTGGATTTGAGCAGGGTTTTGGCTTGCAGGATGCGGTAGCGGTTGAGATACTCCCAGGGAGAGATGCCCGTCTCCCGGTTGAACAGGCGGGTCAGGTAATCCTCGCTGACCCCAATGGCTTCGGCAATTTCCCAACGCGCCAGGGGGCGGGCGTAATTTTGATGCAGGTAGACGATCACACGTTTGACCAACGCGCTGGTGTGAGCGGGCAGAGCATCCGAACCGGACAAAGCCTGGTTCAATGCTTCGAGCGATTCCGCTTCTGTCCAAATGCCTTTGCTCTGGAATGTGACCCGCGTGTGATGCTCGATACGCTTGACATCGTCGAGGCTGAGCAGCTTGTTGCTCAGGATGATCACCGGCGTCTGCCGCAAGCGAGGATCGGCCCGCATTTGGTCGAGCACCTCCGCGCCGCTCAGACCGGGCATGACCATGTCGAGCAGCACCAGCGCCGGGATGGTGTTCGTCATGTACGCCAATGCACTTCCACCATCTTCCGCCAGGTGGATGCGGCAGCCAGGTAGCCCCTCGCGCACCAGGGCAGCATGGGCGTCGCGCACCTGCGGATCATCGTCTACGATCAGAATCTCGCTGCCCGCGCGGGCCGGGCAGAGCGCATGGATGGCGTCGAGCAGCGTTTGGGGATGGGCCGATTTGACCGCAAAATTGGTCAGGCCCACGTTGAGCGCCGGGTTGGCAGAGTCGCCTTCGGTTTGCTGGCCGTAAAGGATGAACGGCGCTGCGCCCAGGGTAGGGTGATGTCGCAGCCGGCGCACCAAAGCCCAATCGCCCGGCTGAGCGTTGGACAAATCCCAGGCGACGGCCATTGGCCGCGCTGTGGCGAGCGCGGCATCCAGCTCCTGCGCCTGGCGAACCGTCACAATTTTCAGCCCCTGCCGCTGCGCCATTTCGGCAATTTCTGGCGCTGGCAGGCTGGCAGCCGACAGGAGCAGGAGGACCGGTTCGGTGTCCGCGATAGAAACGTGAGCCTGTTCGATGGCAGGGAGCGGCAGAGTGATGTGGAAAGTGCTCCCTTTGCCAGTCTCGCTTTCGAGGGTCATCCTGCCGCCGTGCAAAGCCACCAGATGCCGTGTGATGGACAACCCCAGCCCAATGCCCCCGGCGATACGACGCCCATGCCCCTGCTCGATGGTGACGAACGGCTCGAAAATCCGCTCCTGCTGCTCGGGCGAAATGCCCCAGCCGGTGTCGCTGACCCAGAAATGGAGGTGTGGCGGGGTTACTTCTGCGCCGAGCGCCACCTGACCGCGCTCCGTAAATTTGCGGGCATTGCTCAACAAGTTGAGCAGAATCTGGCGCAGGCGTACCGCGTCGGCGCGGATCAGCGGCAGCCGCTCCGGCAGGTCGAGCCGCCAGGTGAGATCGGGATCAATATTCGAGTCGGCGATGGCGTGGAATGCCTCGACGAACAATGGCCGGGGGTCGAGAAGCTCGAGGGACAAATCCAGCTCGTCAATTTCGGCGCGGGAAAGATCGAGCAGATCGTTGATGACGCGCAGTTGGTGCTCAGCGTGATTTTGGATATTCTGGATGTCGTTTTGCAGGGCGGGATCGAGCGCCCCGGCGTGAGGCATCTCGGACAGAAGGTTTTGGGCGCGCCCGATGATGATATTGAGCGGGGTGCGCAGCTCATGGCTGACATTGGCGAGCAGGCGGGTCTTGATCCGGTCGGCTTTTTCGGCGGCCAGGCGGGCCTGCTGGATTTCCTGGAAGAGCCGCGCGCCCTGTAGGGCGCTGCTCAGGTTGTTGCGCAACAACTCGTAAACGTCGCCATCGTGCGGCCCGATCTCGAAAACGGCGTAGCCGATGGATTTTTCCTGGAAATAGAGCGGCTCGACCACCATGCTGTAGCGGCGATACTGGGGGAGCAAATCCGGCGGGATGAGCTGGCCCACCGGGAACTGCCGCCCCATGGGTTCGAGAGGCAACCGCTCTCCATCGGTGGACGCCAGCACGAGGCGGGCGGTCGCCGGCGGATTATCGGGCGGGTCGTAGAGGGCAAGGTAGGCGCTGGGAATCGCCAGCGAAGGCAGGCGTTCGACGAGCACTTCGGTGAGCTGACCCACATCGAAGGCGGTCAGCAAGGCGCGGTTGGTTTCGCGCAGGTTTTCGGCCTGCCGCTCGGCCTGCCACTGCCGGTAGGACTGGGCGCGCTGGGCGGCTTCGCTGACGGCGACCCGCGCCTGGGAAAAGAGCATTTCGAGACGGGCAAGCTGCTCAGGAGAAAGACCCGGCAGAGTGTATTTCCGCAGAACTGAAATAACATCCTGCCAGAGCGGTATTTCCAGCCCTGAGCGCATCCCCTGATCGAGGGCCTTGTCAAGCGCGGCGAAAAGTTGGGAGGCAGCAGGCTGGGTCAAATCTGCCTGGGCTGCTTCGAAAACATTCGCCAGCCATCCGAGACTGGTTTCGTCGCCCGCCCCCAGGCAAGCCGCCATCTCTGCGAGGCACTGCTCCCGCTGCTTTTTGAACCCAACATCGCCGGATGAAGCCGCGGGCGAGAAGGCTGCCCGCGCCATCGCCGCGGACGGGCATCCACACGACTGGCGCACGACCAGCCGGGAGGGGAGGGTGATCAAGGCGGGAACAGGCTCCCCCGCCAGTTGGGCAAGCAGCGCTTCGACGGCCTTTACTCCCTGGCTGTAAAACGGCAAATCTACGGTGGTGAGAGGCGGCGTGGCGAGGCGCTCTTCGATGGAGTTGTTGAAGCCGGTCACAGCCAGGTCGGCGGGAATCTGGCAGCCGCGCGCCTGTAAGGACTTCAATGCCCACAACGCCAGCATGTCGCTGACGGCCACAATCGCTTGAAAATCAACCCCGGGGCGCAGCCCGCGCTCGTCGAGCAGGATGTTGACCGCTTCTGCGCCGGATTCCCAGGGCAAGGGGCGCGTCACCAACTGCGGGATGAGCGGCAGATCGTAGGATTGGAGCGTGTCGAGGTAAGCCCGGTAACGTTCCTGGGCGTAGTAGTGTTCTTCGGGTCCGCGGATGAAAGCCAGCCGCCGGTATCCGTGAGTTTCGATCAGGTGAGTGAGCAGCGCCCGCATCCCGTGATAGCTGTCTACCGAGACGGTGGGCGTCCCCTCCATGAACTGCGCCAGGCTGACCATGGGCAAGCTTTGATAGCGCTGGTGGAAGGATTGGACTTTTGCGGGGCCAATCACCCCCCCAGGGCAGATGACCAGGTGACCAACCCGTCGAGACAGGTTTCGCTGGCGAGATGATAAACGATGTTTCGCTGGCTCTCGAAAGCTGCCGTGGTTTCGAGACGTCCCCCCGGAAAGCAGATCAGGTTGACATCGTGGCGCTCGGCGGCATCGAGCAATCCGGGCAGCATCTCACGGCTGGCGCCCGTATTCAAGCTGGCCAGCAAGAACCCGATCGTGGCACGCTGCTTTGGCGTATCCTCTTTCATGATATAAGTTTACCTCAACACAGGACGTTTTTGTCCAACTGTTGTACGGTATAGTTCAAGTGAGTTTCTCTATAATTTGGAGGTGTGCCAATGTCCATTCGAACTCCACGAGGCGGCCGGTCAATGGTTGCAATAACAAAAACTAGAACAGCGCCAACTTTGATAGTACGGGGCCAGCAAAAATTAAGCAAGCTCACCCGGACGATCATCAAATATCGCTGGCTGTATTTCTTGATGCTGCCCGGCCTCATTTATTTCATCCTGTTTCGCTATCTGCCGCTTTGGAACGCGCAGATTGCCTTCAAGGATTTCAAGCCGCTGCTGGGGGTGTGGGGCAGCCCATTTGCCGGTTTCAAGCATTTTCTCACTTTTTTCAATTCCTATTACTTCAGCCAACTGATTACGAACACGTTGTTCTTCAGCCTGATGAAACTGGTGCTGGGGCTGCCGGTGGCGGTCATCTTGGCGCTGTCTTTGTACGAATCGATGTTCCGGTTCCTGCGCAAGCTCGTGCAAACCATCTCGTACATGCCGCACTTTTTGTCGTGGGTCATCATGTTCGGCATCCTCCTGGCAATGCTCTCGCCGGGTGAAGGGTTGATCAACGAGATCATCAAAGCGGCGGGTGGAAAATCCATCTCATTCCTGACCTCTCCAGCCTGGTTTCGGGTGGTGATCATCGGCTCGGATATTTGGAAAGAAACCGGGTGGGGCACCATTATTTACCTGGCCTCGTTGATGAGCATTGACCCCACCCTGTTCGAGGCGGCTGCAGTGGATGGCGCCTCGCGCTTGCAGCGCATCTGGCATATCTCGCTGCCGGGTATTCTCAGCACGATCGTGGTGGTGACGCTGCTTCGCCTGGGCAACGTGCTGGACGCCGGTTTCCAACAGCTTTTTGTGCTCTACTCGCTGCCCGTTTATTCCGTGGGTGATATTCTCGATACCTGGGTTTACCGCCAGGGCATTCTGGAATTTCAGTTCAGCCTGGCGACGGCAGTCGGTCTTTTCAAGGGGGTGATTGGCCTGACCTTGGTGGTGTTCGCTAACCGGCTGGCGAAACGCCTGGCCCGAACGGGGCTGTATTAGGCCGAGGAGGCTGCCATGCGTGTGACGAAATCCTGGGATGATATCCTGTTTCAAATCATCGTGACGATTTTTCTGCTGGGGATTCTGGCCATTGTAGTTGTCCCCCTATGGCGGGTCTTTATTTCATCGGTAACGCCGCTGAATTACCTCGACCCGAAAACTTTCGGTCTGTGGTTGGCCCCGTGGAAATGGTCAGTCGAGGCTTACAAGCAGCTTCTCAGCCACCCATCTTTCATCCGGGCGACGATCAACAGCACCATAATCACAGTCGGCGGGACGCTGATCAATATGCTCCTGACGGTGCCGTTCGCGTATGCGCTGTCCAACCGCAGCCTTCCGGGGCGCAGGTTTTTTATCACCCTTGTCATGATCCCCTTTCTCTTCAGCGCAGGGCTGATTCCCACCTACCTGGTTGTGCAGAAATTCGGCTTGATCGACTCTTATTGGGCCGTCATCCTGCCCGGCGGCATCAATATTTACAACACACTGGTGATGAAGAGCTTTTTCGAAGGTCTGCCGGAAGAGCTGAAAGAAGTCGCCCGTCTCGACGGCGCTAACGAGCTGCAAGTGCTCATCTACGTCATTCTGCCGCTTTCACTGCCCATCTTATTGACCATTGCATTGTTCTATGCGGTCGGCCACTGGAACGAGTTCTTCAACGCCATTTTATACCTCAACGACGCCAAGCTCCAGCCGCTGCCTGTGCTTTTACGCAATATCCTGTTAGCTGCCAATATCAACGAATACGTTGAATACGACGCGTTCAGTTCAGCTTCGGTGCAGGCGATCAAAGCCGCCAGTGTTTTCCTGACGATGCTGCCGATGGTCATCATCTACCCATTGATCCAACGCTATTTCACCAAAGGTACCTTGCTTGGAGGAGTCAAAGAATGAGTAAAGGAGGCTCAAACTGACCGAGAAGTCGCCCAATCAAGAAGTAATTTTTCTCGAACAACCATCAATCAAATCTGATTCTAAAGAGAGGTCACAATGAAAAAAATCATGTCGAAAATTGCGCTGCTGGTTGTGGTGTTGTCCATCCTCCTGAGCGCTTGCGCCCGTCCGACGGACGAACCCATTCCTCCGACTAAAGTCCCGGAAGTTGCTCCGACCGATGTGCCTACCAAGGCCCCCGATGCCGCTCCCACCGATGAGGCGACAAAAGCCCCCGAGACGCCTCCCACCGATGTGCCGCCAACTCCAGCCCCGACCGAGATCATCCCGACCGACATCGAGCTGTGGGCCGGCGGCCGTGTCTCCGAGGCCGGCCCCCCACCTGACGATTGGGCGGCTTACCAGATCATCAAAGACGAGCTAAAAATCAATCTGGAACTGGTGCTATTGCCCTCTACCCAGGCCGACCAGGATACCAAGATCAATGCCGCTGCGGCCGGCAATTCACTGCCCGACCTGTTCATGGTCAACCGCGATACCTGGTTCAAGCTGGTGGAAGCCGGGCTGGTCGCCAACGTCGAAGAACTGCTGCCGCTGATGCCCGTCCGCACCCAAACGCACTACAGCGACGCTGACCGCAACAAGCTGGTCGTTTACAACGGGGCCATGTACGGCCTGCCCGATCCCGGCGCGATGCCCATGACCGACAGCCTGGTCATCCGCAAAGACTGGCTGGTAAAACTCGGCCTCGAATCGCCCAAAACCCTGGATGATTTCCTGGCTGTCGCCAAAGCCTTCACTTTCGATGATCCCGATGGCAACGGTACGGATGACACATACGGCTTCTGCGCCTTCATTGACGGCTCTGGCCTGATCGCGGCTGGCGTCGGCCCGCGCTTCGATTTCATCTACGGTGCTTACGGTGTAGCTGGCACATGGAATCTGACGAGCAAAGATGCCTTCGGCCTGAATGCCCGCGACCCGAACTACATGCTGGCTACCCAATTCATCAAGACTCTCAATGACGAGAAGGTCATTGATCCCGACTGGCCCACCTTGAAGAAAGACGAGTTCCGCGCCCGCTGGAAGCAAGGCAAGTGCGGCATGATGCACGAGAACTTCGCAGCCCTGGCTAACAAGTCCAATTACAAGGATTTCGACGCCAACTTCCCGGATGGCGAGTGGGCTGTTATGGATGCGCCCACTGGCCCGGATGGAAAGAGCGCGGCTGGGATCGTGGTCAAGACCGCCCGCATCTACGCCGTCTCGCAGAAGGCCATGGACGAGGGCAAAGGCCCCGCTATCGCCCGCTTGCTCGAATGGATGGCTAACGATGAGGGTTACTTCCTGCTCGGCTTCGGCGTGGAAGGTGTGAACTATGTACTGGACGCCAATGGCTACATTTCAACCGAAGGCCTCGAAGACGCTGCTAAATGGACCTCCAAAGAGGCCCAGCCGCTGACCCAGCTCGCTAACATGGTCTACATCTTCAGCGACATCGAGCTGAAGGCGCGCTATGTCGCTTATCAGACTACCAACGGGCGCACCATGGACCCGCTGGCTTATTACTCCGCCTTTGGTGAACAGCCTTTCACAGAATCCACCGGCGCGGCCGTCATCAACCCGCCTGCCAACGCGGCTGACTTCATCCGCTTCTACAGCGAGAATATCGTGCAATTCGTTCTCGGCCAGAAGCCGCTCGATGAAACTACCTGGGCTGAATTCATCGCAGGCCTCGACTCGCTCGGCGCTAAAGAACTGGAGGCCGATGCCCTGGAGACGCTCCTAGCCACTGGTTTCGTGAAGTAAACCAGACACTCGATCAAGAGGCGGGCGGCAAACAACCGCCCGCCTCTCTTAGGGTTTTTTATGTCACCGCTCTCATCGCAGGTCATGGTCGCAACGAACTCTTGGGCAACCCGCATGGCCGATTCCGTGCTGCAAACCTACCCGGCGACGCAGTGGAACTGGCACTATGAGCATGGGTTGGTCGTCAAGGCGATTTGGGAAGCCGGCCTCGCTACCGGCAATCTGCGCTACGAGCAGTTTGTTCGTGATTGGGTGGATCATTTCGTCACACCAGAGGGCAACATTCGCACTTATTGCGAGAGCGATTTCAACCTCGATCAGATCAACCCGGGGAAATTGCTTTTCCCGATTTACCAGCGCACCGGAGAGACGCGCTACCTGCGGGCGATCCAGCGCCTGTGGGATCAGCTAAAGAATCAGCCGCGCAATCCGAGCGGGGGATTCTGGCACAAGCAGATTTACCCCGACCAGATGTGGCTGGATGGGTTGTATATGGCCGGCCCCTTCATCGCCGAATATGCTCACACTTTCAAAGAGCCGGGCATCCTGAACGACGCGACCCGCCAACTGATCCTGATCGAGCAGCACGTGCGCGACCCCAAGACCGGCCTGCTCTATCATGCCTGGGACGAGAGCCGCCAGCAGCGGTGGGCCAACCCCGAAACCGGTTGTTCGCCGCAATTTTGGGGCCGGGCGATAGGCTGGTACGCCATGGCGCTCGTTGATGTGTTAAATTTCCTCCCTGTGGCGCATCCCGACCGCCCTGTCTTGGTGGGTATTTTGAGCCGCCTGGCGCAAGCCCTGTTGCGCTTCCAGGACCCGGCGACCGGTTTGTGGTTCCAGGTGATAGATTTGCCCGAGCGCCCCGGCAACTACTGTGAATCGTCGGTTTCGGCAATGCTGATCTATGCTTTTGCCAGGGCGGTCAGCCGGGAATACATCGCTCCCGATTTCCTGACCGTGGCGCGGCGCTCCTACCGCGGTTTGCTCGAAAACCGCATCAAAATTGATGGACGCGGGAAGCTGACCCTCGAAGGCACTTGCAGCGTCGCCGGGCTGGGCGGCGACCACGACCGGGATGGTTCGTTCGAATATTACGTTGGCGAGAAAATCGCCGATAACGATTTCAAGGGTGTGGGGCCGTTCATCCTGGCCGCGCTCGAAATGGAATCCGCAGAGGGCGGTCACAAACCATGACCGCTGCAATCTCATTGACCGAGCAGGCGGCTATACCGAGCGTTCGCGCCTTCGGCGCGTGCGGCGATGGCTGCACGCTGGATACTGCCGCCCTGCAGGCTGCGATAGACGCCTGCTCCCAACGCGGCGGCGGCACGGTATTCGTCCCGGCGGGAAATTACCTGACGGGGACGCTCACCCTGCGGGACAATATCACCCTCTATCTCGATGGTGGCGCGACCCTGCTGGGCAGCGACAACCCCGCGGATTACCCCATCACGCCAAACCGGTGGGAGGGCGCAGAACAATCTACTTACGCGCCGTTGATTGCCGGGGAAAATCTGAGCAATATCGCCATCATTGGGCGGGGGGCCATTGACGGGCGCGGCGCGGCCTGGTGGAAATCCTTCCGTGAGAAAAGCCTGGCTTACCCCCGCCCCCGGCTGATCGGTTTCATTGACTGCGCCAATGTGCTCATCGAGGGCATCCGGCTGACCAATTCACCGAGCTGGACGATCAACCCGGTGCGCTGCCAAAACGTCAGCGTGCGCGGCGTGACGATCATCAACCCGCCGGAATCGCCCAACACCGATGGCATCAACCCCGATTCTTGCCGCCTGGTGCGCATCTCCGATTGCCACGTCAGCGTCGGCGACGATTGCATCACTATCAAAGCCGGCACCCAGCACGAAAAACCCGACCGCCGCGCCCCCTGCCGCGACATCGCCATCACCAACTGCACCCTGGAGCGCGGTCACGGCGGAGTGGTCATCGGCAGCGAGATGAGCGGCGGTGTGCAAAATGTGGTTATATCCAACTGCGTTTTCATTGGCACCGACCGGGGGATTCGCTTCAAATCCCGGCGGGGGCGCGGCGGGGCGGTCGAGGATGTGCGCGTCAGCAATCTCATCATGGATGGCGTGCTCTGCCCGTTCACCATGAATTTGTACTATCACTGTGGGGCGCGCGGCGACGAGTTCGTCTCCGACAAATCGGCCCAGCCGCTCGACGATGGCACACCTGCCTTCCGCCGCATCCACATCAGCCACGTCTCAGCGGTGGATGTGAAAATCGCCGCCGGGTTTCTGTATGGATTGGCAGAGATGCCTTTAGAAGATATTTCCTTCAGCGACATCTCGGTGGCATTAACCAGCGGCGCGCAGGCGGCCTACCCGGAAATGGCTGATGGCATCCCCAGTATGTCGCAGGCCGGATTCTTCGTGCGCAACGCCAAGCGCATTCGCTTCGACCACGTCGAAGTCACCGGGCAGCTTGGCCCCGCGTTCGATCTGGACGACTCGGTGAGGGCTGAGATTTATCCATGAATCAACTGGAAAGTAATTTCAGCCACTGAGAGCACAGAGTCCACAGAGAACCCCAAAAAAATCGGTTCATCAACCAACTCAGTGCTCTCAGTGATCTCTGTGGCTAGGTCAGCACTTTTGCATGGGAATTATCTATGAAAAAGATCATCACCTTTGGCGAGATCATGCTCCGCCTGGCCCCGCCGGGCTTCCAACGCTTCACGCAGGCGCGGGCTTTCGAGGCGGCTTACGGCGGCGGCGAGGCTAATGTGGCTATCTCGCTCGCCAATTTCGGCGAGGATGTGGAATACGTCACCCGCCTGCCTAAAAACGAGCTGGGCGACGCCTGCCTGATGAGCCTGCGCGCCAGCGGCGTCCAAACCGGTCACATCCTGCGCGGCGGCGACCGGCTGGGGATCTATTTCCTAGAGACCGGCGCAGCCCAGCGGGCCAGCAAAGTCATCTATGACCGCGCCGGGTCGAGTTTCGCTGCGATCCAGCCGGGGATGATTGACTGGGATTCGGTTTTCGATGGGGCCGACTGGTTCCATTGGACCGGCATCACCCCGGCGGTCTCCCAGGGAGCGGCGGGAGCTTGCCTCGAGGCGATCCGCGCCGCCCGAAAGCGGGGCGTCACCGTCTCGTGCGACCTGAATTATCGCGCCAAGCTGTGGAAGTGGGGCAAACCCGCCGGAGAGGTGATGAGTGAACTGGTCAGCCTGTGCGACATTGCGCTCGGCAACGAGGAGGATGCCGAAAAAGTCTTCGGCATCAAAGCCCCCGAGGCCGATGTCGCTGCCGGGAAAGTCGAGTCCGGCCCGTATCGTTTCGTCTGCGATGCCCTGGCGGCGCAATTCCCATCACTCAAAACCATCGCCGTCACTTTACGGGGGTCGTTCTCTGCCAGCCATAACAGTTGGTCAGGGGTGTTGTGGCAAACGGGGCAATTCTTCGTTGCACCGACCTATGATATTCTCCCCATCGTTGACCGGGTGGGCGGGGGCGACGCGTTCATGGGAGGGCTGATCTACGGCCTGCGGCATTTCTCCGGCGACCCGCAGAAGGCGCTGGCATTTGCCACGGCGGCCGCCTGCCTCAAGCACAGCATCCCCGGCGACTTCAACGCCGTCAGTGTCGCAGAAGTGGAGACGCTGATGGGCGGCGACGCCTCGGGGCGCGTATCTCGATAGCAAAGATGAGTTCACCGACGAAGCTGGATTTTTTACCGCGGAGACACAGAGAACACAGAGAGAAGCAAAAAATAAAAACTCCGCGCACTCTGCGGCTTTGCGGTGAGAAAAAGTTTTCTACAGCGCCACCCAAGATTTGCGCATGTTTTATACGGAGAATGACCCATGCCGCGATGTATGCGATTGGAAGTCATCAATACCCTTCTCGATATCGGCCTGCTGCCGCTCTTTTACAATGGCGACGTGGAGACAGCGAGGGAGCTGGTCTCGGCCTGCGCTCGTGGCGGCGCGCGGGTCATCGAGTTCACCAACCGGGGCGAGCTGGCCTACCCGGTTTTCACGGAACTGGTTCAGCAAACGGCTAAAACGAATCCAGACGCCATCCTCGGTGTGGGTTCGATTTTGGACGCGCCCACCGCAGCGCTCTTCCTGGCCGCGGGGGCCAATTTCGTCGTTGGGCCGAGCTTCAACCCGGAGATTGCCCGGCTGTGCAACCGGCGGAAAGTGCTCTACATGCCCGGCTGCGCCACCGAGACCGAGATTTCCACGGCAGAAGAGTACGGCGCGGAAATCTGCAAGATTTTCCCCGGCGAGACCGTGGGCGGGCCAGCATTCATCAAAGCCGTCATGGCTCCCTGTCCCTGGCATCGCCTGCTTCCCACGGGCGGTGTGGAGGCCAGCGAAGCCAGCCTCAGCGAGTGGGTCAAAGCCGGCGCGGCGGCAGTCGGCATGGGCAGCAAGCTGGTTTCGGCGGCGGCTGTCAAAGACGGCGATTTCGACGGTATTGCCGGCGTCACGTCACGGTGCATCGGCTGGATCAGGGCGGCGCGGGGGCAGGCAAAATGAATTGGGTGCATTTCATTTCGGTTGATAGTCTATTTTGTCATTCCGAGGAGCGCTCTTTGCGACGAGGAATCCCTGCTACATCTGCTACTCTACTGCCTTTGCAGGCTTCAAAAAGTAAACCTTTCAGGGATTCCTCGCCAAAAAACGGCTCGGAATGACATCCTATACTCAGGAGTATAAACGATGAAATATCATGCTTATCTAACCTCCAATCAGGGGCTGAATACCCCATCTATCAACCCGTGCAAGCTGCTCGATTATGGGTTTCTCAAGCTGGCAGCAGGCGAGACTTATCACGCAGAGACCCCGGGACGCGAAATCCTGGCCGTGATCCTGGGGGGCAAGGCCTCATTCGAGGTCAACGGGAAGTCTTTCGAGCGTGTCGGCGGGCGGCCCAATGTGTTCAGCGGCAAGCCCCACTCGGTGTACATCCCTGCCGGGGCGAAGTTCAGCATCCAGGCAGCCGGGCCAGTTGAGATCGCCTTGCCCAGCGCCCCCAGCGATTTGGAGACGGAGCCATATCTCATCGCTCCCTCCCAGGTTGCCAGCGGATCGTGGGGCGCGGCCAATTTCAAGCGTCACTATAATCAGATTCTCACCCTGGCTTCCCAGCCTGATCTGCCGGCGCGGCGGCTCATCGCTGGTGAGACGTACACCCCCAGCGGCAACTGGAGCACTTATCCGCCCCACAAGCACCAGGTGGACGATCTGCCGCGCGAGGCCTATCATGAAGAGATGTACTATTTCAAAGTCAGCCCCGGCGATGGCTTCGGCATTTGCCGCTACTACACCGAAGAGGGCGAGGAAGAATATTTCACGATCCGCGACAACAGCATCCACATGATGGCGCGCGGTTTCCACACCATCGCCAGCGCGCCGGGATATACCACCTACTATCTGTGGTTCCTGGCGGGCAACCAGCGCGTCCAGGCTGTGGTGGACGACAGCGCCCTGGCGTGGGTCGGGCGCACCGTGGCGATGCTGAAAGAATTGGGACACTGAGAAGGATGGTTATGGCTATTCTCGACGCGTTCAAACTCGACGGCAAAGTTGCCCTGGTCACCGGCGCAGGGCAGGGATTAGGGCAGGGTATGGCGCTGGCGCTGGCCGAAGCGGGCGCGGACATCGCCGGTCTCGATCGCATCAACAGCGAGCAGACGGGGAAATTGGTGGCCGATCTCGGTCGCCAGTATCACCCGATTGTCTGCGATCTGCGCCAGGTTGGGGCTGCTGATTTCCAGGGAATTGTCGCCGAGATCGTGGCGCAACTGGGGCGGCTCGATATTTTGGTCAACAACGCCGGCATCATCCGCCGCGCGCCGGCCATCGAGTTCAGCGAGACCGATTGGGATGATGTGCTTCATATCAATCTGCGCTCAGTGTTCTTTCTCTCGCAGGCCGCAGCCAGGGTGATGATCCCCCAGGGGGGCGGCAAAATCATCAACATCGCTTCGATGCTATCGTTCCAGGGCGGGATCATCGTTCCGGCCTATACGGCCGCTAAGAGCGGGGTGGCCGGGATCACGCGCGCCCTGGCCAACGAGTGGGCGAAGCACGGCGTCAACGTGAATGCCATTGCTCCCGGCTACATGGCGACCGATAACACCGCTGCCCTGCGCGCTGATCCGAAGCGATCCACCGCCATTCTCGACCGCATCCCGGCCGGGCGCTGGGGCGCACCCGGCGATCTGGCTGGCGCCGTGGTATTTCTGGCATCGGCTGCGTCCGATTACATGCACGGAGCTGTCATCCCGGTAGACGGCGGCTGGCTTACCCGCTGAAAGAATGACGGTACGTAGAATCACGAGAGCCGGGTACGCCAGTCCCGGCTCTCTCTAAGGAGGAGAAGAAACGCTTTCTACTTGTCCTTATCTTACCAATAATCGGTTTGGCTTGCTTGGCGACTGCCCCACAATACCCCGATGATTACCCAACGATCTAGCCACCTGATAAGTACACTCGCCCCCCAACCGATCGAGAGTTCCTGTTCACCGCTGCGTTCAATAACTACTGGTGCGGGTGAGATTGAAAGCATCCTAAATCATCTCGCTCGATCCAAATCTATGCTATACTTTCTCCTGATCCAATCAAACGCTGGGGGACATTGGGATTAAGTCCAGCAGCCAACCTCACGCGATGGGGACGCGTGGCCGAGGGAGTAATAATGTATCCAGGCCGCTCGCGCTTCTGCCGCGAGCGGTTTGTTGTTTCAATCGTCACGATGTTTTGACATTCGGGAGGAGGTAAGTATGATGAGTAAGCTCACTGACCGCTTTTATGGGCTATTTGCTCAGGAAATAGAAGCCGGAATTGTCGCCGGTATTTAGGCGGTGGCGCTACATATGAAAAATTCATCTGATCCTCTTTCTCCGCTCTACACCCAGCTCATCCGCCAGGTGCAGGCCTGGGCTATGGCCGAAGGGTATGATCCCAAGCAGGCCGCCCAGTTACGCCGCCAGGCGATATTATCCAACCACGCCCATTACCTGGAGTGCATTCCCGCCTACCGCCGGTTCGCGCAGGAAGAAGGCATTGGGCCAGAGACGACCATCGAAGCGCTTCAACAGCATTTGATGCTTCCCGATGGTCTGTTCAAGAGCTACGATCAGACCTGGCTGGACGAGGCCAATTTCACCCGAATGAATACCTGGCTGACGGAAATCTTCCACCAGCCAGTGAGGGTGGATGTTAGCCAGGTAACGACCATTGACGATTGGATCGCCCGCCTGGCCGAGAACGGCATCCGCTTGGTGTACAGCTCGGGCACCTCAGGCAATTTCTCGTTCGTACCGCGTGACCAGGCTGCCTGGGATCTGTTCACCATGGCCAGCCGGTGTTACATCGCCCCGTTATTATTACGGCGAAAAGCCGGGACGCTGTGGCAGCGACTGCTTGCGCGTCCGGCGGTGAAGCTGCTGCCGCCAGCAGTATTCGCCGAGATCAGCCGGCGGATCGGCGTGCATGGGTATGATGGCTTTTTCCTTGATTTCGCCCACGGCCACACGGGTAATCAGAGCCTTACGCAGGAGCTGGCCGGTCTTTTCCGCAAACATTTCTTCCTGTACGAAACGAACCTGTCACCCACCGTCTTGCGGCTTTTGCGACGCGGCCCCACGAGCGAGCAGGATCAAGAGCAGTTGCGCCAGCTTCAGGATGTCATCGTCACCCGCAAGGTCGAGAATTATCGCCGCCTGGCCGAGCGCATCCGCCAGTCCATCTCCGAAGGGCAGAAAATTTTCATCTTTGGCGTGACCCAGCAATACAAGGAATTGTGCGAACTCTTGCTCGAAAGCAGGCAGCCCCTCCGGCTCAGGGAGGGCAGTTTCGTCCTCTTCGGCGGGGGATGGAAATCGTTCACCGGCGAGAGGATAAGCCGTGAAGCCCTGGTTGAGATGATGTCCAGCAGTCTCGGCCTGCCGCCCGATCACATCCTGGAAGGCTACTCGATGACCGAGATCAACGCCTTTATGCTGCGCTGCAACCACGGGCGTTTTTACATCCCACCCACCATCGAGCCGGTGATCTTCGACGAGGTGCTCAACCCAATCCGCGGAACGGATGTGCGCGGCGTTTTCGGTTTCCAGGACTCCCTGGCGCAGGCTTACCCAGGCTTTATCATCACCGGTGACGAAGTGCGCTACGTTGAGGAGGATTGTCCCTGCGGTTTGGTGGGGCCGGCGGTGACCGAGATCGGGCGGGCGCGTGCCCAGGAGGTCAAGGGCTGCGGGGGCATCATGGCCTCCCTGAAAGGGTAACGATGGAAACCATTTGCCAGAAATACCGCTTGCTCTACAACGATGAGGGCGTGATTCGCACGCCTTTCCTGGTCAAAGGCCAATTGATCCTGCCCCCCGAGATCAGCCGGAAGCAAGTAGAGTCCGCCTTCGCCGGACAGCCGCCGGACATTGGCTACGTCAAATTGCCGAACGCCCAACTGCTGCGTGAACCGGTCATTGACCCGGTCACACTCAGCTACACCGGCGGCTATCAATATCAAATCCTGCCTCCTGTGAACCCGGTCGAACTGATCGAGACGGATTACAACCGGCTGGTCAATGGGCCGTATGCCCTGAGCGTCGAAGATATTCTCGATTACCTGCGCCAGATTGCATCTCAGCTTCAATCTGGATGGGCCACTGTCGAGCGTGTGCGACAGTTGAGCGGTCGTACCAGCCAACACCCTGCACCTTACCTGGACGGCGCTTTCGCCGGTCTGCTGGCCGGGTTGGATACCAAGGCTGGCCGCAGCATGATTGACCGTGAATTGGCCGCCTGGGGACTGCCGGGCAGCCGCTTCCTGGAAGATTGGGTGGAAGTCTCCGGCCAGGTCGTTCCTGGGCTGGCGTCGTTCCTGGCGCAGGCGCTGCCCGGAAGCGCAGCGCCCCAACCGGAAGCCCGGACGCTCATTCGGGCCATGCCCACCCGCCAGTTGCACATCACGGCTGGTAACGCTCCGCAGGTTCCACTCATCTCAGCGTTACGCCTGGTCTTGACCAAATCTGCCGGGGTGATCAAATTTCCCTTCGAGGCAACTCTCCCCGGCGCATTGGTGGCGCTGGCAGCATACACCGCTGCGCCCGATCATCCCCTCACCCAGAATCTTTCCGCGGTGTACTGGCAGGGCGGCGATGAGGCCGTCGAAAATATCCTTTTGATGCCGGGAACGTTCGACCGGGTGGTGGTGTGGGGCGCGCCGCAGGCAGTCGCCTCGGTGCAGGCGCGCGCCAGCTACACGAAGATGATCAGCTTCAACCCGCGCTACGGCGTAAGCCTGATTGGCCGGGAGGCGCTCGCCGACCTGGATGCAGCGGCTTTCCTGGGGGCGACGGATGCCATGATCCTCAACCAGAAGGCTTGTAATGCCTCCCAGATTCACTACCTCGAGGCCAGCCCTGAGCAGGCGAGCGAGTATACCCGCCGCCTGGCTGCGATCCTTGCTCAGTGGGATGCCGCCGCTCCGCAGTTCGTGCTGCCCACCCAGCGCGGCCAGATCAAACGCTTGCGCCGCGGCAAATATGCGCAGGCTGACTGGCAATTGAATACGCGTGAAGGGGAGTTTGCTTCCGGTGTGGTGATGATCCCAGAAGCGTTCGACGTTTTGGATCACCCGATGTGCCGGTTGATCGTGGTGCGGCCTGTTTCCAGCCTGGAAGATGCCCTCCAATATCTGCACGCTGGGGTATCGGCGGTAGGCATCTATCCAGAAAGCCGCCGCGTGGCGTTCCGGGATGTTATCGCTGCCCGGGGAGTATCGAGCATCTTCCCGCTCGGCCAGTGTGAGCGCGTTTATCCCGGTTTCCCGCAGGATGGGATGCTCGTGCTCAGTGAGCTTGTGGATTGGAAGAATGGGTAGGACATACAACCAAGATATATTCTTTGGAGGGTACGCGCGCCCTGGCCAACGAGTGGGCGAAGCACGGCGTCAACGTGAATGCCATTGCTCCCGGCTACATGGCGACCGATAACACCGCTGCCCTGCGCGCTGATCCGAAGCGATCCACCGCCATTCTCGACCGCATCCCGGCCGGGCGCTGGGGCGCACCCGGCGATCTGGCTGGCGCCGTGGTATTTCTGGCATCGGCTGCGTCCGATTACATGCACGGAGCTGTCATCCCGGTAGACGGCGGCTGGCTTACCCGCTGAAAGAATGACGGTACGTAGAATCACGAGAGCCGGGTACGCCAGTCCCGGCTCTCTCTAAGGAGGAGAAGAAACGCTTTCTACTTGTCCTTATCTTACCAATAATCGGCCTGGCTTGCTTGACGACTGCCCCACAATACCCCAATGATTACCCAACGATCCGTCAAAGGTCCTGTTCGGCATCTCTCTTTACCCCCGCCCCGAGTGTAAAGTAAAACAGTCGGGTAAGACCCCCCGGAGTTTCCAAAACTCCGGGGGGTCTTTACGGTTGCTGGCAGCTCATCAAATCGGCAGCTTCACACCTTACAATTCGGAAATAACCTGTAACAAATGACTGCAAGGGGCGTTAACAAAGGTGATAATTAAACCGCGTGGGGGTGCAATCACCTCCGTAGAACAAATGCGGTTTTCTCAATCCAATGCAGCGAACAGAAACACTATCAAAACATCGGAACACTGAACGTAATGGAAATTCGTTCCCATCTCAACTTGTATTAAAACCTATGGAGGCAAACTAAATGCTATCGTCACAAACATCGAATAACCGCAAGTGGACACGGCTGGCCGCGTTGATGCTGCCAGCCATTATCGTTATTATTGGGATGGCGGCTGGTTTTCAAATCCTTCAAGCCCGCGCCCTGGGCGTGTTGACAGTCGAGATCTCAGCCGGTTACAACCTGGTGGTGGACTCGAACGTCAGCTCTCCATCCACCTATGGGCCGGCCGTCGCCACCGTGGCAGGGACATTCTGCAACAATGGCGACGAAGCTCTCACCGATGTATACGGCTACATCGGCGATTATACCGGCAGCGGCACATACCTCGGAACGCCGGGTACCTATCCCACCCGCTCATCGGACAGCGGTGGGCCGTTCGACGACCAACACCCTCACTTGGCCGGGTCCGGGACTTACGCCTTCCAGCATCTCGGCGGCGGGCTGGGGACGGACGATGCCATCCGCTACATCGGCGCGCTGAATCCCGGCGAATGCCGCGTGCAATACTGGCATTTCAAGTACCCGCAGTGCGAAAACTCGGGCGGCGCGTTCAATCCGCCCATGTGCGAAGCTGGTACGGACCCCGTGTGGGGCGTCACCCGCGACCCGAATGATGACTTGTGGCTGACTTTCGACATCTGGGGAGCATCCGCCGAAGGCTCGACCGGAAGCGTCAGTCATACAATGACCATGCGCAACGAAATTTCGGCCATGGCCAACAAAATCGAGCCGAACCCCCTTGGCTCATGGTTCAACACCAACGCGAATACCGTGCGCCCAGGGGATGTCATTACCTCCAACGGCGTCCGCTATGAACTGGGCAATATCAATAAAGGCTTCGATAACGACGGCGATTACGTTTACGACTACAACGCCTGGATGCAGCCCATCGGAGATGCCGCATACGACCCAAGCTGCTTCCGGCTGATCCGCACCACTGGGGTTGTGACCGTCTCGCGCAGCGGCGGCCTGCCCGATATGATCATCCCCTTCACCGACCAGTTGTACTTCACCAACTTGCCGGTCGAAAATAACGGCGCGATTGGCAACGTTTACTACACATTCCTGGCCCTCGGGGGGCCGTGTAGCACCACGATGACGCCTTATCAGGAGGTGGCATCCGGCGCAGATAACGAGAAGTTCAACGCCGACTTCGGCGCAGGCATTCCGCCGGTGGTCAGCAGCTCGCCCGAGGTAACCCTCACCAAGAGCAGCGACCCCAACATCGTCCCGCTCGGCACAACCTATACCTATAGAATGGTATTTGCAAATCCATCGGACGCCGACGCCGGGCTGTCACTCTCGTCCGGGTTTGGGGTGAGCGCGCCGCTGATGGTGGCCGATACCGTACCCGATGGATTGGAATACATCGGCGGGAGCGCCACGTACAGCCTGAGCTTCGCCGGAACGGTGACGATCCGTTACTCGACCGACGGGGGCGCGACGTGGAGCGAGACGGATCCCGGCACCCTGGAAAGCACCGCCGCCAATCCCGTTGTCATCCAATGGTGGCTCGACCAGACCCTGCCAGCTCACACCACCGGCGTGGGCAACTTCGCCGAATTCGACGCCCGCGCCCCCGTCACGTACACCGGCGATCCGGTTGTCGAGAACTGCGCCCAGGCCAGCTTCGGCGACAGCACGCCTTTCACCGAGAGCTGCGCCCCCACCCTGATCGAGGGAACTCTGACAATTGGCGATTTCGTCTGGCGGGATGAGAACGTCAATGGCCTGCAGGATGACGGCGCGACCGGCATCCCTGCCGTTCATGTCTGGCTGTATTGGGACGATGGCGACAGCATACTCGACGCTGACGACATTTTGCTGAAAGAGACCGACACCGATGGCAGCGGCGCTTACAGCTTTACCGATATGCCAAACGGTACGCATTATCTGGTCGTGGTGGACAAACTGGACAGCAGTCTGCCCCAGGGATACCGCCCAACAACCCCCTACCAGGTGATGGTGACATTGAGCGGCTCGAACGTGCTCACCGCCGACTTCGGCTTCGGCCCGGCGCTCAAGACCACAAAAGAACGCATCTCCACCAGCCCGGTCAACCCCGGGGATTCTGTCACATTCCAAATCGGCCTCGAAAACCTGCTGCCCGGCAGCGGCTCCAGCGTGCGCGCCTGCCAGTATCGCACCTGGTCAACCGCTGAGGATGCCGCGCACAGCGGCGCAGCGGGCGGGGGTGCAGCATTCCAGAGTATTTCCAATATTTATGGCCCTCCCAACAACACGTATGCCGTCTCGCCGTTGGCCAGCAACTCCGAAGTGCTGGCGGTGACCGGCTTCAACCTCGGGACGCATCCGGGCACCATTACCAAAGTCGAGGTGCTGCTGCCAGTGGATTTTCTGCCTGCCATCGCCGGGACGCTCCAGGTGAAAGTTCTGCGCGTCTCCGACGGTGTAGAAATGTACACCGGCGCGCTCGAAGATATTTCCACATTCACAAAGGCCACCCGCACCTATACGATCTGGCAGACCGGCGATCCGGCCTCAGTGCTCTCTGACTGGGCTGCTTATACCGGCAGCCTGTACAGCATTCAGCTTACCAGCAAGAAATCGGGCAACCCCTCGGGCGACCTGCTGGTGGATGCCGCCGGGTTCCGCATCACCTCCGACCAGACTGGCTGCGGCAGCCTGGAAGAAGACATCACCTACCTGCCGCTGACCGACACGTACAACTCGAGCGAATTGCAGTACCTTTCGGCCAGCCCCGCGCCCGACAGCGTTGCGGCGGGCACGCTGACCTGGAACAACCTGGGCACGCTGTATGCAGGAGGCACCAAGACCGTCACGGTGAACTTCCGCGCCCTGCGCGCCGCCAACCCCTCCACCAACTACGCTGATGTAAACAACGCCGCTTTCGGTGACGGCCGCCTGACCAATGACCCGCCAGTCGTCAACGCGACGGTGGTCATCAATATGGTTGGCTCGATTGGCGACCGCGTCTGGTACGATATGAACGGTAACACGGCTGATGACAGCGAGCCGGGCATCAACGGCGTCACGGTGCGCCTGTGCGGCACGCTCAACAACTGCACCGGCGGCAACCTGCTGGCGACCACCACCACCGACACGACCGGCGCATACAAGTTCTCCGCCCTGGCGAGCGGCACCTATTACGTTTGGGTCACCGACCCCGGCGGGTACACGCGCACTTACGATCCCCAGGGCGCTGCCGACAGCAAGGCGCAGGTGGTGCTCACGCTTACCGGAGATCCCGCAAACGACAATATCACCACCATTGACTTCGGTTACGACAACGGCGCCAACGGCGCCGTCAAAGGCTACGTCTGGTACGATGCCAACACCAATGCAACCATGGACACCAACGAAAGCGGCATCTCTGGCGTAACCGTCGAATTATGCCGCGGCACAGCGCCAACCTGTACGACTTCCCTCGGCACGACCACAACGGCTGCCAATGGCTATTACCAGTTCTCCACTGTGCCAGCGAATACCAATTACTTCGTGCGCGTCACTGCCCCGGCCGCCTACCCGGTGCAGACCGCTGATCCGGATGTCGCAGGGGTGTGCGGCGTTGGCTGCAATAATTACACGGCCAATTTCGATGTCTCGGCCGATCAAACGAAAGGCCCGTATAACTTCGGCTACCGGCAAAATGGTTCATCCACCATCGGCGATACGATCTACAAAGACTGGAATGGCGACGGCTCGCAGAATCTCACCACGGAAGAAGGCATCTCCGGCGTCACCGTGCGACTGTACCGCGATCTCGATGGCAGTGGCAATGTGGACAGCGCCGATTTGCTGATGGGAACGCAGACCACCGGCGCCAGCGGCGATTATCTCTTCACCGGCCTGGAAGCTGCAACTTATATCGTTCAGGTTGACCGCACGGCCATACCGCCCGCCAGTTACAACCAGACCCAGGATCCCGGGGAGACCGGCGTCTGCTCGGTGTGCGACAGCCAAAGCCTGCGCGCCGCAGACGGGACCAGCCCCTACCTCAACGAAGATTTCGGCTACAAGCCCACCGGCTTCGGCTCGATTGGCGATTTCGTCTGGCGCGACCTCGATGCGGATACGAATCAGGATGCTGGCGAGGCTGGCATCCCCGAGATCACCGTCTGGCTCTATGAAAACAGCAACGGCGGCGGCCTGGATGCAAGCGACGCGCTCATTGCGACTACTGAAACCGACGCGGATGGGCTGTATCTCTTCGATGGCCTGCCCGCCGGGGATTACATCGTTGTCGTGGACACCGCCGATGGGCAGCTTCCCACCGGCTCCAATGGGCTGACCTACGTGCTCAGCACCGCCAACAGCCCGTTGACCGTCAACCTGCCCACCGCCACTACCGACTACACCAGCGCCGATTTCGGCTTCGCCCCCAGCGGCTTGATCGGCGACTTCGTCTGGCAGGATAACGATGGCGATGGCACGCAGGATACCAGCGAGCCGGGGCTGGCTGCGGTGAGGGTTTACCTGTGCGCTTCCAGCCCGTGCAACGCCGGAACTGCGCTGCAATACGACGACACCGATTCGAGCGGCAAATACGAGTTCACCGGCCTGGCCGCTGACGATTACGTGATCGCAGTAGACTCAGCCACATTGCCCTCCGGCGCCGTGCAAACCTACGACCCAGACGAGCCGAACGGCGATCTGCCCTGCACCGTTTGCGACCACCAGGCTGCGATTACCCTCCAGCCGGGGCAGGTCAACCGCACGGTAGACTTCGGCTACCGCCCGCTGGGCGTCATCGGCGACACGCTGTGGATTGACGCCAACGACAACGACTCACGCGACGATGGCGAAGCGGGCGTGGCAGGCGTCACCGTCCGGCTGCTAAATGGCGGCGGGAGCGAAATCGCCTCGACGACGACCGACTCGGACGGCTACTACTCGTTCGGCAACCTGTCGGGCGGAGATTACACCGTGGTCGTGGTTTCCGCATCTCTGCCAGCGGGTCTCTCTCAGACGTATGATCCCGATGGGTCTCTCGATAACCAGTCAACCATCACTCTGCCCGCGGGCGGGTCGAATTTCGGCCTCGATTTTGGGTATCGTTTTGAAGGGGCACGCATCATCAGCGGGACTGTCTTCAACGATGAGCGCTACAACGGCGGGCTGTACACCCCCGCCGACGGCGACCAGCCCTATGAAGGGGTGATCGTCTACCTGTGGAAGGGCAGTGTGTTAGTCGGCACAACGACCACCGATCCTACCGGTTTCTACCAGTTCACCGGTTTAACTGCTGCCGATGATTACGTGGTTTCGACCAATAAAAATGCGCCGATCTATAACGAATCTCATCCCACAAACCCCACCCCGAACACGATCCGCTACGTGGATATTTCCGTAAGCGATCAGCCCAACCAGGACTTTGGCTTCGGCGGCGTGGATTATGGCGACCTGCCGGGGATGGAGCCGTTCGACTACGCCAACACACTGGACAGTGACAATGGCGCCCGGCACACGATAGGCGATTTGTTCCTGGGAGCGGGTGTGGATTCTGATCCCGATGGGACAGAAAGCAACACCGCCGAAGGGGATACGCGTGACGACGGTGTGTTACGCGCCTCCGGGCAGAATTGGATCCCGGACACAGATGTCAACCTGATCGTGGATGTGGAAGGTAGCGGCGGCTACCTGGTCGGCTGGTTCGACTGGAATGGCAACGGCTCCCTGGCCGACAGCGGCGAGATGGTCGAATTTGGCGCGGTGATCAGCGGGACTCAGTCGCTGCCGCTGCACATCTCGGCCGACTACACTCTCCAGCAGCCCCTCAACGTGCGTTTCCGCCTGTACGACGGCGATCCCGGCGCGCCAACTACAACCGGGCTGGCGCTCAACGGCGAAGTGGAGGATTACCGCTGGCTGTTCGGCCCGACGGTGGTCAGGCTCGAAAACCTGGCTGTCAAAGCCGGGTCAGGCTCGACTGTGTTTTGGCTTGGGAGTATTGCGCTCGTTGGGCTGATGACGGGCCTGTGTGGCCTGGCAGTGAGCTACAAGCGCCGGGCGAGATAACCAACAACCTGCAGGGGATGATTTAGAACGCGAAATTCGCGAAAGG
>DYIZ01000008.1:51901-77674 GCA_020723385.1 Candidatus Aquidulcis sp.
GAATTTCGCGCTTTTTTGAGTTGAGAGCAATTGGGGCATTATTATGGCTCATTGAACCGCCAATTTGCCAAGAGTCTGATACCATTGGGCAGGCTGTTGTTGGCGATGGCCGCAATATGCTCATATTTACATCATAGCGCGGTTTCCAGCCGCAGCCAAAGAATCAACGCGGAGACGCAGAGTTGCAGAGACGCAGAATTGTTTCGATTTTTCTTTGCGGCTCGATCTCTCTGCGACTCTGCGTTAAAGTTTTTCGCGAACCGGGCAAATAATGATCGGTAATCCTATATTTACCTCATAGGTTGGTTTCGGTTCGAGACCCGCTGCCAGACTCGGCTTTTAGAACGAGCCGTATCTCGACGGGCTGAATCTCGTCATAACCATTAGCACAATGAATTCCGAAGACACTTTGTTGCAGCGCATCCAGCACTTCGATACAGATGCTCTGGCTGAAGTTTATGATCAATTCAGCCCGGCGATATTTCGCTATGCCACGCGCCTGCTGGGTGATCCTGGCCTAGCTGAAGATTGTGTTGCAGAAACCTTCAGCCGGATGCTGATCGCCTTGCGGCAGGGCCAGGGGCCAAAGGAGTATTTGCAGGCTTATCTCTATCGGGTGGCGCACAATTGGATCACAGATCAATATCGCCGCCGGACGCCCCCCTCCTTGCCGCTCGAAACCGAGACGCTGGTCGCAGATGGCCCCGATCCCCATACCGAAACAGCCCGCCGTCATGAACACCAGCGCGTCCGCGCAGCCCTGTCTTTACTGACCTCCGACCAGAGGCAGGTCATTGCGATGAAATATCTGGAAGATCAATCGAACGAGGCAGTTGCTGCCGCGCTGGGCAAGCCGGTCAGCGCCGTCAAATCTTTGCAGCATCGCGCCCTGGCCTCGCTCCGGCGGATTTTGTTTCAGGAAGAAGATGAAATATGACCTCACACAATCCCACTGATGAAAAACTGATCGAAATGATCGAGCAGTTGCGCCCTACGCCGCCGCGTGACCCGGAAGCGGCGGCGCGTGGGCGGGCGCGCTACATGGCGCAGGCCGAAACTTTTCGTGCGCCCGTATCTCGAACGCCTGTGCAGCGTCGTAATGAGTGGCTGGAGATGATCGCCAGCACATTCCGACGAAAGGAGCGTACCAAAACCATGACCACTATCATTACCATTCTTGTCACTCTCACATTATTGTTCGGGGGCGCCGGGGTTACAGTTTACGCCGCGCAGGACAGCCTGCCCGATGACACCCTGTATCCGGTGAAAACGGCCAGCGAAGAGATTCGATTGACCCTGGCGAGCGGCGCGCAAAGCAAGCTGGATTTGCTCGACGATTTCAATCACCGGCGAGTCGCGGAGATGCAAGCCCTCTGGGCTGATGGGACTCCAATCCCGGAGGAAACCGCCGCCCGGTTGCAGAATCAGCTCGATACCGCATTGGAATTGGCTGCCGGGTTGGATGATGCCGGGTTGACCCAGGCGCTGACGCAAATTCAGGCCAATGTTCAAACCCAGGCGCAGTTTATGGCTCAAGCTGTCAACGCCGGGGCGGGCGATCCGGTGATGATCCGAGCCCAGGAAATGTTACAAGAACAGGCACGCCTGGCCGAGTCGGGTTTAGCTGACCCGCAGCTTTTCCGCCAGCGGATGCGCGAACGGACACGAAACCAGTCCGGCTTGCCGACCCTCGCTCCCACGGTCACGCAGGGCGCTGGCGGCGCTGGCCCCAATTCGACTCGAACGGGTGAACCCGATCCGGGCGGCGCTGGCCCCAATCCGGCTCGAACGGGCACACCCGAGCCGGGCGGTGGGTACGGGCCTGGCCCCCAGGCAAGCCAAACCGGGACGCCAGCCGGCGGTTACGGCCCTGGACCGGGTGATGGGGAGTGTACAGCCACCTGCACGCCTGCTCAGGATGGCAGCGGCCCTGGGCCTGGCCCCGGTGAAGGACAAAACCCATCCCAAACGCCTTCCGGCGGAAATGGGTCAGGCCCCGGAGATGGTCAACCGAATGCAACCGGAACCCCGGTTCAAGATGGAACCGGCCCAGGGGATGGCCCGCACACGCCGGAACCCTCCGGCCCTGGCGATCCCGGCCCCGGGGATGACGGAGAGCCTCAACAGACCCCTGAGCCGGGGGGAGGGTCTGGCCCCGGCGGTTCAAAACCGTGACATGACGTCTGCTCCATAATATTCCTGTAGCGCAGGTTGCCAGCTTGCGCTACAGGTCCCTTCCAAGACTGAAAGAAAATATCAATGCTATATTGCCGAGAGTCTGATATGATTACCTTAGCTTCCAGATACAAATTATTAAAATCATGTAACAAAGTCCATCTCGCGACGTTCATTAGGATAGGAGCATGTCAGACTGGCAGGCAGTTGATGAAAACCTGCTCATTGCGGCGGCGCAGGACGGTAACGCAGAAGCGTTTGGTGAGTTGTATGAGCGTTATGCGACCGTTATATTCCGCTTCTTATATACCCATCTGGACGACCGTCTGGATGCGGAGGATTTAACTGAGGATGTGTTTTTTCGGGCCTGGCGTTCGATGCCGCGTTACCGGGAACAGGGCGTCCCTTTCCTGGCCTATTTGTATCGCATTGCACGCAATGCGCTGGTAGATCATTATCGCCGGTCTAGTTCGCAAAATAAACAAGTACAAATCGGTGAAACAGAGATCTCGGCGATCGAGCAAGCCGAGCCGGGCGATGCACTGACCCAGCAACTGGAACATCGCGAGGTACGCGAAGTCATGGGTCAACTGCGTGACGATTACCGGACTGTGTTGGCTTTACGGTTCGTCAACGACTTTTCGCCTGAAGAAACAGCTCAAACCATGGGAAAATCGGCAGGAGCGGTGCGGGTGTTACAACACCGTGCTCTGGCAGCCCTTCGGAAATTGATCAATAGCAAAGTGTGACATTGAGCGATGGATCAAACTAGCCACGAAACTGAGTTGATATTCCAGGCCTGTCTGAACCTGGTGCTGTCCGGTGAGGAGACCGTTGAATCGGTGCTGGCGCGGCATCCAGGGTTGACGGCATCGCATCGAGAGGAACTCGAAGCGGCTGCGTGGCTTAATTCGCGAGCGCGATCCCTAGATCCTCGCCCAGGCTTTGTCGCTGCCTCTCGCCGCAGGCTGGTGGCGCGAATCCAGCAAGATGCGCCTCAACCCTCCATGGCTTGGTGGCGCATTTGGCTCGACCAATTACGCAGCCCACGACTGGCTGTTCAACTCAGCATCATCTCGGCATTAGTTTTGATGTTTATTTTCAGCGCCAACCTGGCGGCCTGGGCCTCGAGAGAGGCGCTCCCGGTTGACGCGGTATACCCGGTAAAGCTCGCAGTCGAGCAGTACCGTTTGTTGGTTTCCCTGACGCCGGAAGGGGATGCGGCATTACATATCGAGTTTGCTGGAAGGCGGGCTATCGAAATCCAGGCGATGGCGCTTGCTGGCGATTTTGACCAAATCGAAAATTTGACGAAGCAGTTCGAGAACCATGTCGGTAAAGCGACGAACATGCTTTCGATCCTTTCGAATGAAAAATCCCCCCGTACAGTCGAACTAGCGAATTCTCTCGAAAGCACGTTGGCGAGCCAGACGATCGTTCTCGATCTGTTGACCAGTGTGGTTCCTGACGACGCCAAACCAAGCATCGAGCAGGCATTGACGATCTCGGAGCAGGGGATCGAAGCAGCTCAGGAAATTCTCTCCCACACCGGTGGGCAGCAGCAACCCACCTCGACCGCGACCATCGCCCTGGCTATGACCGCCACGCCGTCGCCAACGGCCTCACTCGTTCCCATAGGAACCCGGCCGGCTTCACCCACCGCTACTTCGGTGCTTTTACCTGGCGCCAGCCCCACAATCCAGCCAACTGAGGCCGAGCCTGAAGCCACACCGACCGCTGAGCCAACCAACACCCCCAAGCCGAGCAATACCCCCAAGCCGACCAATACGGCGCGGCCATCGAATACGCACAAACCGCCCACCAATACACCCAAGCCGCCCAATACACACAAACCGCCCACCAATACGCCCAAGCCGCCTAAGCCAACCGATCCGCCTGAGCCAACTGACGAGCCAAAACCGAGCAAGACGCCCAAGGCGCTTTCAGGTCCATTGTTCTGGCATCAGCAACGCCGGTAGGGAACACCGCAGTTTTGCTAAAAATCACACCGCCGAGGTTTTAAACCTCGGCGGTGAATTTTAATCCTACCTCTCATAAGGCAGAACTGCCATACCTATCGAAAGCGGGAAAACCTGATTTCATTTTATATTGACAAATCTGTAACAAACTCAATTTTTTCACGTTTTATGAGGTGACGCAATCATTGGTGCTATTGGATTAATTATGTCGCTGCGAAGATTCTAGAGAGTACTTATGAAAAAGGCCAATACAATCTCATTGAAAATCGCGAATGCCCAAAGCATGGTGGAGTTTGCCCTCATCCTGCCGCTGCTTTTGTTGGTGATTGTTGGCATTTTCGAGTTTGGGCGCCTGCTGGCCATTTACAGCATGACGACAACCGCCAGCCGGGATGCGGCGCGCTACGGATCAGCCGCTGGCGATATCGGAGACCGCACGCCGCACTATCTCGATTGTGACGGTATCCGGTTGTCAGCCCGAAAACATGGCATCCTGGCTCCGATCAGCGATGAGAATATTACGATTTCGTACGACCATGGCCCGGGCACGAGCGTTTATTCAGATACCTGCCCGCCTTCTGAGGAAGTCAAGCTGGGCGACCGGGTTCTAATCAGTGTTTCCACTGATTACGATCCTATGATGGGCTTCATGAATATACCATCCTTCCCGGTGCTGTCGAGTACCTACCGGACCATTATCAAGGATGTAGAAGTCAAAGGCACGCCGCTGCCTCCTGTCTGGACCAATACCCCATCGCCCACTGTAACACAGACATCCGCTTTTCCGCCAACCCACACACCCACACCCACTGCCACGCCGACCAGCACGGAAACTCCCACTGCCACTCCAACAGCCACGCAGTCGCCTACCCCGACCTTGACGCCTACCGGACCGACGCCGACTTCGACGGTTACGCCGCTCCCGCCGTATGTCTATTTCACCCAGCCAGCCCAAAACGTCTCTGAACCGACCGGCAGCGTGACTATTGTGTTCCAGTTGAGCGCCTCGACCCATCAGATCGTGCAAGTGCCATATTCCTTGGGCGGCACGGCTGCTTCTGGAGTGGATCATTATGGAGTCAATGGTTCCGTGTCTATCCCGGTTGGTCAAACCCAAGGGACTCTGACCATCCTTTTGAATAACGACAACACTGACGAGTACGACGAGACGCTCATCGTCACAATGGGAACCCCGACTTTTGCTGTCCTGTCAACGCCGAGCGTGCAAACGATCACCATTTTGGATGATGATGGCCCGCCAACCGTCTATTTCACCGCTTCCACCCAGCGCAATGGCGAAGCCATCGGCACAATGACGGTCGGGATGCAATTGAGCGGGGTGTCGGGGAAGAATATCACCGTACCGTTCAGTGTAAGCGGCAGCGCCGAGTTGAACGATTATTCGATCTCTGCAAGCCCCGTGCAAATCCCGGCCGGGTTTACCACTGCCAATATCCTGATCACTGTGGTGAGCGATTCGGTAGATGAGGATGATGAAACCGTTATCGTGACAATGGGCGCGCCGCCGGATGGTAATGTTATCCTGGGCGCTCCGAGCGAGCACACCGCCACCATCGTAGACGACGACGCCCCGGTGTGCAGCGCCTTCTCCTTTGGCGATCCGATCAGCCTCAATACTGCCGAGAAAAAAGTCAGCACCAGCCTGTCCAACGCAGGCGAGGCTGGTTATGACGTCATGCAAATCATCATCTCGTGGAATAAAGGCTCCGGCACGAAAGCCTACCTGTCTTCGATCACCTTTGGGCAGGAAATTATCTGGACCGGGCACGAGCCTTCAACCGCCTCGCTGACGACATTCATCTACGGAACCAACCTGTCGCTGCCCGGAAACACTGCGCAAAAACCGTTGATCTTCCTGTTCGACAGCTCCAATATTTTGCGCGCAATTACCATCACGATCAAATTGACCAATAACTGCACGATCAGCGCGACGCTGAATTAACTGGATTAGCATTCATGAAGCGTTCTGTGCTTATCTCTCTTCTGGCGATTTCGATGGCAGCCCTGGTGATGGCCGGGGTTGGGCAATCCCCCACGGCTGCCGCGGGTACCCCTACGCCGGATGGGATCAATCTGCCGGGTGAGCGCCCCAATCCCTTTGGGGAGCAACGCCCCCAGCTGCCGCTCCCGGCGAGATCAGTATCTCCGCGGGGGTCTGGCGGCCCCGATCAATTTGGGTACTCCTGGGAAGATGTCTCCTTCAACTGGATTGACGCCACTTCGGGAGCGCAGGTTACTTTCCAAAACCCCGATGATTCTTATTCAGACCTCATCGGCATTGGGTTCAATTTCGAATTCTACGAGCATACTTACACCCAGCTTCACATCGGCACCAACGGAATCCTGGCTCTTGGAGAAACGGGCGCAAGCTCGACCAATTATTCGATCCCGCAGGATACCCAGCCCGATAACCTGATTGGGCCTTTCTGGGATGATCTCGTGGTCAGCGGCGCAGGCAAGGTTTATATCCTGGGCGGCGGCTCGGCCCCCAATCGCTATTTCGTGGTCGAGTGGCATGATGTCAATAAAGTCGGCGCCAGCGACGCCTTGACATTCGAGGTTGTTCTTTACGAGAATGGCAACATTCTGTTCCAATATCATACGTTGAGCGGTGTTTTGGATCAATCCACGGTAGGGATCGAAGATGGCGACGGGCTGGATGGCCTGCTCTATGTTTACAATGCCGCCGGTTTGGCTACGGGTGATGCGGTCATGTTCGAGCGGCCCGATGCGACAGCCAGGGTAAAATTCTTGCCGCGTTCCCAGAGCGGTTTCGCCATCAGCGGCCGGGCGACGTTTTTCCTGGATATTCGCAATACCGGCGAGCTGGGATCGGATACCTACGATCTGTCTGTGGTTGGCTCGGGCTGGGGCGTGTCGTTTTACCGGGGAGATGGGCTGGCAAGTTTGTCCGACACCAATAGCAATGGGGTGGTTGACACGGGCGAGATCGCCCAGGGCAGCACTTTTGCAGTGAAGGTTTCTGTTCAATCGCCGCTGGATGCGGTCAGCGGCGATTACGTTCAGCTCAATATTTTTGCAACATCGGAAAGAAACCCAACCAAAACCGCTGTGACGGTTATTTTATGCGCCATCCCGGGCGCGTTTGCCCAGGCTTATGCCGATCCACAAATTGGCATGGGATTGGATCTCATTTGGGGGCCAACCCGCCGGGCGACGATTGTTGACGATTGGTTCTCTGGCAGCACGCTGGCCATGCTGCGCCTGGCAAGCGGGGGGTACGCTTTCACTTGGGAGAGAAACGGCGTCAATAACCACAGCAACCCGTATACCGACATCGAATACCTGATGATGAATGCATTCGGCCATATCACCCGGACCAAATCGAAGCTGACCAATCACGAGCAGTCGGACCAGGCGAACTGGTTGATTTCTGATTTGTCGGTCGCGCTGGCCTCCACCCCCAATGGGCGCATCGCTGCCGTTTGGGTGCGCAATAATTTTGACCTGGAATCTGGCAAAACCAACTCCAATGTTTTTCTGTCCATTTTGAATTCCGAGGGTGCGGTCATCGCTGGCGAGTTGAATATTACCAACAACAGCCTATGGGCAGGCAGCGATGATCTGGATATTCCGCGCTTCAGCGCCCCACGAATCACTGCCACCGATGACAACCGGTTTATCGTAAGCTGGGTGGATGAGCGGAGTGTGGCTGCCGGAGATAAGAGCGATGTGGTTTTCGCAATTTTCAATGGCGACGGCCTGGTTCAAAAAGCCCCAACCACATTGACCGCCAGCACGCCCAACTTGATCTACTACAACGATCCATCTCTGGCCGCACTTTCCAGCAATCGGGTGATGGTTGCCTATTCGGCGTTCAATTACACAACTCAAAGCTATACCATCGCATTTGTCGTCTTGAACAGCGCCGGGAATATTCTCCAGGGTGCGACCACGATCGCCAGCGCCTATGGTTGGAAACCAGATCTCCTCCAGCTCGATTCTGGAAAAATCGCCATCACCTGGACGAACACCACTTCGGGCAGGATTGCCTTCGCTCTGATGAACGGTGTGAGCTATAACATCGAAAGCGGGCCAACCGATCTGGTTGATCCAACGGCCCGCCCAGCGGATTACAGTTCGGTGACAAGCGATGCTTCTGGCAAGATCATTGTCACCTGGATGGATGCCAATTGGTACCAGGTTTTGTACTATGCCATGATGGATGCGACGACCGGCGCCATCGTGACTCCGCCCATGATCTTCTACCGGGGGCAGGCAGCCAGTCCCTATGTTCTAACCAATTATGCCGGCCAGAGCAATGCCGCCTTTGGCGGTTTTTGGTTGGATTTTCTACCCATGATAAAACGCTAAATTCTCAGGAGGTATCCCATGACCGCAAAAAATCGCCCCAACCGTTTGAGCCGTGGCCAAAGTATGGTGGAATTTGCCATTACCCTGGTGATCATTTTGATCTTGCTGGCAGGCACTGTAGATTTGGGCCGGGCGTTCTTCACATACATGGCTTTACGTGACGCTGCGCAAGAGGGCGCCGTCTATGCCTCGATCAACCCGGCTGCCACTTCGGCGATCATTGACCGGGTGCGCACCAATTCCAGCAAACCAGTGGATTTGTCGAACGCCGCCGATGTCAATGTTCAGGTGACACTGCTGGGTTCGGCATGCGCTGGCAACGGCGTCAAAATTGATGTCACGTATCAGAATTTTGTAATTGCCATGCCTCTCCTGGGCACAGTACTCGGCGCACAGAGTTTTCCAATCAAGGCGTCGGTCACAGATACAATCCTGATGCCGCCCTGCCAGTAACTTGCGATATGGAGGTGTTACATGAAACACAGAAATAACGAAAAAGGTCAATCGTTGATCATTCTGGCGGTCGCCTTCGTTATCTTGCTCGGCTTTGTTGCCCTGGCAATTGATGGCGGTATGGTGTATTCCGACCGGCGATATGCCCAAAATGCCGCGGATGCTTCCTCCCTGGCTGGCGGGGGAACTGCCGCCCTTTACCTGGAGAATTTACACGTGTTCTATGGAAGCTGGGATTGCAATGACGGCAGAATAACCACCTCCCGCCAGAATGCGGTTGGCGCCGCTTCCAGCCGGGCCCAAAGCAACGGGTTTACTATTGATAATAATGATTCCGATTACAACAGCGTCTTGACCACCTGCGGTCAGACAGATATGGGCGGCTGGTTCGATAAATATCTCGACATTACTACCCATATCTCGAAAACCACCGATACATCGTTCGCTCAATTCATCTTCAATGGGCCATTGCGCAACCAGGTCGAAGCCGTTGTGCGTGTCCGCCCCCGCAGCCCGCTGGCATTCGGACACGCGGTGGTTGGTCTCAACCCTTCGACTGACTGCAATAACAACAATAAAACCGGCGTTGTTTTTGCCGGAAGCGGTGAGACTTCGATCAACGGCGGCGGCATCTGGTCGAATGGATGCCTCAAGGCCACGAACAACAGTTGTAATGTGGACGTTGTAAACGGCGATATCAACTATGCCGGTGGGCGCTTCCCCGGCACCGGCGCCTTGTGCGAATCAATGACCCCGGCTGCTACATCTGTCTCGGATGTGCTGCCTCCGAACTCGTATGCCGTTCCCCTGCCCAATTGTGCGGCTGCGGGCGCGATCACGATTGACAGCATCACGAGCAGCATGACCCTGCAATCCAACAAGCTTTACTGCATTACCAGCAGCGGAAACGCGATCAAGTTAACGGGAAGCGATTCCCTCATCGGCCAGGGAGTGACCCTGTTTCTCGTCAACGGCGGCGACATCGAGATGAGCGGCGGCACGGTGGATATCGCCGCTCCCAATAACACGCCTGACCCAGCTCCGGCGATTCCAGGCATTCTCATCTATGTCAACCCGGTGCGGGATAGCATCATCAAGCTGACCGGTAATGGCAACAGCCATTACCTGGGCGTCATCTACGCGCCGCGCGCCGATGTTTCGGTCGAAGGTTCGAATGGAACGCACCCCACTTTCAACACTCAAATCATCAGCTACAATGTGACCATTAGCGGTAACGCCAGCATTGATATCAATTTCAACGAGCAACAGGCTTACACGAAACCATCTGCGCTGGAACTGTACAAATAACTGAATTTCTGTTTGGATGGCTTTCCTATGCGAAGATTTCGATACGCCCCAAAACACAGAAGGTGTATTCGAAGCTATCGCTCAGGTTAGAATGACGAAAAAGTAATCGGGCGCATTCAAATGCGCCCGATTACTTTTTCTGCCCGGACGACTTCGCTCAGGTTGCTCGAAGGCCGGGCCAATTCTCCAGAACAGCTTTTCTGGTCGAAAAGCTATTGGCTCGCGTTGCGCAGGTTCTTCGAGTCGAAGAACAGGCCGTCAACTTTGGTGCCGTCAACGGCGAAAGTAATCGTCACGACAACGTCTTCCTGGTCATATTTGCAGGTGAAACGATAGATGGCATAGTCTTGCGCATTCGACAGCCTGGCTTCGCCCATAGAAAGGTAATTGCCGCTATTGGTTTGGAGCAAATCCCGCATGTTGGTGAATTCATCCTCCGGGAAGGCATTTAGCATTTCGTCGCTGAAATCCTGGATGAAGGCTTGATAATCGTTGTCGTTGATGGCAGTCAGGATGTTTTCGGTGACGGCTGCGACCTCATCATCCGAGAGAGCGCTGGGTTTGGCAGGCGCACAGCCGGCGGCGAGCGCCAGCAGGGCCATCAGAGCGATCAGGGCAAGGGTGTATCGAGAAATTTTTGCGAACATGGGTCGGTCTCCTTATGAATAGTGGTGGGGTATAACTTCGCAGGTGGTTTGCTGTAGAGCTTGTTGACCGCCTCGGCGGTATCTGCGTTTTTAGCAAGGATGACGGAGATTGTACCATTATCTGATTTCGATGCTTTTCATTCGAGTGAATGAAAAGAAGTAACCGCTTAGGAAGGTAGGAAACAAGGAAAGTACACGGGCGATGGGCGCTTTTACCTACCTTCCTGGCTTCCTAAGCGAAAAAGCTACACGACCCAATTGACATGAAGCGCTCTGCCTGATTTGCTATTGGCGGATTGTGCTGATATAAGAAAAAACCGGCGTAATCCGCGCCATCAACAGGCAAAACCGTATCCGTTCACTGGCAATTTTGCGCCACTCGTTGTATACTCGTAACCAACCCCATCCGAGGAGAGGACCGCCCCCATGAAAGTATCTGTCCTGCAAGAGAACCTGGCTCACGGCTTGAATGTCGTTTCGCGTGCTGTCTCTCCGCGCAGCACGCTGCCCGTTTTAGCGAATGTCCTGATCGCCACCGACGAAGGCCGCCTGCGTCTGTCAGCGACCAACCTGGAATTGGGCATCACCTGCTGGATTGGCGCAAAAATCGAGGAAGAAGGTTCGACTACAGTCCCGGCGCGCACCTTCACCGACCTGGTCAGCACGCTTCCCAACGACCGCGTCAATATGGCTCTCAATGTGCGCACACAGACTCTGAACGTGCGTTGCAGCACCTCGAACACGGATATCAAGGGAATCGACGCGCAGGAATTCCCGCCGATGCCCATCCCCGACCTGGCAAACGGCATCTCTATCAACGTTGCCGACCTGAAAGAGATGATCCAGCAAGTGGTGTTTGCCGCATCCACCGACGAGGCGCGCCCGGTGTTGACCGGCGTGCAGATGATGATCCACGGGAATCAAGTGACCCTTTCGGCGGCAGATGGTTTCCGCCTTTCCATTCGCAAGGCTGAGTTGTCCGCCTCGCTGCCGCGCCCCGTCTCTGCCATCATTCCGGCGCGGGCGCTCAGCGAGCTGGCGCGCATCGCCGGGGACGGCGATCAAACTGTCACGATGGCGCTCCCGCCCAGCCGCGGCCAGGTCATTTTCCGACTTAAGGATGCCGAGCTGGACTCCCAACTGATCGAAGGGTCTTTCCCCGATTTGGAGCAAGTCATCCCGCGCAACTATCGCACCCGCACCGTGCTCTCGACCCCGGCTTTCCTCAAAGCCTGCAAGCAGGCTGAAATCTTCGCCCGCGAGGGGTCGCACATCGCCCGGGTGAACGTCACCCCCGGCAGCGACGTGCAGCCCGGCACCGTCGAGATTTCCGGTCAATCCGAAGAGACCGGTTTCAACCAGACGCAGGTTGACGCCAGCGTCGAAGGAGACGCGGTGCTGATTGCCTTCAACGTGCGCTTCTTGCGCGAGGTGCTGGACATCATCAAAACCCCCAACGTGGCTCTCGAAACGACTGCCGACACCAGCCCCGGTATCATCCGCCCGGTTGGCGAAGATAATTTCTTGCACGTTATCATGCCCATGCACCTGGGGAGTTGAAAGTTGCAGGTTGCAGGTAGCAAGTTGCAGGTTGGCATGTGTTCCTGTGCCAACCTGTAACTTTAACAACCTTCAACCTTCAACCTTCAACCTTCAACCTTCCCAACCTTCAACCCTTATGACCTTACCCGCCATCTCCTCCGATAAGACCCTGCGCATTTACCTGGCGCTTGCCCAATATCCAATCGTCAGCACCCAGATTCGGGCGCGCATGCGCCGCGAGCTTTTCCAGCGCGGCATCATTACCCCTCAAACCTTCGAGGCCGAAGTACACGATCACGCCGTCGAGTCGCAAACCCGTGAAGCCTTGCATAACCCATTCGTAGAAGAACCGGGTGACATTTGGGAACTGCGCCTGGTGCGCGTGCGCGATTCGCTGACCGATTTTTACTTCGCCTACAACCTGCCCTACGATCTGTTCGAACAGATCGTGCGTGACACCCTGGCCGAGAGGGGCGTCCAGCCCGAAGATATTCTCGTCTCCACGTTCAACCCGGAGCTGGCTCCGCAAGAGATGCTCTTCGAGCAGGCAACCGCCATTGAGAATATGCCCGCCGACCGGCGGGTACGGGTCGAAGCCCGCCTGCGTGAGATCAAAGTCGTGCTGATCCGCACGCTCATCAGCGACCAACTGGCTTACGTCAACATCGCCAAGAACTGGTTCACGATTTCCGACCTGAGCGACATCCGCCGGCGGCGCATCGGCCAGGGGAAGATCGGCGGCAAGGCAGCCGGGATGCTGCTGGCCTACCGCATCCTGAAGGAGGTCGGCGATGAAGAAGTGCGCGCCTCGGTGCGCATCCCCGAGTCGTATTTTCTGGGGGCTGACCTGACCTACAGCTTCATGGCGATCAACGGGCTGGTCCACTGGGCTGACCAGAAATATAAAACCGAAGAGCAGATCCGCGCCGAATATCCCCAGATTCAGCGTGAATTCCTGGCAGGCGAGTTCCCCTCGGACGCCTTCGAAAAATTGGGCGATCTGCTCGAACGTGTGGGAAACAAACCGCTCATCGTGCGCTCGTCCAGCCTGCTGGAAGACAATTTCGGCACATCCTTCGCCGGGAAGTACGAAAGCCATTTTTGCCCCAACCAGGGCACGCCCGAGGAAAATCTGAATTACCTGACGCACGCCATTCGCCGGATTTATGCCAGTATTTTGAACCCCGACGCCCTGCTCTACCGCCGGGCCAAGGGGCTGCAAGATTACGACGAGCGCATGGCGGTGCTGCTTCAGGTCGTCGAAGGCGAACCCTTCGGTCGCTATTATTTCCCCCAGGCGGCCGGCGTGGCTTTCAGCCGGAACATGTACCGCTGGTCTCCCCAAATCCGCAAGGAAGACGGTTTCGTGCGGCTGGTTTGGGGCTTGGGAACGCGCGCCGTAGACCGGGTGGGCAACGATTATCCCCGGCTGGTGGCGCTCAGCCATCCGCTGCTGCGCCCCGAAAATAACACCAAAGCCATCCGGCGTTATTCTCAACAATATGTGGATGTGATTGATCTGCAAGAAAACAAGTTCGTGACCCTTCCGGTTCACGAGGTGCTCAATACGCGCTACCCCATCTTGCGCTACCTGGCGCAGATGGATCAGGGCGGCTACCTGGCGACGCTGCGCAGCACGGTGCTGGATGGGAGCGCCAACCAGTTGGTTTTGACCTTCGAGGAGATGCTGCGCCGCACCCCGCTGGCCGACCGCCTGCGCAAGATGGTGCAAACCCTCGAAAAGCACTACCGCGCCCCGGTGGATACCGAATTTTGCGCCGATATTCCCGATCCGTTTGCCTTGCAGCCGGATGTGCGCATCACCCTGGTGCAGTGCCGCCCTCAGAGCCATCTCAAGGACACCGAAGCGCGCCTGCCGCAAAATCTGTACGCCGGGGATGTCGTTTTTGCAACCTCGCGGGTGGTGCCGCAGGGGCGCGTCTATGGCATCAATTACGTGGTATTCGTCGTGCCGGAGGGTTATTACGCCCTGCCGACGCCCGAAGCCCGCGCCGAGTTGGCCCGCGCCATTGGGCAGTTGAACAACGCCATGGGGGGCAGAATCTTCATTTGCGTTGGGCCGGGACGTTGGGGCACGGCCAACCCCGACCTGGGGGTGAGCATCGGTTACGCCGACGTGTACAACACGAAGGCGCTGGTCGAATTATCCGGCCAGGGTATCGGCAACGCCCCCGAGCCGTCGTTCGGCACCCATTTCTTTCAGGATTTGGTCGAAGCCAACATCTACCCCCTGGCGATCTACCTCGACGACGAAGACGTCATCTTCAACCGGGAATTCTTCTACGACACTCCCAATCGCCTGTTGGAGTTCCTGCCCAAAGAGTTGGGCCTCACCGGCTGTCTGCGGGTGATTGACGTTTCATCCTTCCGCCCTGGCTACCGGCTCGATCTGGTGATGGACGATGAGCGGGGAAGGGCGGCAGCGTTTTTGGTGTTGGAGTAATTGACAAATCTATTGATAGCTTGATTTCGAGTGAAACATTACCGGCAAATTCGGGCTTCAAACGCTCGCAAAACGAACCGCCCGCCTCAGAATTTTGGAGGCGGGCGGTTGGCTTCAAGGGAACCACTGATAGACGATTGACCCTGTTAATGGGCGCCAGCCCCGCGGGCCAGGCTTGCCGGAGATGCTTCCTCCCGCCCAGGTTTCATTGTCCGGGTGGCAGCCAGCAGCAGCAACGCCAGCACAACACCGCCCAGCAGGAATGGCGCTGACGCTCCCAATGCCTGAAAGATCGCCCCGCCCAGCAGCGGCGCAACCGCATTCGCCCCACTGAGCAGCGCTGCCGAGATGCCCAACATCCCACCCACCTCCGCACGTTCCACCCGCTTGGTAATTAGACTATTGAGGCTAGGTTGCAACATCCCGCCGCCGATGGCTGCTGGGATCATCGCCACCAAAATCCAGCCCAAGCCCAGCCAGCCCTTGTTCGTGTCGGGAGGCAGATCCACAGCCACGTTGGTCGTTGTCGGCATCTCATGGCCGCGGCCAGAATCTCGCGTGCTCAACTCAGCTTGTAAAGCCGCCTGCGAATAGGATGGCATCGGCTGACGAGGCGTCAGCGCCGTCAATGTCAACCCGACTGCCAGCGCCCCCAATCCCAGGTAAACCAGCCTGCGGTCGCCAAACTTACGGCTCCACGGGCCGATGAGACCTCCCTGCACAACCACCACAATAATCCCCACGAACACAAAAATGATCGAGTTTCCCGAAGCGTTTAACCCCAGCCGGTTCAGGGTGAACAGCGACAGCAACTGTTCGAACCCACCGAAGGCAATCTGCTGGGCGAACATAAGCATTAGCAGCATTCCTACCTGCGGGTGGCGCAGCGCCTGGAACATAGCATCCAGCGTCAGCCCCGCTTTCTTCTGACTTTTGCCCCGCATCTCGGCGGGGAGCGTCTCCGGCAGCCAGAAATAAGTTAGCAGGATGGAGACCAATGAGAAGCCCGCCGCGACGAAGGCCGGGACGTGATAATTGTTACCGCTGGCTGCCAATGACAGGAAGGCAATCACCGGCCCGACGACGAACCCCAGCCCGAAGGCCGCGCCCAGCAACCCCAGCCCCTGGGTGCGCGTCTTCTCGGTGGTGCTGTCGGTAATCACCGCCTGCGCCGTAGAGATATTCGCTCCCGATAATCCATCCACGATACGGGCCAGGAACAGCAGCCACAAGGTATTGGCGAACCCCAGGATGAGAAACCCAAGCAGCGTGCCGACCTGACTGATCAGCAATATGGGCCGCCGCCCAAAGCGATCGGAAAGACGCCCCAAGAACGGCGCGCCGATGAACTGAAAAATGGGGTACGCTGCCCCTAGCAGGCCGATCAGGAATGGGCTGGCGCCCTCTTTGGCGGCGTACAACGGCATCAGCGGGATAATGATCGTCAATCCCAGCAGGTCAATCAATACGATGATGAAAACCGGGAAAATCTTCTTGAAGTCCAGCTTTTCGGCTGGCGCAACGGGTGTGGACATTAACAACCTCCTGAATCTTACCTGATTACCTGTTTTCGCAATGTAGCATAACTCGCTATTACGTTGGTCGAGTAGGCGTTTTTTGCCGTAATCGAGACCAGACATTGCGCCAAAACGCTGGTTTCGACAAACTCAACCGGCGTTTTGGTCACCGTTGATAGCGACTTATGCGGAATGCCTATTTTCTAATTACCTGTTTACCTGCCTACCTGCCCCAACTTCCCTAGCAATTCATCCACCCAGGCTAGTTCACTGGATAAGTGATGGATACGGTGCTGGATAATCCACTGCAAGCTGCCGCCATGAGGAGGGGCGGCTTGCGCCTCAGTCAACGCCGCTGCCAGCCCCGCCCGCCGTTGCTGCAACAGCGCTCGCGCTTCGTCCGCCGGCAGCGCATCCAATGCCATCAGGCCGATGTCATCATCGAAATAGATCGGCGCGTGGCTGGCCAGGTTTTCGCGCAGCAGGTCTTGGAAGGCTGTCTCGCCTTCGGGGGTGAGGCGGTATACCCGACGGGGTGGTCGGTTGCCCTCGCGCGTCTCTTCCTGCGCGACCCAGCCTTGCGCGGCCATCTTGTTCAGCAGAAAGTAGGCGGTGGGCTTTTTCAGGTCGGTACAGGCAGCCAGGTCACGGTTAAGAAACTCATTGATCTGGTAACCGTGCATTTCCTGGCGGCGCAGCAAGCTTAACAAAAGCAATTCGCGGTTCATTCCATTGGTCCGTTCTGATTAGTCAACTTTGACTAATCAAGATTAATTATATCTGAATTGGTGAAATTGTCAAGCGCCAAATCCCCCTAACTTTCTCCATATTGCACAAATCCGGCATCCCGGCTATACTCGCGGCGATGTTCCTCCCTACCACCCCTCAAGAATTACGCACCCTCGGCTGGGACGCCCTCGATGTGATCCTCGTCACCGGCGACAGCTACATAGACAGCCCATTCATCGGCGCGGCGGTGATCGGCAAAGTGCTGCATGCCGCCGGTTACCGCGTGGGCATCATCGCCCAGCCGGATATTTCCACCGCCAGCGATATTACCCGCCTGGGGGAGCCGCGCCTGTTCTGGGGCGTCACCGGCGGCAGCGTGGACAGTATGGTGGCGAACTACACCGCCCTCAAAAAGAAACGCCGCCAGGATGACTACACTCCCGGCGGCGCCAACGACCGCCGCCCCGACCGGGCAGTGATCGCCTACGCCAACCTGATCCGCCGCCATTTCAAGAACACCGCGCCTATCGTGCTGGGCGGCATCGAAGCCAGCCTGCGGCGCGTGGCGCACTACGATTTCTGGGACGACAAAATCCGCGGCTCCATTTTGCTGGATGCCAAGGCCGATTACCTGATCTATGGGATGGGCGAGCGCCCCGTGGTGGAATTGGTCGCGGCCCTGGGGGGCGCGGCCGACCCGAAGAGGGTGAGCAGCCTATGTTACGCCGCCCCCGAGCCGCCCGAGGGATACCTTCAACTCCCCTCGCTCGAAGCCGTGCGCGCCGACAAAGCCGCCTTCACGCAGATGTTCCACGCTTTCTACCACAACACCGACCCGCTGACCGCCAGGGGCCTGTGCCAGCCGCACGGGGCCCGCTGGCTGGTGCAAAACCCGCCCGCCCCCACCGAAACGCAGGCCGAACTGGATGCCGTCTATGCCCTGGATTTCGAGCGGGCGCAGCACCCCTACTACGAGGCGCAGGGGCCGGCGCGGGCGTTGGACACCATCCGCTTCTCGATCTCCACCCATCGCGGCTGTTACGGCGAATGTAACTTTTGCGCCATCGCCGTTCACGAGGGGCGCACGGTGCGCTGGCGCAGCCCCGATTCTATCGCCGCCGAGGCCGAGGCGCTGACGCGCCACCCACACTTCAAGGGCTACCTGCAAGACGTGGGCGGCCCGACGGCCAACATGTACGGTTACGAATGCGACAAAAAGCTGGCGCGCGGCGTGTGCGAGAAAAAGCGCTGCACCTACCCTGGCGTTTGCCCGCTGATGAAGGTGGACCACCGCCCGCAGACGGCTTTGCTCAAGCGGCTGCGCCGCCTTCCGGGAATCAAGAAAATCTTCGTCGCTTCGGGCATCCGCTACGATCTGATTTTGGAAGACGAAACCGGGGGCGAGGATTACCTGCGGGAATTGGTATCCCATCATGTTTCAGGCCAGATGAAAGTCGCCCCGGAACATACCGAAGCCCACGTTCTATCCCTGATGGGCAAGCCCGGCCCTCAATCACTGATCGAGTTCAAGAATCGCTTCGACCGCCTGAGCCGGGAGGCCGGCAAGCCCCAGTTTCTGACCTATTACCTGATCGCCGCCCACCCGGGGTGCAGCGAGGCTGATATGGCGCGTGTGCAGCGCTTTGCCAGCCAAAAGCTCAAAATCCACCCGGAGCAGGTGCAGGTGTTCACCCCCACGCCGTCCACCTATTCGACGCTGATGTATTACACTGAGATGGACCCGTTCAGCGGCGAGCCGGTCTTCGTCGAAAAAAATCTGGCGCGAAAAGCGCGCCAGAAAGCGATTGTTACCGGATAATACTTTTATCCCGGAGTGCGGCCTTCAGGCCGCCGAAGGTAGCAGGCTGAAGCCTGCAATCCAGTCTCCCCTTCCCCGGCGTGCGGCCTTCAGGCCGCCGAAATAGCAGGCTAAAGCCTGCAATCCAGTCTCTTTCCCAATTCTCACACCACTTCTACGTAAACCTGCTGAGTCACCTTCAGCCCGAGCACCACCGGCTCCGGCTGATTTTCTATTTGAATCCGCAGATTGTCGTCGAACTCAGAGCGATCCAGGATCGCCAGCCCGGTCGTTGGAACCATCCCGATGCTGCTGAGATAGCGCAGCAATTCAGGCGTGGGACTCCCGACACGTTGCACTGCGGCGCGTTGGCCGGGGGCCAGATCGCTCAGGCGCACCCACGATTGTTCGGGAAGCTGCAATTCCCGGTTGGGGATCGGCTCGCCGTGAGGGTCCTGCGTGGGATTCCCCAGCGATTGGGCAATGCGCTCTTCCAACTCCTCCGAGATGACGTGCTCCAGCCGGTCGGCTTCTGCGTGAACCTCGTCCCAGGTGTAGCCCAATGTCTGCTGTAAGAACGTTTCGAGCAGGCGGTGGTGGCGGATCACCTCCAGGGCGGCGCGTTCCCCGTCGGGCGTCAGCTTTGCCCCGTGGTGCTTGTGATACGCTACCAAAGGGGGATCGGCTGACGCCAGCCGCTGGATCATCCCGGTCACCGAGGCGGGCGTTACCTCCAGGCACTCGGCGATGCGGTTGGTCGTGGCGCGCCCATCAGTGAGCGTCAGCTCGTGGATGGTTTTGAGATAATCTTCGATTGCGACGGTCAGATTCTCACGTAGCATGATCTGTTTTCCATTCCTGAAAAGAGAGCCAAACTTATTTTATCATCAGCCCGGTGACCCACAGCAGCATCATCCCGGCCACGATGCCGGAGAATACGGTCAGCGGCATCGGCTCGCGGGTTGTGTCTTTGTGCAGCAGCTTGGCGATCTCGTACACGACCTCGAACACCGCCCCCGTGCCGACTGCCAGAAAGACCACCGCCAGGGTGGCGGAGGGCACAAACCCGCCGATCCACGCCCCGAGGATCGCCGGGCCGCCGCCCACCAGCCCCATCAACGCCAATTGGCGAATCCCGGGCCGGTCGCGCAGCACCGGGGCGATGATTCCCAGTCCCTCGGTGATGTTCTGTAAAATGAACCCGACCACCAGAAAAGCGCCCAGCGAAATCTCGCCCACGTTGAACGCTGCGCCGATAGCCAGCCCTTCGCCCAGGTTGTGCAGCCCGATGCCGGTGGCGATCATGTAAGCCAGCGACAGGCGCTGCGAGGCTTCGCTCTTCCCGATGGTCGTCCGCCGCTTCGAGATGGCGTCGAGCAGGAAAAAGGTCGCCACCGCGCCGATCCCGACCAGCCCGATGCCCTGGATAGGGCCTGGAACCAATTGGGCCTGTTCCAGCGCTTCGGTCAGCGTATCAATCCCGAGGAAGACCAGCAGCCCGGCGGTGATTGCCAGCAGGAATGTCATCCAGCGCCGCCCAAGCTGGCGCAGCGCCGGGAACCAGAACAACCCCAGGTAGATCGGGATCACCCCGACATACAGCCCAATCAGGGTGAAGCTCCAAAACGTGCGCCCCGTGGGTTGAGGTGTGGCGACGGCTGCTGGAATATCGGCGGCGAAAGCGATGGCGTTGGTGGTGAAGATCGTAATGCCGTAGGCCTCGCCTTCCGCCCAGGGGTAATCCAGGTGGACGGTGGCAGACCGCAGGCGGGGGATAGTCTGCGCCGGTGAGACCGTCATCGGCCAGACCGCGTCGTTGATGACCACCTGGGCAATGGTCAGGTCTTCCGGCCCGGCGTTGCGTATGATCAGATCCACGCTGCCCGGCTTCAGGATGGTGCGCTCGACGGTGAGCGCCTCAACAGGAATCGGTGAGGTCAGCTTCAAACCGCCGCCGGTGCTCAGGAAAAGCGCGATCACGCCGCCCAGGACAATCAGGGGTAAGATCAGTAAAACCGCAGTGCTCAGGGTGATGGACTTAGCTTTTACTTTCGGCTGGGGGATGATTTGTTCGCTCATAGACTCACCTCGAAATGTCCCGTCCAGCCCAGCTCAGCGAACTCGGTGTTGTGGGCGTGGAACATATACCGGCCTGGATGTTTATAGCTGAATTCCAGAATGCCGCGCTGCGCCTGGGTCTGCATCACTGTATCGGTGTACTCGCTGGGGGTCAGGCTGGTGCCGGTGGGGTAGTAGTGGAAAAAGTTGGCGTGCAGGTGGAACGAGTTGATCAGGTCGAATTCCAGGATGTTGATCAGGTAAATGCGCACCGTCTCACCGACCCGGATGGGAATCGGGTGATTCTGGTAATGGAAGGGGATGCCATTGACCGCGTAGAAATCGTTTACATCGTCGAAATCCACGTCGAGGCCGTTCATCACCATCACGAATTCGTGATCCACCTTCGGGCGGCCTTCTTTCGGATCAACGATAAAGGCCCCATACAACCCCTTGGCGATGTGGCGCGCCAGGGGCGAGGCGTGACAATGGTAGAGATGCACCCCAAAGGGGTCGGCGTCGAACTCGTAGGAGAAACTCTCTCCCGGCTGGATCAGCCCCGGCCCCTCTCCGGGAACGCCATCCATCTCAGCGGGATGGACGCCGTGAAAGTGAACCGTGTGGGGGTGGTCGCTCCCATTGGTGAAATTCACCCGGATGCGATCCCCCTCGGTGCAGCGCAGCGTCGGGCCGGGGATGCGCCCGTTATACGTCCAGGCCGGGAACTCGATGCCGGGAACAACTTCGATTGTTTTATTGGCTGCAATCCATTGGTATTCACGCAGCGTCTGCCCGCTGGGGAGGGTGGACACTGCGCCATAATCGAAATCGGTCAGAATGTCGGTGGGATTGAAGCCATTGCGCTCGTGATCCACCTCGCCGACCGCCATCGCCATAGGGTCGCGCCCCGTGTGGCCGGTTTGTCCGGCGTGGCTCATCGGTTGGGGCGAAGCGCCCGCGGCGCTCTGCGTGAAATGCCCCAGGGCGGCTGCGCCCAACGTACCCATGAGAGTCAACGCGCCGGATTTCAAAAAATCACGTCTGGAAAGTTTGATTGCCATTCGATCCTCCAATACCTCTAAAAAACAAAACCGCTAAGATGTGGGAAATTTAGTTTAGCCTAAATTATATTTTAGTCTATAATAGATTTAGAGTCAAGGATGTTTGGGAAATACTCCAAAAAGATGTGTGCAGCGAGCATAGATAGCCCGCTGCACACATCTTTTTTGGGTCTCTGGGAGTTGCCCTGAAAAAAGCACCCTGAGCGCAGTCGAAGGGTGCGACGCTTCATCGCCAACCCTGTGCTTCGACTGCGCTCAGCACGCCTGTAACGGTAATTCCCAGAGAACCTCTTTTTTTGGTCGCCCCCTTTCCCCGGGGAAGGGGCAGAAGCTTTTTTACGTTAGCGCCGCACCAAAGGCAAGAAAATCGTGTAATGGAGCGTTGCAGGCGTTACCGTTACCGTCACCGTGGCGGTGGCCGTGGCAAAGCCATCCGTGATCGTATAGGTAAAGGTGTCCGTGCCGGTGAAGCCGGATGCTGGGGTATAGATCACCTGCGTGCCGTCAATCACCACCGTGCCGTGACCAGGCGCGCCCACTTCGGTGATGGACAATGAGTCGCCGTCGCTGTCGGTATCGTTGTCTATCACGGCGATGGTTACCGGCGTATCCTGGAGGGTCGTGGCGCCGTCGTCCACTGCGACCGGGGGAATATTGTCATTTCGTACGATCACATGGATTGTGGCAGAGGCAGTGCCGCCCTGGCCATCGGATATCGTGTACGTGAAACTGTCTGCGCCAGCATAATCCAGCGTGGGTGTGTAGATCACCTGGGTGCCACTGATGATTGCCGCGCCGTGCGACGGGGTATTGATGGCCGAGATGCTCAATGGATCGCCATCGAGGTCGCTGTCGTTGTCCAATGCCGGGATAGCCACAGGCGTATTCAGCGCAGTTCCGGCGGTGTCGTCGGCAGCGGTTGGCAGGTCGTTGACCGGGGTGACGGTGATGCGCACCATGGCAATATTAGAGAGCGCCTGCCCATCGGTGGCGCGGTATTTGAAGGCATCCAGGCCGTGGTAATTGGGGTCAGGGGTGTAGCGGATGGTGGCCCCTTCGAGGACTGCCGCGCCGTGTTTCGGCTGGGCAAAATCGGCAACGCTCAACGTATCGCCATCTGGGTCGCTGTCGTTTGCCAGCAAGAAGATGATGATCTCGGTATCTTCGGTGGTGGTAATGATATCGTTGACCGCGACTGGCGGGTCGTTTACATTGCCCACATCCACCGTTACCTGGGCGGAGTTCGTGCCGCCGTGACCATCGGAGCAGGTGTACTCGAAGGTATCCAGCCCGGTGTAGCCCGCCGCAGGGGTGTAGAGAACCACCGTGCCGCTGATCACAGCAGTACCGTGCGTGGAGGTGGTGACTGACTGGATGCTCAACGTATCGCCGTCGCCATCGGTATCATTGCCCAGCACGGCGATGGTGCGCGGCGTATCCTGGGCAGTGCTGGCGGCGTCATCTACGGCCACCGGCAGGTCGTTGACGGCATTCACGGTGATAGTAACCACAGCCGTGAGAGAGTTGGTCACACCGTCGCTGGCATGGTAGGTGAAGGTGTCTGAGCCGTTGTAGTTCAGGGTAGGGGTGAAGATGAGCGAGCCATCGGCGTTGAGGTGGAGCATGCCGTGGGCGACGTCGGTATCCAGGATGGCGGTCAGTGGATCGCCGTCGAGGTCGCTGTCGTTGGCCAGGAGGCCGGGGGCGTTGACCACCAGGGGGGTATCCTCATCGGTGATGTAGCTATCCCCTGCGGCCACGGGAGGGTCGTTGTCATTCGGGGTTTCGTAGGCTCCCCGGTCGGTTTGAGCAATCCCATCGCCATTGCCATCCTGCGGGCGGGCATTGCCGTCCAGATCGTGATCAGGCGTCATTGCCCCATCGAGTCCGCTATCCACGCCGGGGGAGGCCTTGGCGAGGTGGTAGTCGGAAGCAGAAACGAAGAGCGGGTCGGCAACCAGATCGTGGGAGCCAGGGGTGAAAGGGGGATAGTAGGTGTAGGTCCAATTCAAGAAAATATTGTAATCCGTGTTCAGACCATCGGAAGGTAAAACAGCAGTGCTATAAAAAGCCCCTGGTTGGCGCACCAAAATGTTATTGAACAAGTTAGTGACAGCTTGCTCAACCCATACCCCCGTTTCCGCAGCCGCGTTTCCTTGCAGGCCAGTGTTGCCGCCAGAACCGGGAATTCCCGGCGCACCGGGACCGCTTCCACCTGACCCGCCTGCGCCGCCTGCGCCGCCCGGAAACGCCACATACGCCTGGTTAATAGCCGCAAGGGTGTTATTGACCAGGGCGTTGTCCAGGAATTGGATTCTTATACCAGTTGCCTGGTTGCCGAGCACGCTATTTCCGCCATTCCCGCCATTGCCGCCATTGCCGCCAGGGCCGGGTTGCCCGGGTGCGTCGCCAGGATTGCCTCCCGGCCCGCCTGCGCCGCCGGTTCCCCCGGCGCCGCCTAATAACCCAACTTCTGCCGGCGTAATGTTGGCGATAATGTTGTTGGTCACAGTGATGACGCCGCTTCCGCTGGCAAACATAGCTGCGGTTTCGATCATGGCAGTTTCTTGATCGGATGAGAAAGCCCCGCCTGCCCCGCCTGCGCCGCCGCCTCCTCCCGCGCCGCCATTGCCGCCATCGTAAAGTCCGTTTCCGCCGTTTCCGCCTATGCCGCCAGCGCCCCCTCCGCCGCCTGCGCCGCAGTTGCCGGATGATTGGCTGGTCAGATCTGAAATCTTATTGCTGTCCACCAGGCCCTGGTTGGGTGTTTGGATGTGAACGGCATGGAGGAAATGTATCCCGACAGCGCTGCCAGCCAGTCCGCCCGGCCCGCCGCTGCCGCCAGCGCCGCCGTAGCCGCCGTAGCCGCCAGAAGTCACCGTTGGGCTGCCCCCGCCATTGCCGCCTACACCGCCATTGCCGCCCAGCCCGCCAATCCCCCCATCCGCGCTTACACCAAGCGACAGGCCGGTCAATGTGTTGCCAAGCAGTTGCCAATTCGCCTCTACCGTCTCAAGATAGATGCCGTAAACCAGGCCGCTGGCGCCGCCATTGCCACCTGCGCCGCCATTGCCGCCTGCCCCACTCGGCGCGCCATTGTATTCGGCGCTGTTGCCGCCGTTGCCCCCTGGCCCGCCTGCGCCGCCGTTGCCGGCTGCGCCGCCCGCGTATGGCGCGATATTCGCTACAGTATTGTCCTGCAAGACGATTGTTGACACCCAAGAAGGCGCGCTTTGACCTTCTAACCGGGTTGATGGTACATTCCAATAGATGCCGATCGTCATCCCACTGAAGCCGCCATTCCCTCCTGCGCCGCCTGGGCCGCCTGCGCCGCCGCTGCCGGGGAAGGATTGGTCGTCATAACCATTGCCGCCCGCGCCGCCGTTCCCGCCGTGCCCGGCTGCGCCGCCGGGACCGCCGCTAATTCCGTTGATTGTATTGCCATGAATTGGAGCAGCCGGCCAATCAACGTAAATACCCGCGGCGCTGCCACCCTCGCCGCCGTTGCCGCCTGCGCCGCCGCTCCCGCCGGGCATGCCAGCCCCGCTGGCGTCACCGCCATTCCCGCCGCTGCTGCCAGCCCCGCCCGGCCCGCCTATCACACCTAGAAGGCCGCTGGAGGATATGATTTCGTTGTTGACGACTTGCGTTTGTTCCTCGTTGAAGTAATCCATCAAGATGGCGTA
>DYIZ01000180.1 GCA_020723385.1 Candidatus Aquidulcis sp.
TCAACCCTTCGGCGGTGAAGCTGATGAACGTCGCCGGGGCGTACTGGCGCGGCGATGAGCACAACCCCATGCTTCAGCGCATCTACGGCACGGTTTGGCGCAATCCCAAGGAACTCGAGGAATATCTGCAAAAGCTCGAGGAAGCCAAAAAGCGCGACCACCGCAAGCTGGGCAAAGACCTGGAAATCTTCTTCTTCGACGACGAGGTCGGCCCCGGCCTGCCGCTCTGGCAGCCCAATGGCGGCATCATGATCGAGGAGCTGGAGCGGCTGGCGAAAGAGACCGAAGACAAGGCCGGTTACTTCCGCGTGCGCACGCCCAACCTGACCAAAGAAGACCTCTTCCTGCGCTCGGGCCACCTGCCGTACTACGCCGAGAGCATGTACCCGCCCATGGAATTGGAAGGCGTGAAATACTACGTCAAGCCGATGAACTGCCCCATGCACCACAAAATCTTCGGCTCACGCCCGCGCTCCTACCGCGAGCTGCCCATCCGCCTGGCTGAATACGGCACGTGCTACCGCTACGAGAAATCCGGTGAGTTGTTCGGTCTGATGCGCGTGCGCTCGATGCAGATGAACGATGCCCACATTTACACCTCCGAAGAGTTGTTCGAGCAGGAATTCATGGGCGTGATTGCCCTCTACCGGCTGTATTTCGACCTGTTCGGCATCGAGAAGTTTGTCATGCGCCTCAGCCTGCACGGCAAGCAGGGATTGGGTAAGAAATACGTGGACAACGAGCGCCTGTGGTTGAAAACGGAAGATATGGTGCGCCGCGCCATGCAGAACGGCAACGTGCCGTATGTCGAAGCCCAGGACGAGGCGGCTTTCTACGGCCCGAAGATTGACGTGCAAATCTGGAGCGCCATCGGCAAAGAGTTTACGCTGGCTACCAACCAGGTGGACTTCGCCCAGCCGGCGCGTTTTGACCTCAGATACGTCAACAAAGACGGCGTCGAAGAGACCCCGCTGTGCATCCACCGCGCCCCGCTCAGCACCCACGAGCGCATGATTGGCTTCTTAATCGAGCATTACGCCGGAAATTTCCCCGTCTGGTTATGCCCCGAGCAGGTGCGCGTCATCCCCATCACCGACGGCCATCACATCTACGCCGCCCAACTGGCGAAGCGCATGAAAGACATCGGCATCCGCGCCAGCGCTGACCTCGGCCCCGACCGGATGAACGCCAAGATCCGCCAGGCGCAACTGATGAAAGTGCCCTATATGCTGGTTGTCGGCGACGCCGAAGTGCAGGCCGAGGCGGTCTCGCTGCGCAAGCGGGACGGCGCGCGGCAGGATGGTATGCCAGTGAGCGAGTTCATCGCCCTGGTGCAGGAGCGTATCCGCACCCGGTCGAGCCAGTTGTGATCAGATACAAATAACGTGGACTTCACCTGGCCCATGCACCCCAATCGTCAGCGTCATTTCGATATCGGCGGTGCGTGACGGGCCGCTGACCAGCGCCAAAGCTGATACTTCCCGAACCTCGCTCAGGCTCAACGCCTGGGCGAGGTTTTCGTAAATGTCTGCCTCGCGCAGCACGGCGATGTGCACTTCGGGCAGCAGCGAAGCTGTCAGCGGGCGGCCTGGCCCGCCGGGGATGACGAGCGTCCCGGTCTCGGCGACGGCAGCCAGCGCCCCGGTGAGACCGATCTTGACCATCGGGTGCGGGCCGGGGCCGGCGAGGATACCGTTTTCTCGCAGGGTGTCCAGCAACCCGGCGGGCAATCCCGTCTCCCACGCCACAATTTGCGAGACGCCGCGCTCCCGCAGCAATGCCACAAGCTTCCCCGCCAGCTCATCCTCCCGGCAAGCGGTGAATTCCCCGCCCAGGGCAGTCAACTCATTCGCAAATCGCTCGATCAGAGTCGCTGGTAGTAAATTAGTATTTGCTTCCGCCGGATGACAATCCGGCGGCTGCGACGTGGACGCCGGTTGCTCTGCACCGCTTCGTCCACTTGGAGCATGAATTCGCGATTGACTGAAATTTTCTTTCTCTGTGATCTCTGCATCTCTGTGGTGAACCCTCGCCGTGAACGGCCTCACCGCCGGGGCAGGGAAATCCTTGCTGTACCCCCAACCCGTTATTGCCGGGAGACGCAGCCACCCGGAGCGCGGCGCAACCATCTTCCCGCCGATCCCCGCCAATCGTTGGGCCATCCGGTACAACCAGGGGTTCGATGCGACCACGGAGAAGAAGCGCAATCCCCATTTCAGGTATCCGGGCGCATTGGGGCGATTCACCCCCGTAGAGACGCCCCGCCGGGTAGAGACGTCCCGTCGGGACGTCTCTACATCACACCCCGCCCTCACCCTCAACAGCAGTTTCGGCAAATCAATATCCACCGGGCAGGCGTCTTTGCATGCCCCGCACAGGGTGGAAGCCCGCGCCAGTTGCCCGAACTCCGGGGTTCCGAACAACCCGGGGGATAACACCGACCCCATCGGCCCCGGGTAGGCGCTGGCGTAGGCGTGCCCGCCGATCTCGCGGAACACCGGGCAGGCGTTCAGGCACGCCCCGCACCGGATGCAGTACAGAATCTCTTCGAGCGGCGAGCCGCGCAGCGCTGAGCGCCCATTGTCGAGCAGCACGAGATGGCGTTCTTGCGGCCCGTCAGGGTCGTCCGCCCGCCGCGGGCTGTGCAGCAGGCTGACGTATACACTGAGCTTCTGACCGGTGGCAGAACGCGGCAGCAGCGCCAGCATGAGCGCCAGGTCGTCGAAGGTTGGAACCAGCCGCTCCATGCCCATCAGGGCGATGTGAACCTTTGGCACGGTGGTGACCATGCGCCCGTTGCCCTCGTTGGTGACGACGGTGAGCGTGCCGGTCTCGGCGACGCCGAAATTGACCCCAGACAGGCCGACATCGGCGGTGAGGAACACGTCGCGCAGCACGCGGCGGGCCAGGTTCGTCATGGTTGGAATGTCGTCGGTGAGCGGCATGCCCAGCTTTTCGTGGAAGAGCTTGGCCACGTCGCCGCGCCGCAGATGGACGGCGGGGGTGATGATGTGGGCAGGCGGCTCATCGCGTAACTGCACGATGTATTCGCCCAGGTCGGTCTCCACCACGCGCATCCCGGCGGCCTCGAGCGCCGGGTTGAGGTGAATCTCCTCGGAGACCATGGTTTTCGATTTGGCGATAACCGTCGGGGCAATCCTGTGTGATTGACTTGCAATGTCGAGAATGATCTGCACCGCGTCTTTAGCTGTGGCAGCGCGGTGGACGATGACGCCGTTGGCCTCTACGCGGGAAATGAACTGCGCCAGATAGCGGTCAAGGTTGGCAATCACGTCGGCGCGTACGGCGTGGGCGCGCTGGCGCATGTCTTCCAGCGGGAGGGCAGCAAAAGCCTCTCGGCGCACGCGGATGCGGCGCTCGGCGTTGGCATCGAGCGCCGCTTGCAGGTTAGAGTCGGCGAGCGCTGAACGGATGCGGGTATGGAAAGCGTTGGGCATAGGGTTATCGGCCGAATATGGGGTGGGTGTTGGGGTTCTCCATGAGTATACACCTAACCCGCATGAATCGGAGCCAAAAAGCTTGACCACGAAGGTCACAAGGGTACACAAAGGAAGTTAAAAACTTCGTGTCCCTTGGTGTCCTTCGTGGTGAAATTTCTTGCACAAAAGCAGAGAATCAATTCGTAGTGTGCAGCGTCAGGGTATACTATGTCCCTATGCAAAAAATCCTCGGTTTCACCCTCGTCGTCATCTCAGCCGTGGCCTACGGGGCCATGCCAATCCTGGCGCGCTTCGCTTACGCCGGCGGGGCCGACCCGCTCACGGTGCTTTTTCTGCGCTTCGCGCTGGCCGGCCTGATCATGCTGGCGATCATGGCCTTCGGGCGGATGCCGTTCCCCCGCGGGCGCACACTGCTCAATCTGATCCTGCTGGGTATCACCTGTTACGTGGGGCAGGCTATCTGCTACTTCACCGCGCTGACGCTGGCCGATGCCAGCCTGGTGGCGTTGCTGCTATATCTGTATCCGGTGATTGTGACCGTATTTTCGGTGATATTTTTCAAAGAACGGATGACGTGGGTTAAAGGGAGCGCGCTGACACTGGCATTGATCGGCGCGGCGTTGATCGCGGGATTTGGCGGGGGCGGCAAACCATTGGGCATCGTTCTGGGGATCGCTGCCCCGCTGATTTACTCGATCTCTATCCTGGCCGGGGCGAAGATTCTAAAATCCACGCCAGCTGTGCCTGCCTCGGCGGTGATCATGTCTTCGGCGGGAGTCGTTTTCGCGGGGATCGTGGCGGTGCGCGGGCCGCAGTTCCCGGTGACACCCTCCGGGTGGCTGGCATCCGTCGGGCTGGCGGTCGTGGCCGGTGTGGTCGCCATCGGGGCATTCTGGATGGGGTTGGAACGCGTCGGCCCAAGCAACGCCGCGCTGGTATCCACGCTGGAGCCGGTGGTGGCGGTCGCCCTGGCGGCGCTGCTGCTCGGCGAGCGGCTGACCCCGCTCAATTGGGTCGGCGGCGGGTTGATTTTGGGGGCGGTGATCCTGCTGACCCGAGGAGAATTACGATAAATGTCAAAACGAAGAGAATTTCTATCCGGCATTCGCGACGAGCTGCCGATCTTGCTGGGCGTCACACCCTTCGGGATGATCTATGGGGTGCTGGCCCTGGGGGCGGGGCTGACCCCGCTGGTGGCGCAGGCCATGTCGGCCATCGTCTTCGCCGGGTCGTCGCAATTCCTGGCGGTGAAGCTCATCGGGACCGGCGCGCCGCCGGTGGTCGTCGTCATCACCGCGTTCATCGTCAACTTGCGGCACGCGCTGTACAGCGCCTCGGTCGCGCCGCACATCAAACGGCTCTCGCCGCTATGGAAAGGGCTGTTAGCCTATTTGCTGACCGATGAGGCGTATGCGGTGGCGATTACGCGGTACAACGTCCCCTATCCCCTATCCCCTAACCCATCGGGAGATGGAATGGAGGATAGGGGGCAGCATTGGTACTTCCTCGGCGCGGGGTTGGCGCTTTGGACGTGCTGGCAGGCCTCTACCGCAGTGGGCATCTTCCTGGGGACGCAGGTGCCGGCAAGCTGGTCGCTGGATTTCACCCTGGCGCTGACGTTCATCGCGCTGGTCGTTCCGGCGCTCAAAGACCGCCCGGCAGCCGCCGCGGCGTTATCGGCGGGGGTGGTGGCGATATTGGCCTATGGGCTGCCGTACAAGCTGGGTCTGATCGCGGCCGCGTTGGTAGGGATTGTGGTTGGGATGTGGAGTGAAACAAAATGGAAACGATCTGGATAACGCTGGCGGTTGCTGGCCTGTTGACTTATCTCATCCGGTTGTCGTTCATCGCCCTGTTGGGAAAATGGACCCCGCCGGAGTGGGTCAGCCGCGCCCTGAGATTCGTCCCGCCCGCGGTGCTGACCGCCATCATCTTCCCCGAAGTGCTGATCCGCGACGGGCAGCTCGCCCCGGCCAATCCACGCCTGCTGGCAGGCGTCGTCGCCGCGCTGGTGGCCTGGCGCACGAAGAATGTGGTGCTGACGATTGTGGTGGGGATGGCGGCGCTGATCACTATCCAAATTTTGTTAGGCAGTTGACACCTCTGTTTAGGGCGATGAAACCACGCGGTTTAGCGAATATTTTTATGACTTCGGTGAGAACAGGTTTACTCGTTTTTGCCCTGATGTCCGTATGCCTGAACAGTAGTTTGTCTCAATCTGGGAACGCGGCTGCGCCAACGGATGTTTCTAATTCCCAATCCTCGCTCCTATCGCTATCCGGCCATATTGGCGGGAGAACAGACAATGTGGTCGTGCAGGGCGATTATGCCTTTGTCAAGCATGGCCCCGAAGCCGCCATCGTAGATATCTCCGACCCGGCTCACCCGGCGCGGATTGGGTACATAATGCTGCCCGAGAGGCTGACTGATCTGGCAGTGCAGGGAAATTATCTTTTTACGAGCTGGGCGCATTTGACTCATGGCCGTTTCGATTATACCGGCGCGTTGAATATCTTCGATGTCTCTGATCCGGCTCATCCTGTCGAGATTGGCAGTTATATACCCTCTGGCGGGATCTGGGATATTGCAATATCCGGGAATTACATTTATCTTAGCAAGTTCAACTGCGTTCCAAACGATCCAAATGATTGCGATGGTGGGATAGAAATGGTGGATATTACGGATCCTACCCATCCGTTTTGGGTGGATGGAGGTGGATATCTTGGTTCCCCAAGAGACATGGCGGCAGCTAATGGGTTTTTATATATGACAACCAATCGTTGGTTGTTGATATTTGATATCAGCGATCCAGCCAATCCTTTACAATTGCTGTCGTCCGACATGAACCAAGGATGGCTATATAGTATTGCCATATCAGGCAACTACGCGTATGCAGCCGACATCTCCGATGGATTGGTCGTTATAGACGTAACGAATCCTTACGACCCTCAAGAGATCAGTCATCAGAACGTCGGAGGCTATGCAAATGACGCCGCCGTGCAGGGGAGTTATGTTTACGTTACGGAAGAGAAACGATGGGACTCCGACCTGGGCATCTTTGTGGGTGGAGGAATGCGCGTGGTGGATGTATCCAACCCGCTCGATCCGGTGGAGATAAGTTACTACCCCACCCCCTCCGCGGCCATGGAGATTGTGGCGAGAGACAACCTGGTTTACGTCTGCGACGAGAGCAGCGGGCTGCACATTGTAGACATATCCAACCCTGCCCAGCCCGAGTATGCCGGGTTGTACGGCGTTAAAGGCAAAGTATTTGATATCGGTGTAATGGGCGATTATGTCTATGGAGTTTCGTTCGTCTGGGATATTCCCGGCGTCAGCGGTTTGTGGGCGGTGGATGCCTCCGACAAGGCGAACCCCGTCGAGATAGGTTTTTATGGTATGCCGGGCGCAAGTTTCCGCGTCGAGGCCGCAGAGAATTATGCTTATACGTACCAAGGCAATGATGGCAGTGTGTGGTTGAAGGTAATGGATGTTTCACAACCCATGACTCCAACTCAGTTTAGCGTTTACACAGATACGATGAGCGCAGCGGATTTTATTGTTCAGAATGATTTTGCTTATGCCGCGAAGGGGTATTCAGGGTTCGAGATCCTGGATATTCACAACCCTTACTCGATTACCATTGTAAGCCAGTTTGACGCCAACAACGCCAGAGAAGTCGCTATCCAGGAGAATTACGCATACATTGGCGATGGGTACGATGGGCTTTGGATAGTTGATATCACCGACCCGGCGCATCCCATCCAGGCAGGTTATTCTCCGGGTGATGCATTCACTGTCGAGGTGATGGGCAATTTTGCGTATGTAACCGGCGAAACCGGCATGACTGTTCTCGATATATCTGATCCAGCCAATATACTGCCAATTACGGGACTGACGATGCCAGGGATGCCGACCACCTCCGCCTCGCTGAAAATCGGCGATCTACGTTATGTATTTTTGACCTGTGACTGGGGCGGCTTGCGGGTTATAGATGTGACCAACCCCACACAGCCATTTGAAGCTGATTTCTACGATTTACCGGCAACCGCGCGTGATATGGTCGTAATCGAGCCTTTCGTTTACGTGGCCGATGACGATGGCGGCTTGTACATATTCCGGTTCGAGATGTTCAAGCAATATTTGCCTTTCGCGGCGCGGTAGGCTCTACGATTCGCTTTCTGCCAGGATTGCCTGGGGTAACTGAATCACTCCGAATCAAAAACCCCACCCATACCGGGTGGGGTTTTTTGGTTCAGGCAATCCTCCAGATTAGTGGGGGATAACGTTGACAGCCTGCAAGCCCTTGGGGCCTTTCTCGACGGAGAATTCAACCTGCTGCCCTTCTTGCAGATTGCGGAAGCCGTCACTCTGGATAGCGGAATAGTGGACGAAAACGTCCGGTCCGCCTTCGCGACTGATGAAGCCGTAGCCCTTGCTGCCGTTGAACCATTTGACCGTGCCGATGATACGTTCAGACATTGTATTTGCCTCCTAAGCAAATGTTGTGGTTTTTTAGGAGCCGTTCAGATTCCATCGGAACGATCAATTAAAACGGCCCAGAGGTTGCACTCTGAGCCGTCGTCTTTCTATTCCAACGCGAACTTACGAGCATCCTACTGCGCAGCAGTATACCTCCGAACATCCTGCTGGTCAATGCCGAATTTGAGCAGGATTTTTCAGCTTTCCGCCCGGCGTTACCGTGGGCAAGCGAGGTGTATTCGTGGGCGCGCGGGTCGGGTTGGCCGTCGGCGGCCTGGGCGTGAATGTCGGCGCGTGGGTGTAGGGAGCGGTTGGCGGGGCCGGTGTATAGGTCGGTGCGTGCGTAGAAGTAGGGCGGGGAGTTGCTGTCCCGGCAGGCGTCCGCGTGATCGTGCGCGACGGCTGGTGTGTATCCGTCGGGCGCGGGGTGTTGGATGGCTGGCGTGTGCTGGACGGTTTGGTAGTCGGCGTGTTCGTGCGGGTCAGCGTAACGGTGCGCGTAGGAGTGGTCGTGCGGGTGGGAGTGAGCGTGCGGCTCGGCGTGGGGGTACGCGTCGGCGTTGGGCTGGGGGTGTTGGTCCTCGTCGGCGAGGGCGTCAGGCTGGGCACGGCAGTGGGCGCATCACCCTCCACCGTGAATTTCCCGGCGATCTTCCACTCGTGCCCAACGAAGATTTGCACCTCGTACTCGCCGGGCTGCCACATCTCGGCAGGTGGATTCCAGTCGGTGTAGCCCCACCCGCCGCTGCCCCCATCCCAGGGTTTCGTCTCGTAGTTCACCAACTCGCCATTGCGGTACCATAGCGCCGTCCACTGCGAGTCGACCACCATATCCACATAGGAAAACAGGGCGTACAGGTGTCCCACCGGATTCTGGAACACCGTCCCGGGGTTGACCGCCTCGAAAGTGTTTTCGGTCGTGATGAGTTCCTGCGTAAATTGCAGCGGGCTGAAGACCGCGCCCGGGTTGGGCGTGGTCGTACTCTGGAACAAGATTTCGACCACCAGCGGGATCTGCGGCGTCGGCGTGATGGTGGGCGTATCCGTCTCAGAGGGGGTATTGGTAATTGTGGGCGTTTGCGTAATCGTGGGAGACAGCGTGATCGAGGGCGTCACTGTGATAGTGAGCGTGGGCGTCAGCGTGGGCGTGGGTGGGAAGAAGCGGTAGACAAGCGGCTCGGCAAAGCTGTTCACCGCCAGCGCCATGATTCCCAGGCCAAACGCCAGGAGAATCAACCGCCAGCCGGCGACCATTCGGTCCCGGCGCATACGAAAGAACTTCAGTGAGCGGGCTTTGGCAATCGAGCGAATGCCGATCCAGGCGCTGACGATGATCAAAAGAATGGCGATCACCAGCGTCGTCTGTACGGCAGTGTGGATGTCGAGTTTCATGGGCTGGATACTTCGAGGAGGCTTGTGACCCTTCCGATGGATCTCTCGAACCGTTTGGGGTCAGGCTGCCAATGGGGGAGTTGTCCCCAGGGGTTATCGGGATGGCTCAGCAATCACCGGATTGCGGAGTTTTCCCAGTCCCTCGATGGCCGCCTCGACCACATCGCCGGGCTTCAACGGCCCAACGCCGGCCGGCGTGCCCGTCATAATGATATCGCCCGGTTCCAGCGTCATCACCGAAGAGATGAAGGCGACCAGATGGTTGACGCGGAATACCATATCGCGGGTAGAAGCCATCTGTCGCATCTCCCCATTGACGTGGCAGGTGATCATCGCATCGGCGGGGTCGAACTCAGTCTCGACCCACGGGCCGAGGGCGCAGAAAGTGTCGAAGCCTTTGGCGCGCGTCCATTGGCCGTCGCGATGCTGCAGATCGCGGGCGGTCACATCGTTGCCGATGGTGTAACCAAACACGAAGCTCAACGCATCCTCGGCTGGGATCCAACGTCCGCGCCGCCCGATGACCACCACCAGCTCGGCTTCGTGCTCGACCTGCTGGGATTGCGGCGGGTGGACGATGGCTTCGTCTGGTCCGATGACCGACGAGGGGGGCTTGAGAAACATCAGCGGCACCGACGGAACTTCGACTTTGTGTTCCTGGGCATGAGCCACATAATTGCGGCCGATGGCGAGAATTTTACCTGGGGTGATCGGCGCCAATAGTTTCACATTGTCGAGAGGCAGCGTTGCTTCGAGACGGCGAAATTCGCCAAAGGGCGATCCTTCGACCGGCCCTACCATTTCGTTGTGAATCCAGCCGAACCGCGCCGGCTCGGCTTTGGTTTGATAGCGAATGAAACGCATGATATTTCCTTTTTGGGGGAATTATTCTTCGGATTGATGGATGCGGTGCGATAGCTCGGCGATTGCTTGTTCTGCGCCCGCAAAACGGTCGGCGAACCGCCAGCGCAGCACATCGGCCAGAACATAGATCATCGCCCCGATGACCACTGTACCAACCCCGACGGAAAGACGCGCCTGGGCCGCCAGGACCACATCCGCGTGCCGCGCCGACGCCAGTGAGGCCGACCCGACGATGGCCGCGGTTTGAATGCCGCGCGATTGGGCTTCGCTCAAAGTGCTGGCAATGGAAGGGGAATGACCGACAACATCCACTGCCAGGAGCAAATCTTGGGCAGTGGCTGTATGCACCGTACGGGCCAGGTCCGCTACGCCCGAACGGGCGATGTAGATCGTAAAGCCGCCTTGCTCGAGGAAGTAAACCAGGTTATAAGCGGCAGGCTGGGCAGGGGCTTCGGAGAGCACAATGATGCGCCGTGACTGTCCGATCTTCTCCACCATCAGCGCTATCGCTTCGGTGTCTAACGCCATGCGGGTCTGTTCCAGGTCGCGGAACAACTCACGCATAGCGGTCGCCACGACGCCGGGAACAGAGTTGACTACCTCGGCTTGCAGCGGGCGGATGAGCAAATCGCCTTTGACCTTTTGCCGGATCTCTCGCTGAAACTGGGGAAATCCTTTGTACACCAAGTGCTGGGAGAATCGCACCACCGTGGCGGCATCCAGGTTTAAAGCATGGGCCAGCTCGCTGGCCGTCATAAACGACGCTTCGACGTATGAATCGAGCAAAAAATCGGCCAGCTTGGCGAAGCTTTTCGACATATTAGGCCGCTCTCGCCGGATACGTTCCTCGTAGGTCATTGGTGTCCTCCTGGCTGAATTTCGTGCATCCAAAGTGTATCACAAATTACCAGAATATTGCAAACGAAATTGCCGGAATTAAGGCAAACCATCTGAAAGTCTTGCCAGGCATAATGTTGATACTTTTAGCATAGTTGTGCTATACTTTCACTATGGGAGTCAACCCGAATATCTGGCGTGAGTGGGCACGAACCCTCTACCATTGGGGGTTGCAAGACCTGGCGGCTACTTTTTTGGAATCTGCCGGCCCGTTGACGCTGCTCGGCGCGCAGGCAGTTTACCTGACTCAGCCGCTGGCCAGCTTGGCGTTTCCCAATGACCGCCTCGAAGCGTTGGCGGCGATGTTAGAAGATACTGTCCAAACCAGGGCTTTTGCGACATTTTTGCGGGAAGGAACGCAACCGTGACTTGGCAAGAACTCATCATTGCTTCTTTGGGCCTGCTCTTCGTGGGGCTATTCGTCGGCCTGATGCTCATCTTCGCCGCAGCGGGGCGTAAACAGCCGGGGCGGTATTTGCGCGATATTCCAGCATTCACCCGGCTGCGGACTGCCGTTGGGTTGGGTGTGGAAGCTGGCGCCCGCCTGCACATCGCCACCGGTTGGGGAGACATCATCGGATTTCGCGGCGCTGCGGGCCTGTTGGGGCTTTCGATGTTAGAGCGCATCGCCCGAGCGGCTTCGATCAGTGACCGCCCGCCTGTAGCCACTTCGGGCGACAGCACGTTGGCGATTCTCTCCCAGGATACCCTGCGCGGCGTCTCTCGAACGACTTCGCTCGAAGGCCAATACAATCCTTCCGCCGGGCGGCTGGTTGGGCTGACCCCGTTGTCTTATACCGCCGGGGCGTTACCCGTGATCTATGACGAGCAAGTATCGGCCAATGTGTTGGCCGGGCACTTCGGCAGCGAAGTCGTGCTCTTGACGGAAGCCGCCGAACGCAAGAACAGCCTGATCGTAGCAGGCACGGATGATATTCCGGCTCAGGCTGTGTTATTTGCAAGTGTTGAGGATCCCCTGATCGGCGAGGAGTTGTATGCCGGCGGCGCATATCTCAACGCCGGCCCGTTGCACCAGGCCAGCCTGCGCGCCCAGGATGTCGTTCGCTGGCTGCTGGTGGTCGTCATTATCATTGTGGCGATTTGGCGATTGGTAGGTTCAATGTGAAAACGCGATCGGTTTTTTCAACTGCCATTGCTATCGGCGCTGGTTTTATAGTGCTGTTGATGTTCTTCTTCCCCTTTCCCAAGGTTATGGATGAGCCACGCAACCTGCTCGTCGGATGGGCCATCGGCATAGCGGCATTTGCGGTGCTGGTGGGAGTCGCTAATTTGATGGGGGTTCATTGGCGCAAGATCCGCTCCGGCCAAAAGGCAGGTTACAGCCTCGTGGTGATTATCTCATTCGCCATTACTCTGCTGATCGTGGCCCGGGATCTCGTGACCCGGGATCACCTCACCGGATCGTGGTCGCTGTGGCTTTTTGACAATGTTCAGATTCCGGTCGAAGCCAGCTTGATGGCTGTAGCGGCGGTAGCAATGATCTATACGGCAGCGCGTATGCTGCGCCGCCGTATGACAACGATGTCCTGGATATTTCTGGCAACTTTGCTATTGATGCTGCTGGGGTCTGCGCCGTTGTACCTGGTGGGTAATCTTCCCGCCTTCAGCGGTGTTCAGGAAGTATTATTGGATTTTATCTACCCAACAATCTCCCGCGCATTGGCAACTGCCGGGGCGCGGGGCATCCTGTTGGGCGTGGCATTGGGTGTAATTGCCACGGGTGCGCGCATCCTGCTAGGCGCT
>DYIZ01000181.1 GCA_020723385.1 Candidatus Aquidulcis sp.
GAACAGATCCGAGAGATGGTGGATGCCGCCGCCTGGCGGGAGGCGGAAATTTCAGGCCGCGACCAGGCGATTGCCAACCTCCAGAAAGAGGTCGTCCGGCGCGATGAAACTATCGTCAGGCAGACCGGTGAACTGGCAACCCTGCAAGCTGCTGTGGGTGATCTGGGTTGGAAGCTGCAAGTAGCAGAGCGCTCGTTGAAAGAAATCCATGAAAGTACGAGTTGGCGGTTAATGGAGCGTGTACGCCATCTGCTCGTACCGCCCGGCACGCGCTGGGAGCAGACTTTACACAGTCTCTCACATCGTTTGCAAGGATTGAACACAGTCCCCATGATTTCGTGGGAAGCCTATGTGTTCTACCGGTTCAAACAATCCCGCCAGGCGGTGTGCCGGTCGAATCTCGAAGGGGTACGCTGCTCCAGCATTCCGGGTCTGGTCTCAATTGTGCTGCCGGTATACAACGGGGCCGATTATGTGAGCCAGGCAATCGCGAGCCTCCTGGCGCAAACCTACCCAGATTTCGAGCTGATCGCGGTGGATGACGGCTCGACCGACGAGACGCCGGGCATCCTCGATGAATACGCTGCCAAAGACAGCCGCATCCGGGTGATCCACCAGGCCAACGCCCGCATGCCGGGGGCGCTCAACACCGGGTTCGCCGCAGCCCGCGGGGAATACCTCACCTGGACGAGCGCCGACAACCGCCTCAAGCCCGATTACCTGGCGAAGATGGTGGACTGCCTGAAACGTCACCCGGAGTGGGAGTGGGTGTACGCCAATATTGACATCATCGGCGACGACGGGCAGCCGCTGCGCGATTCGCCATGGTACGGGGGCTACCAGGTCCCGCCCGGCAGCGAGCATGTGGTACTACCGGCGAATACGCTGGAACTGAACACCGTTCCCAACAACTTTGTTGGTGCGGCGTTCATGTACCGCGCCCGGGCTGACGCCTTGCTCGGCGAGTACAGCCGCCATCGCTTCGGCACCGAAGATTACGATTACGTCATGCGTGCCAACGCCCTGCTCACCTTGCGGCACGCCGATTTTCCCGACCATGTCTACGAATACCGCTTCCACGGCGCGTCGCTGACCGCCCGCGACGCCGAGCTGGGCATCACCCGCAGCCGCGAGGCGCTGATGGTGTTCGAGGATGCCCGGCGGGATTTCTACAACACGCCGATGGTGTGGCACATCACCGCAAGTGACGACCAGCGATCAACAGCAATTGGGATGAAGATTCGTGATTGGGCGAGGGCTGCCGGGCATGTTCTGGGCGATGAAATGCCGCTTGACCAGCGGGAGGCGCCGCGCCTGTGGTATCCATTCGTGGCCGTGCGGGTCACAGCGAACCCGGAGGAAAGCACACACCCCCCGGAGACCGCGGCAGGCGCATACCCGGCGCTGGTGGTGGTTGGCGATGGGGCGCTCACCTCGGAAGCTGATCCCGGTTGGGGCGTATGCATCGCCTACGGATCGAGTGCAGCCCTCCCCCGATTGAGCATCCCGCGCCAGGGATGGATGAGCGTCGCCGAGATCGCCACGCTGTGCACGACGCTGGACATCCGGGTGAAAGCGGCGCAACTGGCGCAATTGGAGGCCGAGATTGCTCGTCCGACCCCGCCGGCTTTCAAAATCTCGGTAGTGATCTGCACGTACCGGCGGGGCGAACAGCTTGCTGACGCCATCCGCAGCGTGGCGCGGCAGACATTTGCTGCGGAAGATTACGAGGTGATCGTTGTCAACAATGACCCGCACGATCCATCGGTGGCGGAGACCGTTGCCGGGCTGCGACAAACCGACTTTGTAGAGCGGCCCAGCCAATTGAGATTGGTGGTGTGTCCATTCCAGGGGTTATCGTTCGCCCGCAATGCGGGGATTTCCGAGGCGAAGGGCAAGATCGTCAGCTTTCTCGACGATGACGCCACGGCTTTCCCCGATTGGCTTGAGAAGACCTGGGCTGAATTCGAAACGCATCCGAAAGCTGGAGTGGTGGGGGGCAAGATCATCCTCCAGCCACCCGAACCGCACCCAAAGTGGCTGAAGTCCGGCTGGGGGCACTATTGGAGCGAATTCATGCCCGGCTATCAATCCTCGATAGAAGTGACCCAATGGTGGGAATTTCCCTGGGGGGCAAACTGGAGCGCCACGCGGCAGGCGCTGCTGGCGATAGGCGGCTTCCGTACCGGGTATGGACGGCGCGGCGCGGATTTCAGCGGCGGCGAAGAGATGACTGCGGCAACTTTGATCCATCGGTTGGGGTATGCAATTGTCATCGCGCCTGATTCTCAGGTTCATCACGCCCCACATGCCGGGAGGTACACCTTCGAGCACGTGTGGAAGACGATCCGAGCCGCAAAGTTGACGGAATACCGGCAGCAGATTGATTTATATTTTCCGATGGAATTGGCAATGTGGAAGCTGCGACGCTTGAGGAGTGAATATTTATCGAAGACTTTGTTTGAAATGGGGTTGCCGATGTATAACCGGTTGGAAAATGCTATTTTCGCCTGGGCTGTTGAAAAGATGATACAACGCCTGCAGCAGGATAATAAAGCAAGACAACAGCTTTACCGGGAATAAATGCTTTTGTCAGGAATATAAACTGCGTAATCTCAGAACTTTACAAAATTGTTTGTGAATACCGTACTTTTGGGTGATGTTTTTGATGAGGAGATGCGCTAAAATGGGTTAACAGGCTCGAATTTGTTTCCTCGGTCTGTGGAGATTGTTAACCATGAATACGATTTTTCTTACCAGTAAATTATCAAGTCATGTCAAACGGGTGATCTTCGCCATTGTCGGGTTCACTCTGGTATGTGGTGTTCTTCGATCTACCTCGACTGTGGCAGCGAGTTCAGCCACCGATCAACATGCAAACCCTGCCTCACCTGAAGTCAATACGACAATTTACCTGCCATTGGCGCAGAGAGATTACAGCAACAAATTCGTTATGCTGGGTATTTATCCACAGGGGTATACAGGCAATCAGTACGTGGTAGACACTGAACTACGCGCTCTGGATGCCTGGGCCAGCCCGGGAGCAGCGATTTCCATTGCCGCGTCCTTTGCTTTACTCGAAGACAATCCTGATTGGGATATCCCCCACCGGTTGGAGATGCTTTGGAGCAATGGCTACACCCCATTGTTCAACCTCAGCACAACTCACTCTGCCAGTCAGATAGCCAACGGAGCGATTGATACCCAGGTTCGTACCTGGGCCAATACTTTCAAGGCCTGGGCCGATCAAGGAGATGGCCGGTTTGCCTATCTTGCGCCAATGCCTGAAATGAACGGCAGTTGGGTAGTGTGGGGCAATGATCCGGCCAATTTCAAGCTGGCGTTTGCCCGCCTCCACCAGATTTTTATCGAGCAGGGTGTCTCTGAGAATGCAGCACGATGGGTTTTTGCGCCCAACGGTTGGAACAAATCTGGCACATCAGGATTTGAAGCCTATTATCCGGGTGATGATCTGGTGGATGTGGTCGGTTTCAGCGGTTATAACTTTGGCTACCATCCTTATTCTCCCAGCCAGGATTGGCAGCCTCCATTGGAGGTTTATAATAATCCTTATTATGCCCCCCCTGAAGGGTTGTACCTCGACCGAATGAGCGCATTAGCGCCGACAAAACCAATTTTCATTTTACAGACTGGCACTACCGCAATCTACGCAACGGGTGAGAGCACAAACCGCAAAAATCAATGGCTGCGTGATGCGTATTCATATCTGTCCAATTATCCGGGTGTGAGAGCGATCATCTACTTCAACCTGGTCAATGAGGAAGGGATTGATTGGCCTTTCTTTGTTCCTGGCGACGTGGCCCACCAATACCAGGGCTACCGGGATGCTGTGGCTGATTCTATCTTTCGCTATGTCAGCCCGCAGGAACTCTCACAAATCGAGCTAGTCCCCTAACCATTGAAGAATCTATATCGTACCTATGATTGGGCCAGGCTGATCCTCTCACGCCTGGCCCTAAAAGCGATTCTGCGGCGGTCTGAAAGTGTTACGCAGACAGTAATTTTTGCGCCCAGTTTGCCCTGGCGTGGCCCGCTTTTTCAGCGCCCGCAGCAGTTGGCGCTGGCGTTGGCCCGCCAGGGGGTGCGCGTCTTCTACATGGAGCCTGGGCCATCCAGACGTGCTCCGCTTTTCCGGCGATTGAACGATCAACTGTACCTGTGCAATGTCACCCCCTATGCCTTTCGCGCCATTCAGAAGCCCCTGGTTTATCTGCTCACCTGGAATCGCCACCATCGCGCTGGCTTCGAGTCGCCCCGAGTGATCTATGATTTTCTTGATTCTTTAGATGTTTGTGTTGGCGATCCGGTGCAAATACAGCGGGAACATGACGAATTGGTGCTTTCCTCCCGGTTGGTGCTGACTACAGCAGAGGGTCTTTACCTCCAGGTTCGAACCGTTCGAGACGACGTGCTGCTCTGTCCCAATGGCGTGGATTATGAGCATTTCACCGCTGCCCGCCATCAGAAAACCCCGCCAGATGACCTGGCTCCCATTCTGGCAAAGGGTATCCCGATTATCGGTTATTACGGTGCGCTGGCGCGCTGGTTCGATTACCGGCTGTTCAGCGCGGTTGCCGGATCGCGGCCCGACCTGAACTTTGTCTTGATCGGCCTCGATTACGACGGCAGCCTGAACCCCAGCGGATTGCTCGACTTGCCCAACGTTCACTGGTTGGGCCAAAAACCTTACGCAGACCTGCCGTGCTATCTGCACTTTTTCGATGTGGCGACGATCCCATTCGAGTTGAGCCACATCACGCATACCACCTCACCGCTCAAATTGTTCGAGTATATGGCCGGCGGAAAACCAGTTGTGGCTACCCCTATGCAAGAGAGCCTGCGGTTCGAAGGCGTGCTCACCGCCTCTAACCCGGATGAATTCTCAACGCAATTGGATCACGCGCTGACCTTGAACTCGTCGCCAGATTATCAAGCCACAATTGACAGCGTAGCGCGATCCAATACCTGGGAAGCGCGCGCCCGGCAAATCATCGAAGCATTGAAGTGAACGTAACTCGCCGTATTTTCCGTCATCTCAGCTTACTCATAAATTCCCTTCGCCCGCGCCGCTGGCTGAAACAACTCTGGCAATCGCCGCACCTGTTTGGCGACCGATACACCCTGGCTGACAACACCTCGGTGACGGTTTACACAGATCAACCGGGTATATTTACCGCGTACCCGCGGCGTCGGCAAATCCAGGGATCGCCGCGCACCCAGCGAGTGCAGGTCAGCTTGATTGCCACTACCCTCAATGAAGGCCGAAATGCCCGCCGGATGTTCGCCAGCATCCTGGCGCAGACGCGCCTGCCGGATGAGATCATCATCGTAGACGCCGGGTCGCAGGATGGCACGGCAGAAGCGCTGCGGGAAGCATCTGCTCAATCGGGTATACCAGTTGAAATTTTGGTGGAGCCGGGAGCTAATATCAGCCGCGGGCGTAATGTGGCGATTGCCCAGGCGCATTATCCCGTTATCGCCGCGCTGGATTTTGGGGGGCGATTGAAATCCGACTGGCTGGAAAAGCTGGTCGCACCGTTCGAGATCGAGCCGGAAACCGAAGTAGTTGCCGGGTGGTATGAGGCTTTGGGGTCATTTGGGGAGCGAGTCAACCGGATGGGGTGGGCCGCCCTGGGGAATTTAGATCCCCAGGGTTATTTGCCATCCTCCCGCTCGGTGGCGTTTACCAAGGATGCCTGGCAAAAGGTTGGCGGCTATCCCGAATGGCTGACTTTGACCGGCGAGGATACCTACTTCGCGCTGGATCTGAAGCATCGCACCACCCATTGGGCATTCGTACCCGATGCCATTGTGCAATGGGAAGCGCCATCAACCCCCGGGGCCTATTGGAAGAAACTGTTCAACTGGTCCATTGGTGACGGCGAAGCCGGGCAGGCGATGGCTTATTATCGCAAGGCAGTGCTCAAATCGTTGATTGCACTGGGAGGCGTGGGGATTACCTTGGGGATGGCTGTCTCCCTGGCATTCTTCCCCTCGACGATTTTGGCCGCCGCGGCTGCGGGATGGGTCACGCTTGGGGCCAGTTTTCTCTTTATTAAGGCGCATCGCGCCAGATACAGCGTTTCTGATTTCGTTTGGGAAGCGCCGGTAGCATTGGTCACATTGTTGGGATTTCTCAGAGGGTGGAGCCGCCGGGGGATGGTGGATCGCCGCCGGTTCCAGTCGGTGAAAGGGGTCTTCTTCATGCTCTCCGGCGTGCCGGTGGACGACATCGGCGGTGGGGCGCGTTGTACGCAGATCACGCTGGAATTGCTCGACCGGGGTTGGCTGGTGGTATTCGTCAATAAATTTCCCAAGTTCGAAAGGGTTGATCTTAACCTGCAAATTCGTCACCCCAACCTCCTGACTGTTTCGATCTCGCGGTTTTCACTCGAACACTTCTTGCGAGATTACGGAAGTGTTTTGGCTGGCAAACCCAAGATGGCGATGGCGGAGTTTCCTCTCAAGGATTTCTTGCCGCTCATGGAAGCATTGCGCAAGGCGGGCGTTTGCGTTGTTTACGATCTGTTGGATAACTGGGATACTGCCCTGGGTGCAAGCTGGTACACGCCGCATATCGAGCAGCAGATCATCGAGACGGCCTCTGCCCTGGTCGCTACCGCGCCGTCGCTGGCCCGCCATTTGGAGCAGCAGTCCGGCCGCCCAGTGAGTTTATTGCCGAACGCCGTCAACACTCAACTCTTCGATCCGGCGCGGCAACAGCTTCGCCCTGCCGATCTGCCGTCTGCCGAATGGGCTGCAATCTACACTGGCTCCTTGTGGGGATCGTGGTTCGATTGGGATTTGTTGGCGCAGTTGGCGCAGGCCTACCCCGAAGCGGCCATCGTCGTGATCGGCGACTATGCCGGGCAGTGTAAAGCTCCGCCGCCTAATCTGCATTTCCTCGGCCTCAAGCCTCAGCGGGATCTGCCAGCCTACCTGGCCCACGCGGATGTCGCCATCATTCCGTGGAAGGTCAACGACATCACCCAGGCCACCAGCCCGTTGAAGGTGTACGAATACCTGGCGATGCATAAACCGGTGGTCGCGCCGGACATCCAGCCGCTGCGCGGGCTGCCAGGGGTCTACCCGGCGACCGACGCGGCTGAATTCGTGGCGCTGGTTGGGCGAGTGCGGCAAATCGAGCTGCCGGTGGGTGAGATGGATGCTTTCGTGCGGCAAAACAATTGGCAATCCCGAGTGGATGCCTTGTTGGAATTGTTGAGCACAAATGATTCGCCAAAAAATAGATAGCCTGCGCGCCCGGTGGTGGCGGCTAAGCGAACGGCGAAATATTCCTCAATACCGCGACGCGCTGGCTGCTATCGTCCAGCAGCATCCCGATTTACCGGTGATCGCTTTCCCCCCGGGGCTGGGCTGGCAAACCCAGTTGTTCCAGCGTCCCCAGCAATTGGCGCGGGCGCTGGCCCGCCGCGGGGCGCTGGTCTTCTATCAGGAGCCAGAGCATTTGCCCATACCGTCCGGTTTTCAGCAGGAAGATGCCCGCCTGTATCGCTGCCATGTGCCGGTAGAGACGTTTCGCGGGCTGGAGGGGCTGTGGGTTTATGCGCTCACCTGGAATTGGATGTTCGTCGAGCGCTTTGGCCCGGCGCGGGTGATCTACGATGTGGTAGACCATCTGAGCGCCTTCCATGGCGATCCGCAGACGCTGCGGTTGGCTCACGAACGGCTGGCGCGCGCCGCGCAGATTGTGCTGGCGACTTCGAGCGATCTGCACCGCTGGGTGAGTGTCCTGCGCCCGGATGCGCAGCTTTGCCCGAATGGAGTGGATTACGAGCATTTCGTGGGCGCGCGCCAACCGTCGGATGCCCCACCCCCGGCGGATTTGGCCCCGATTCTCGCTGCCGGGAGGCCTATCGTGGGTTACTATGGCGCGCTGGCCGCCTGGGTGGATTACGATCTGATCGCGCAAGTTGCCGCGCTCCGCCCCGATCTATCATTGGTGCTGATTGGCCCTGATCACGATCACAGCCTGCCAGCCAGCTTGCTGGCGCTGCCCAATGTTGCCTGGCTGGGTGTAAAGCCATACGCCAATTTGCCTAACCACCTGCGTTATTTCGATGTGGCAACGATCCCCTTCCGGCTGAACGAGGTGACTCATGCCGCCTCGCCGGTTAAGCTGTTCGAGTATTTGGCGGCGGGCAAGCCGGTGGTGGTTACACCTATGCGGGAGAGTCTGCGCATCCCGATTGTGTTGCCTGCCGCTGATGCAGGCGAATTTTCGAGCCAGATCACGCGTGCTCTGGCGCTGCGCGGCGACTGGGAATACCTCCACCAATCGGACGAAATTGCGCGGCAGAATACATGGGAGGCGCGGACTGATGTTATCTTGGGAAGATTATCAAGAACAACGGATTGAAGAGTTCGTCTAATCCGCACTACTGACTTCTACAGAATCGAGGATGACTTCGCAAGAATTGTCAAGAATTTCATTACTCGATACTAACAAAAGCAGATACGCCGCTCCTTGGGAATGAAAATCAATCGAAAATTGCCCAGGTGTATCCGAGGCGATGGTGGTTGCGCCGAGAGGTATATAAGTCCCATCGTGGTAAGCGGCTGACAATTCCAGTTGAATATCCCCACAAGCGGTGCTGTTGACGATACCCATTCCACTGATTTTACCGTCCGATGGCATGTTTCCCAGGTAGAGAAATATCGTTGCAGTTTCCGTTGGTATGGCAATGTTGGTCCTAAGCTGATAATTCCCCAGGCCCCCCAAAATGGATGCAGCGCGAAAGTTGGTGAGTTGAATCCAATCCGGCTGATTGGGCGGCCTTTGTGTTATGCCAGCTTGAATGTTTGCAAATGTACGAATGGCAACATCCAGATTCGTTTCTTCGATCCGCTGGTAGAGTCTGGCTTGCACGCCACCCATCAAGGGGAAAGTTTCTGGCAGGCGGGTGAAATCTTGCGCGATTTCCCAATTTTCGGTCAGGGCTTCATAAGCTGTGTTGAGCACCTCGTGCTCCGATAGCGCCAAATGAATCTGCAAGGGTTCGCCAACGATGATGTATTCAGCTTTCAACAACGTTTCGATCGCATAATTGTCCCGGTTGTCAAGTTCTGGTGTAAAAAGCAGGTTTAGCGGTTGGGAGGGGTAGAGCGCCTGATCAGCAGCTATGAGTAGATCATAACTCAACACACCGGAAGAAGCGAGAACGACGATCGGTTCTTGATGGGTTATCCTGGTGTGCAGTCCATTGATAAGGCTGACGATCTCGTAATAGTCAGATCGCTGAAGGGGGCTGGCAGAGCCAGCGAAGAGTGGATTGAGTGCTGAACGGTAAGGAAAAAGTTGGGGTGCTACGCCAAAAACCGCGTTTGTAGCGATATAAATTCCCAATAATGCCAAACTCAGGACTCTCCAGGCCCCTCGAAGCTTATCCCAAAGTACCCATCCCAGAATTCCCAGGCTGATGAGAATAGCAGCAGTGAAATGGAGGGTATAGTGGGGATTGGGCTGTCTGACTAGGAAAATCCATTGCACGGCGCTAACCATTCCAAACAGGGCAATAAAAGCGATTTTTCGTCTTTTATTTGAACAAACGATAATGCCGGCGATGAAACCGATACACGCAAGTGACAAACCTATCCAGCCGTAATATTGCCTCAAAGCTTGAAATACTTTGAGGGGTGTGACCTGCCAGGAGCTAAACGCCTGATAATTTTGAGCTTGGATATGTTTTACGAAGGGTAACCCAAAAGTCAGCAATACGGCCAGGCTGACAGCAGCGACCAGCCCGATGCGGATGCTGTGTAATAGGAATCTGTGAAACACGCCAGCTCGTTTATGCCAGAGATCATTCAGCGAAAACACTGCCATTGAAATGATAACTGCACCGAAAAATGCAGTCACGCCATAAGCGAAATGGCGACGAAATAGAGGAGCGGCTGCCAGCGATAGCCCAATGACAGGATACTGCCACCATTTCTTCAGATCAAGGTCGGATAGATAAGCCCAAACAGCCAGTCCAATGAAACAGGCGCCGCCTGTGTCAGGGTAGCCGCGCCAGGTAGGCGCCCAAGCTGCAGGTGTTAATATCGCGACCGCTATCATAATCCAAAACGCATTGAAACGCCGCTTAGGCAATATGTTATTTGCGATGAATCCTATGATTAGAAAATATGGGATCAGGTAAACCAGCGACAGGCTGACAATGTATGTTGATCGAGAATGATAAGCCCCAAGAAGGCGCATCCAAGGTATCAGCGGCAGCGTAAAGAGCATGTTGTAATCTTCGCTCAAGGTGCTGATAGCGATTCTGACCGGCCTCAGGCGTGATCCGAATGATGTTTCTACCTGGCCGATTGTCATTCGTTGATAGGTAGCGAAATCCCAGAAGTAGAAATTATGCTCATTTGCAACATAAATCGCTGCAATAGCTACGACAACAACAATCAGTAGCCCAAGCAAGATGATGGGCGCAAATTTGCGAAGGTTCTCACTCATAGTTTTACCCTGCCAGCCATTATAGCCGAAAGCCGTTTGCAAAACTATATCGTCCGTGTAACGTTGCTTTGCTGTAGGTAAGGGAACAGACGATGCTGTTGATGGGGTGGTGAGGAAAGGCGTTTCTCATCGGGATTTGCAAACTTCCAGAGAGAGGGGTACAATGACCTTGATCATATAACTAGATAATTCCGACCTTAATATACTATACCTCCACATCTAACCCATTTTCTGGCATGAAAATGAATTTTATGAAACCAACCGGAAATCCTGCAAATAGAAACCCTTCAAAGAGTGGTTCGCTCCTTGACGTTCAAGGTAGATCCAACGGAAAAACTCTTACAGGGCGCAATCTTTTTTTGGCGGGTACCGTTTTGGTTTTGCTCCTGGCATCGTTACGAGGCCAGGCTATACTCGCTACCGGCCAATCAGCATCGTCTGCATCTGATCTCCCCATTCTTCTGGGAGTAACGCCTGGCGGATTTCTCGGGGATCCAAATGTCATCGCCGAGTTGCACAATCTCGACGCGTGGACTGCTCAAGCGGGTGGCCAGCCGATGTCTCTGGTTGGCGTCCCTTTCGATGTGGATAACAGCCAATATCCTCCGAGCATTTTAGTTCCAAGCCAGCTCGACGCTATCTGGGGAGCAGGTTATACCCCATTTATCTACCTTGCCTCGACCCATTCACTACAACAAATCAATGCAGGCGAGATTGATTCTTATATTCAAGCCTGGGCCGCCAGCTTCGCCTCGTGGTCTCAGCAAACCGGCGGTCGGATGGCTTTTATTGCGCCATTGCCCGAGATGAATGTTCACTGGCTGGCCTACAGCGGGACGCCGACGGATTTCAAAAGCGCCTACGCCCGATTTCAGCAGATTTTTGCCCAACAAGGTGTGACGTCGAGCGCCGTGCGGTGGGTTTTCGATCCGTATGCCACGAACGATGAAAGCTACCAGATAGAAGATTATTATCCCGGAGACGCGCAAGTGGATGCCTTCGGGCTTGATGCGTTTAATTTCGGCTTTTGTAAAGGCACTCCGTATGATACCTGGCAAGGGCCGGAGCAAGTCCTTACGCCTTTCATCGCCCGTCTGCATTCCCTGGCCCCGGCTAAGCCTATTTTCATTTCACAAATGGCGACAACCGCGCAGTATCCGGTTCAAGGCAACTACGATACGGCCATGAAAAATCAATGGCTGATTGATGCTTATACAGCCTTATCTGTACGGTTAGGGGTACGTGGCATCATCTATAGAAATCGAGGCGGTGAATGCGATTGGATGATCTACCAAAGCGGTGGGGATGTGCAATACGAGGGTTATCGCCAGGCCATAGCCAATGATGCCTTCGGGTACGTGTCGCCGGCAGAATTGGCTCAAGCCGATCTGACCATCCGCTACGAATCTGATTTTCTGCCGGTCGCAGCCAAGAACAGGCATATTCCCAATGCCAGCGACGTTTTACTGGGATATGCTGCCCCCGGCTATCTCGCCGATCAAGGGGTCTTGGATAGCTTTCGGGCAATGGATACCTGGGCGGGAAAAGATGCTTCTATCATCGTTATGACGATTGACATCGAGGACAACTACTCAATTTCTACGATGTCTGATCAGTTGGAGGCGTTGTACGATAATGGTTACACCGCCTTTATCAATCTTCAATCCGTGCGCACGTTCGATGCGATCAACCAGGGTACTTACGATTCCGCGCTTCACACTATCGGCCAGGCTTACGCCTCCTGGGTATCCGATGGCGGCTACCGTAAAGCTTTCATGGCGCTCTTCCCTGAAATGAACAGTGATGGGACCCCCTATGGGGTCAACCCGGATAAATTCAAGCAAGCTTATGCGCGTGTTCAAAGTGTCTTTTCACAAGAGGGGGTGGCTTCTGATCAAGCCTGGTGGGTTTTTGCGCCAAAAAGCTATAGCAATACGCCATTTGAGCAATTCTATCCAGGCGATAGTACGGTGGATGTCGTTGGGTTCAGCGCTTTCAATTACGGGTATTGTCCTGCTATTGCTCCTCAGTATGGCTGGTTTCAGCCATCGCTGGTTTTTGGCCTGTATATCTCGCGCTTGCACACCATGGCGCCCGCCAAACCCATATTCATCTCCAAGATGGCTACCACGGCGATGACGATCAACGGCTACGACGCGGCTGCCAAAAACCAGTGGCTCCACGACGCCTACGATTATCTGGCTGCGAATATTCCGGTCAAGGCAGTGCTTTATTACAACATCGAAGATCAGTGCGACTGGCCTTTCTACACCACCAGCGGGACGCGTTTCGACGG
>DYIZ01000182.1 GCA_020723385.1 Candidatus Aquidulcis sp.
CAACCCTTCGTTTGACCCCGACAATGTTCTAATTATCCTTTCGGTGCTCTGATCCTCTTTTGACAATGGACTACGAAAAACCCAGCCTGTCTCATTACCCAAAGTTAACTCGAAATATGCGTAACTCTCTTCATCGTGGGAAAAACGCCGCAAAGTCTCATCTGGAAACAGATTCGTCTCACCAAGAGACAAGCACGCCGCCATCGCTGCGATAAGTGTGGTTTTGCCCATCCCGTTTTCAGCCACAATCAGAGTAGCGCAACTGTCTTTTTCCCACTTCAACTCAATGTGGTCGAATGGCCCGATTTTATGACCAACGAATCTAACTGGCCTGAGTTTCATACAAACCTCCTCAACACTAAACAAAATCCTTTCTCATTATATGCCATTCAGTAAAATCTTCCAACAATTTTGCACAATATGACCTTGCCGAAGAACAAAAAGCCCCGTTGTCGGGGCTTCTTGTTTTGGGAATGTTAATGTGCGGGTGCTGAAAAAGTCAAAGCACGACGCGCTCGCCAGCCCGGATTTCGACCGCCTCCGGCCCGTTGATGGGGATACCCATGCTGCGCGGGATGAGCGCCACACCCTGCGGGACAGACTCATCGAGCCGGGCGGTCGCGTCGAATTCTGCGCCGCCAAGGGTGAGCGAGACCCGCGAGTTGGCCACCACCCCCAGGCGTTCGGCATCTGCCGGATGCAGCGCCACCCACACCTCACCGATGCGCTGATGCAGCAGCGCTGAGGGATACACGGTCTGCCCGCGGTCGTAGAGGCAGGTGACGGGAACGGCCAAAAGACCTTCGCCCTGCAGATGGAAGCTTTGCATGTTGACAGGGGGAAGGGGAGTAGGGGATAGGGGAAGATGGATGCCAACGCCTTGCTTGTTTTCGTAGGCTGTGCCGCTAAAATACAGACCCTTCCGCCGCACGCCTGAACCGACTGACGGCCACTGGTCGTTGGTTTCGGCCAACTTGCGATAACTCAAACCAGCATAAGCCGCGACCGTCGCTGCAATTTGGGTAAATACTGCCGCCGGGACGCGTCCTTCGAGGATGCTTCCCATTTTTTGGGCAATCTGAGCGGTGATGGCGAAATCAGGCCATGTGTCCGGGCGCGCCGGCGCCGCCGGATAGAAGCGCTGCACGCGCCGCTCGCCGGAGGTGTACGCGCCCTCCCGCTCGGTGAAAGCCTGCGCCGGAAGAACGACATCCGCACGGCGGGCGGTTTCGGTGAGGAATAAATCTTGGACAACGAGGAAGGTTGCAGGTTGCAGGTTGAAAGTTGCAAGTAACCCAGGATCGTCGCCAAACGGATCGGCGGCCACGACATAGATGGCTTTGGCAGACTGCAATTCCGGTCGTCTGTCCACGGTCAACGGTCGCAATCCCATATCCCACGCGCCCTGGTCGTTGGCGCGGCTCCACACGCCGACAAGTCCATTGTTGGCGCGGCCCACATGCCTGGTAGCGACCAGCAGGTTGGCGCATGCCGCAGACAGCGCTTGCGAGCCTTCCAGACCAAGGCCGTCGCTGCCGAAGAGGATGACAGCGTTTTCAGCCTCGGCGAAAGCTTTGGATGCGTCTGCGACCGATGACGGATGACCGGCGACGGTCGTCGGTCCACGGTCAACGGTCATTGCTGCAATTGTTTCGGCTTCTGCACCGTAGCGGTAGCGAATCACGTGACTGGCATACGCTTCCAGCTTCGTCGGGCGGGCGTTAGCGACGATGAGGGTCGCGCCGCGCTCGGCGGCTTGCTTGATGCGCAAGAACCAGATGGGGGCTTCTTCGTACAAATCGGAGGCGGCCACTAAAATAGCAGTCCCTTTGCCCATCTCGCCGAAGTCCGTACCCGGGGCGACGCCCACCTGGGCGGTGAGGTCGCCGCCAGCCATGTGGGTGTAGAGCGCGGCCTTGCCTTTCACACCCTCGGTTAACTGGCGCAGGTTGAATAAATCTTCGTTCGAGAGGCGACCACTCCCCAGGGTCAACAGCCCCTCTCCGGCTGCGGAAAACCGGCTGGCGACCAATCCCAGGGCTTCATCCCAGCTCGCGGGGGTCAATTCCCCATTTTTGCGGATCAGCGGGGTTGTCAGCCGGTCGTCGGATTCGGTGTAATGATAGCCAAAACGGCCTTTGTCGCAAATCCAGATTTCGTTGACGGTCTCGTTCTGGCGGGGCATGACCCGCTTGATGACGGTCTTCCCGCCGGAGGCGGCTTCGCGGCGCACATTGAAGGTGATGTTGCAGCCTACCGGGCATTGCGAACAGATGGATGAGGTGGATTTCAATTCCCACGGGCGAGCGCCGAAACGGAAATCAGCCGTGGTGAGCGCACCAACCGGGCAAATGTCGGTGGTGTTGCCGGAAAAAACCGAGTCGAAGCCGGGGTCGGAATGGGTGACAATTTCGAGGCTGCGCCCCCGGTTGAAAAAGCCGATCACCGGGTCGTCAACGATTTCGTCCTGGAAACGCACGCAGCGCCCGCACTGGATGCAGCGCTCACGGTCGAGATAGATCAGCTCGCCCAGCGGGACCTGCTTGGCCAGGTGGAGTTTATCATCGTAGAGGAACCGCGTCTCGCCAGGGCCATACGCCATGGTCAGGTTTTGCAGCGGGCACTCGCCGCCCTTGTCGCAAACGGGACAGTCGAGGGGATGGGAGGTCAGGATAAATTCGACAATATCCTTGCGGGCGGCTTTGACTTTGTCGGACGCGCCGATGACAACCATGCCTTCGGAGACCGGAGTTGTGCAGGCCGTATCCAGTTTGGCGCCAAACTGGATTTTCGGCGCGCCGTTTTCATCCATCACAGGTTGGCCGGTGGCGCGGTCAATCATTGGGCGGCCCACATCTACCAGGCACATGCGGCACATCCCCACCGGCTCCATCTTGGGATGGTAGCAAAACACGGGGATGTCAATCCCCACTCGTTTGGCCGCGTCAACGAAGAGGGTGCCTTCAGGGACAGTGACCTGCTTCCCATCTATCGTCAGGGATACCAATTTTGTCATCCAGGGAACTCCAGTAAAAGCAGTCAGCGATCAGCAGTCAGCTTTCAGCCAAAAAGCTGATCGCTGACCTCTGACTGCTGAAAGCTATGAAACAAAATCTTCTTTGAACCGCTCGATGCCCGACAACACAGCCTCGATGGAAAACTCGCCCAGGGCGCACAGGCACTTGCCTTTGATCTGGCTGGCGACGCTGTACAACAAGTCTACCTCTGCCTGGGCGGCGTGGTCGGAAGCGATGCGCTCGGCGAGATGGCTCATCCAGTAGGTGCCCTCACGGCAGGGAGTACACTTGCCGCAAGACTCGTGTTTGAAGAAGTGGAGGGTTTTGTCGAGCAGCCAGCGTATATCTACCGAGTCGTCAATCACGATGACTGAGGCTGAACCCAATTGCGCGCCAACCTTGGGGACAGATTCGTAATCCATGGGCGTGTTGAGGGCTTCATCGGTGGCGACGATCAGCGAGGAGGACGCGCCCGCCGGCATAATGGCCTTGATTTTGTGGCCGAACGGGACTCCCAATCCCCGCCCGACGATCAACTCCCGGAAGGTGGCCCCCAATGGCAGCTCGTAATTCCCCGGACGGTTGATACAGCCGGAAAGCGAGAAGACCTTGACTCCAGGAGATTTATCGGTCCCAAAGGAGCGATACCACTCCGCCCCACGCGCCACGATGAGCGGCACATTGGTGAGGGTCTCGACGTTGTTGACTACCGTGGGCTTGCCAAACAGGCCAAAGGAAGGCGGGAATGGCGGTCGTAAGCGCGGCTGGCCCAGCTTGCCTTCGATGGATTCGAGCATGGCCGTTTCCTCGCCGCAAATGTAAGCCCCCGCCCCGAGATGGGTACGCAGTCGCAGTGAATAATCGGCGCCAAAGAGCTTGTCGCCCAAAATCCCGGCGGCTTCCAGCTCGGCGATCTGCCGGTCGAGCTGGCTGGCAATCTGCCAGAACTCGCCGCGCAGGTAGACATAAGCCAGGTTAGCCTGCACAGCATAAGCGGTAATCATCACCCCTTCGAGGAACTGGAAGGGGTTGCGCTCCATGATCTCGCGGTCTTTGAACGTGCCCGGCTCGGATTCGTCGGCGTTGCATACCACGTAATGCGGCCAGTTCTTTTTATCGGTGAAGGCCCACTTCATGCCGGTGGGAAAGCCGGCCCCGCCGCGTCCGCGCAGCCCGGAGGCTTTCACGAGATCAATGACCGCATCAGGCTGCATCGTGGTAACGGCTTTGCGGAACGCGTCGAACCCGCCGTGCTGCTGGTAAATATCGAGCTGGTCAATATTGGGGATGTCGCGATGGCGCAGGAGGAGATGCTCGGTCATGCTTGCTTCTCCTGCTGTCGCCATGCATCAATTACTTCGAGCGCGCTCTCGATGGTTTGATTCTCATGATAGGTGATGCCCTCACTGGATTGCGTTTGGAACATGGGAGCCTTGTCGCAGCCAGCCAGGCACATCACCGCTTCAACCGTGACCAACCCATCGGGGGTGGTTTCGCCCACTTTGATGCCGAGATTCTCGCACAATTTCGACAGAAATTCATCGGCCCCACGCAGCGCACACGGCAAATCGGTACACACCTGGACGCGGTATTTACCGGCTGGCTTGTCGTAATACAGCGAGTAAAACCCTACGATAGAGGCTACCTCGGTCACTGACATCTCGCACAGCGCGGCGATATCCTGCATAGCGGCTTTGGTCACGTACCCGCTCTCTCGCTGGGCCAGGTACAGCAATGGCATCACCGCCGACCGCTTTTGGTCGGGGGGGTATTTGGCAAGGATGTTCTGGGTCTCTAGGGGGTATTTCTCAGCGAGCATGGTTCCTCACGTGTGTAGGATGTAAACAAGGAGACATGTAAACAAGGCACAACCTTTTTCAATGTGATACTTTTTTACCTGTTTACTTGTTTACCTGAATCCCGTTTACCTATCCGCATCTCCCAGCACGATATCCACGCTGCCGATGATCGCCACCAAGTCAGCGACCAGATGGCCTTTGGAGAGCAGAGGTAAGGCTTGCAAATGGACGAAGCTCGGCGTGCGATAATGGACGCGCTGCGGCTTGGGGCCGCCGTCGCTTTCGAGGTACACACCCAACTCGCCGCGCGGCGATTCGACCGGCATGTACACCGCCCCTTTCGGCAACGAGAAACCTTCCGTCCATAACTTGAAATGGTGAATCACCGCTTCCATGCTCACGCCCAACTCGGCGCGCGGCGGGGGAGCATATTTACGGTTGTTGCTGCGCACCGGGCCGAAGGGGAGCTTATCTAACGCCTGCTGGATGATGCGCAATGACTGGCGCATCTCCTCCATGCGGACAAAGTAACGGGCGTAAACATCCCCCCCGGTGGCGGTTGGCACCTCGAATTCGTATTGCTCGTACCCGGAGTACGGGGTCACTTTGCGGATATCGTAATCCGGGCCGGAGCCGCGCAGGCTGGGGCCGGTCAGACCCCAGCGGATCGCCTCATCCGCCGAGATGACGCCGATGTGCTTCGTCCGGTCGAGGAAGATCGGGTTTTTGGTCAACAGCGCTTCGTACTGATCAATGCGCGCCGGAAACATGCGGATGAATTGCCGCACGGCAGTCTCGAATCCGACCGGGATATCGCGCCACAGGCCGCCAGGGCGAAAATAGGTCGTCATCATGCGCTGGCCGGAGCACATCTCCATGATGTCGAGAATCATCTCTCGCTCGCGGAAGCAATACAGGAAGGTGGACATGGCCGCCATATCGAGAGCGTGCGTGCCCAACCAGACGAGATGTGACGAGATGCGCTGCAGTTCGGTGAGGATCACCCGGATTGCCTCCGCCCGAGGGGGAACATCGAGACCCGCCAGCTTCTCGATTGCCAGGCAATAAACCAGGTTATTGCCGATCGTATTGAGATAATCCAGCCGGTCGGTCATCACCGCGGCTTTCTCATACGTTTTGGCTTCCATGTTCTTCTCGATGCCAGTGTGCAGGAAGCCGATATCCGGGATGCAGTTAATGACCGTCTCGCCGTCAAGCTCTAACAGCAGACGAAGGACGCCGTGCGTGGAGGGATGCTGCGGGCCCATATTGAGCAGCACTGTCTCGCCGGTGAGCGCCCGGTCGGAGACCAAGTGACGGAGTTCATCGAGGGTGACTTCGGTCTGTTGGAACATAGGTCAAGCTTCCTCGTATCCCCCGCGGTGTTTTCTTTTGGCAATGTCATCGAAGTTGAACGAGAATTGCGGCTCTTCGTAACCGAGGGGGTAATCTTTTCGCAGGGGGTGGCCTTCCCAATCGTAGGGCATGAGCAGCCGCCGCATGTCGGAGTGTCCCTCGAAGCGGATGCCAAACATGTCCCAGATTTCCCGCTCGTGCCAGTTGGCGTTCGGGAAGATCGGCTCGATGGTCGGGATCACTGGGTTGGCGCCGTCAACCGGGACGCGCAAGCTCAACCGGCGGCGACCCTTCAACGAGTTGAAATTGTAGACCACGTGGAAGCGGGGCGACACCTCGGGCCAATAATCCGAAGCTGTTTCGCTCGACAGCATGTCGAAGCCGAATTCGTCTCGCAAGGTGCGGACGGCATCCAAAAGCTGCCCCGGTGCGACCATCAAGCTGAGATCACCGCAAAATTCACAAATCTGAGCGTCGAAACGATCCTTGAGGATTTGAATAACAGAATTTAGACTTTCCATTACGCCCAATCCTTGACCTTCTCGCCCTTGACCTTCTCGTGCAGGGTGATGATGCCATGAATCAACGCTTCGGGGCGCGGCGGGCAGCCGGCGACGTAGACATCTACCGGCACTACCTCGTCCACCCCTTGCACAATGGCGTAGTTATTGAACACACCGCCGCAGGAGGCGCAATCGCCCATGGCGATGACCCACTTTGGGTCGGGCATCTGGTCATACAAGCGGCGCAAGACGGGCGCCATTTTACGGCTCACACGCCCCGCCACGATCATCAAATCCGCCTGGCGGGGGCTGGCGCGCATCAATTCCATTCCGAACCGGCTCAAATCATAATTCGAGGCCTGGGCCGCCATCATCTCGATAGCGCAGCAAGCCAGCCCAAACAACATCGGCCACATGGCATTGGTGCGCGACCAATTGATAACTTCTTCGAGCTTGAGAGTGGCAATACCCATGTTGCCGAGTTTCTGCTCTACTCCCATTCCAATGCTCCTTTTTTCCACGCGTAAATGAAACCTACCAGTAAAACCAAGATGAACACCGTCATCTCGATAAACCCAACGATTTTCAAATCACGAAACACGACGGCCCAGGGAAGGAAGAAAACCACTTCGATGTCGAACAGGATGAACAGCACTGCAATCAGGTAAAAGCGCACCGACATGCGGCGCTGGCCCGGCCCGATCGGTTTCATGCCCGATTCGTAGGGCTGCGATTTCCGGTCAGTCGGGCGGCGCGGGCCGAAGAGATGTCCGAGCGCCACAACCATCGCTGCCAGCGCCAGCGCCAGGCCAAACAGGATCATCAAAGGCAGGTAATCATTCAACATAGAAAAATCCTCAACCTAAGACCTCACAGGTTTTGAAAACCTGTGAGGTTTAGTGTATCACACCCATTTCAGCGTGTCAATTTTAGGACAAAGCTAACCCAAATAATCCCTCAAGTAACGGCTGCGCGTGGGATGGCGCAGTTTCCGCAGGGCTTTGGCTTCGATTTGCCGGATGCGCTCGCGAGTGACGTTGAAATATTGGCCAACCTCTTCGAGGGTATGGTCTTTACCGTCCACCAGCCCGAAACGCAGCTCAAGCACTTCCCGCTCCCGGTCGGAGAGTACCGCCAGGGCATTTTTCACTTGTTCGCGCAGCATTTCGCGGGCGGCGGCGTCCATCGGCTCCAGGGCTTCTTCGTCTTCGATGAAATCGCCCAACTGGCTGCTGTCTTCCGTCCCAACCGGGCTGTCGAGCGACATCGGCTCTTCGGCGGCGCGCAGCACCCGGCTCACTTTGATGGCGGCGCGCCCCCACCGGCGGCGGACATCCTGGGGGACAGGCGTCCCTTCACTGCGAGAAAGCAAGATGACTTTCTCGTCACGCGGCTCCAGATAACCCGCCGCCAGGGCCAGTTCCTCCCCCGTTGGGTCACGCCCCAATTGCTGGGTCAGCCGCCGCTGGATGCGCAGCAGCCGGTTGATCGTCTCGAAGATATGCACCGGGATGCGGATGGTGCGCGCCTGGTCGGCAATCGAGCGGCTGATGGATTGGCGGATCCACCACGTGGCGTAGGTGCTGAATTTGTAGCCGCGCGTCGGGTCGAATTTGGACACCGCCCGCAGCAGACCCAGGTTGCCCTCTTGGATCAAATCGAGGAACGAGCTGCCCCGGCCGATGTACCGTTTGGCAACGCTGACCACCAGCCGCAGGTTGGCGCGGATGATGGCCTGGCGCGCCTCCAACGAGCGGACGCGGATGCCTTCCAGCTCATCGCGCAGGCTATCTTCGTCTGGAAGGTAGCGCAAAAAGGTACGCACGCTGGGCGGGCTGTCGTGCGTTTGCAGATATTTCGCCAATTGTTCTGCGGTTGTATCTGGGAGCATATACAGGTAAGTGAATGCGTTGAAGGCATTGCGGGCCACACCATCCCATAATGAATCTTTGCCCCAACGGCCATTGTCGAGATAAGCCCGCAAATAGGAAGGCGTATCGCCCTCCCAGGTCTGGCGCAGGAATTGGGCCTCAGCCAACATCAACCCCAAATCGGGGCAGATGTAATTCAGGCGGTGGGAGTCCTCCACCAGGCGGCTCCAGGTGACAGCCATCTCATCGTACAGGGCTTCGTAGATACTCCGGAAAAGCAAGTCTCCCTTGCGGGCCAGGGGATGACTTCGGCTGAGGGTGTCAACCCGGCGGGCAGCCTCGATCCGGCTGGCCAGCCAGAATTCTTTGTCAACATCCAGCAGCTTGATGCCGCCGATCTCTTTCAAGTACAACCGGACCGGGTCTTCGCCCAATTCCACGGCCAGGCGCGGGTCTTCGAGTAGTTCCAACGGCTCTTCTTTCTCCAGGCTTTCCAATTCTCGTGCTTCGAGCGAGAGCGCCTGGGCATCCGGCTCCTCGACCAGGGTATCTTCCCCCAACTCGGACAACAAATCGTCAACATCATCCAACGGCAGAACAGCCGGGAGGCCGTTATCCTCGAGGGCGTTCGGTTTGGGTTTATCTTCGGGTGGTTCGGAGCGAGGTTTTCGTGCCATATCCTTTATCCATTTGTTGCCGCCTGGCGGCCAGTGTAACGCCCTAGGGCGCGATCCAGCCGGTCATGGGTTTGGGTGAACTGCATCATCATCTGCCCATATTCACTGGCGCGCAGGTCACCCTGCTGCTGCGCCTCCTCGATCAAATATCGGTAATGATCTATATGCTGGCGCAAATTCCGGCGCCGCAGATCGAGCAGCGCCCGCAGCAAATCTTCGAGCACGCGGTCGTCGCTGGGATCTATCTTTTGAGTGCGCACCAACAATTCGTCGGCCAGATCCATCAACGGCAGCGACATACTGTTCAACACAGAATGCAGCGGCTCGGAGATGTCTTGCCGCAGCGATTCTTGCACGAGCTGGAGGATGGCCTGGTGCTCGGCGCTCTGAAAATCAGCCAGACCAAGGCGGGGCAGGCTGGCTTCCTGCAAAGCCCGGTCAACCCGGTAGAGAAGATCGGGACGGCGGATGAGGACGCCAAGACAGCGGGCTTCGAGGGTGGTGACCGGGTCGCTGGTGGAAGGTGAAGTTACCGCGGGCTGGCGCGCGGTCTCAGCCGCGGGGGACAGCCTGCGCCGCGGGGTGCGCGCTGCCTTGTGAGAGGTCTCGCCTAACAGGGAGCGCTCATCCACCCGCAGGAGGCGCGCCAGCCGCTGGCGATACGTGTCGCGCTCGATGGGGCTGGGCACTTCCTCAATGAGCGGCAGCACCTGGGCAGCGATCTCGTTCTTCGATTTGGGATCGTCCAGGTTTTTCCCGGCGGCCAGCGTTTCCATCACATGAATGACAATGGGCTTGGCATTCTCGATGATACGCTGCCATTCGGCAGGATCGCGGTTGACCACGTCATCGGGGTCCATACCGGCGGGAAGGGTGGTCACGCGAATGTCAGCTTGCAGGCGGGCTTCGTGGCTAAGTAACCCTCGGGCATCGAACACCGCTTCGCTGCTGTGATCCATCGCCTGGCGGGCGATTTGCAGGCCGCGCAGCGTAGCTTTGTCGCCGGCAGCGTCGGGGTCGAGGGCCAGCACGATGCGGCGGGTGAGTTTTTTGAGCAAAAAGAGCTGGTTCTCGGTGAGGGCGGTGCCCATCGGTGAGACGGCGTTGGTAAACCCGGCCTGGTGCAGAGCGATCACATCGAGATAGCCCTCGACGATGACGGCCTGCTCCGTCGCGCGGATGGCTTTGCGGGCGCGGTCAAGCCCGTAGAGCAGGCGGCCTTTGTCGAAGATGGCTGTCTGCGGGGAGTTGAGAAACTTGGGCAAATCATCCGGGTTGAGGATGCGCGCCCCAAAGCCCGCCATACGCCCGCGCTCGTCGCGAATGGGGATGGTGATGCGGTGGCGGAAACGGTCGTAAACCGTTCTAGGGGATAGGGGATAGGGGGTAGGGGGAATGCCATCATTTCCCCTATCCCCTATCCCCTGCCCCTTGTTTTCTTCTCTCTCTCGCACGGTGACCAATCCGGCGTCTATCAAATCTTGCTCGGCATATCCCTTCCCTTTGAAATGCTTTAGAGCCATATCCCACGATTGCGGCGCGTAACCCAGCCCGAAGGCTTCGATTGTCTCGTTCTTCAGGCCGCGTTTTGTTTGCAGGTATTCCAGCACCGGCTTCCCGGCAGGGGTATTGAAAAGGTGGTGGCGATAGAATGTGACCGCTTCTTCGAGCAGCGCCCGCAGGTGATCGTGCTCCTCGGCGGCCTCCTGCTCCTGGGGGGTGGGAGCTTTCAGGGTCACACCGGCCTTTTCGGCCAGGTAGCGCAGCGCCTCGGGGAAATCCCAGCCCTCTTTTTTCATCACAAACCGGAAGATGTCACCGCCCTCGTTGCACTGTCCAAAACAGCGCCACGTGCCCGAATCGGGGAAGATCACAAAAGCAGGTGTGCGCGTGTTCGAGTGGAACGGGCAGAATCCTGAATAGTTCTTGCCCGATTTGCGCAACGTTACGCTCTCGGCGACGAGATCCACTATATCAATGCGGGCTTTGATTTCGTCAATCGGGGTCATGGGGGGGAGGTATCAGGTAAAAAGGTAAACAGGTAGACAGGGAAGGAGAGAATGTAATTCGTAAAACGTAATCCGTAAAGAACGCCTCACGTTTTACGTGTTTACGTGTTTACGTGTTTACGTTCTACCGCTTACGACTTTCTTCGGTTGAATTATACCAGCCGGATTATGCACGGTTGTTGAGAAAACAGCATTATAGTTTCCCCCTGATAGTGCTGTATGGACAGTTCAACAGGCGCTGCCTGGGCAGCGCCTAATGTTTGCGAATTACGGGTAAATAAAGCTCGTTGACTGGCGGGCAGGTGACTGAGCCATAATTGGCTGCGCCCAGGCCCCCGGTTTCACGCGCCCGGATCGTATAGCTATAAGTTCTTCCCCGGTCGGGATAACCGCCCGACCCCGGCGCGCCGCAAGCTACTTTCAAACCAGGATAGTACATTTCTGGGGGAATGTACATGTAAGTCTGGAAGAAACCGGAGGTATACGACCGAAGGTGGCCATCAATGTTCACCGTCATCGAGATCATGTATTGCGAGGCAGTGGCGTTTACATACAGATAAGACCACTGAATATAACATGCGTTCGATTCCCCTACAGGCTGATAGCAAACCGCTGACGGGCTGTCAATGAACGAGATCAATGGCGATTCGGGATTGCCCTCGATTTCACGACGCGGCTCATCTGGATTGCCGGTATCCCCTTGAGATAACGGCAACGGCGAAGTCGTGGATGCCAGACTTCTCATCGTACCCCAGGCTATCACTGTTCCCGCCGCCAATGCGAACATCACCCAAAGCCACTTACGCGAAATCATAATAACCTCCCCAAAGCGCTTCACGGTGTGTACGCCGGACAATAAACCGTCCCATAATTGGCCGATTTTAGATTAGCCGAATCCCGCGCCCGGATCGTCCAGGCATAAGCTTTGCCCAGGTATGGGCTGCCACTGGCGCCGAGTGGACCGCAAGCAACCTTGAAACCGCGGTCGAGCATGTTATAAGGCACGTACATCGAGGTCTGGAAAAACCCCGCCACGTTGGCAACAATGCCAAAATCATTGATGGCTACTGTCATGGAAATCATGTAATTGGGGCTTGCATCTACGGAGGTGTAATACCAGTTGATGTAACAGACATCCTGGGCGGGGTCGGGCTGGTAGCACGTCGCCGAGGGGGAGTCAATGAAACCGATCATGGGTTGGTTGGCGGACTCACCCTCGGCAGGCGCATAGATTTCCCTAAGATTTTCCCCATCCCTTTCGCTGCTGACGATCACCTCAGAGCCGCCCGCTCCCTGCCCGCGGGCAATTTGAAGGATACCAAAAGCCGCCGCCGCGGCCAGCGTAATCAAAACGAGTAGAAATGCAATTCTGCGCATGTAAGCCTCCTGTCAGAAAACGGGATATTAAATTCAGTAGCGGCAAAAGTGACATACAAAGCTGTCTGACAACTTATGGATTTACCTG
>DYIZ01000183.1:0-9491 GCA_020723385.1 Candidatus Aquidulcis sp.
CCCTCCTCATTCACCACCGCCGCCTGGCCGCACTCCGGGCACAGGTCGCCGATCTTGAGGAATGACTGCTCCGTATGTGATTCGGCGGGGCGGGCGGCAAGCGCCGTCTCGGTCACGGCGTGATGGCCGTTGTCGCCGGGCTGCTTTTCTTCTTCGGCTTGCAGCTCCATGGCGGCTACTTCGTCCATGTATTCGGCCAGCGCTTGCGCCACCCCGTCGGGCAGCGAGCGCACCCGGTTGGGACCGAATCCCAGCGAGCGCCCCCCGCCGATCCCAGACAATTGATTGAAGACTTCCTTCAACCGGTCACGCGGGGCCACCGGGGAGGCCAGCCGCATTACATAAGAGATCAGCCGCCCGATGGCTTCCGAGACCGCCGCCGTTTCCGACCCGGCTTTCGAGGTGTTGATGAACACCTCGAACGGCTGGTTGCCGCCGTTCTCGTTGATCGTCACGAACGCCTTGCCGACCGGCGTGCTGATGTTGTACGTGTAGCCGCGTAATTTACGCGGGCGGGGCTTCTTCGTGTCGTGCCAGATGGCGAGCTGCTCGGCCTTGGGGGCCGCCGGCGCTTCGACGGTTTCCTTCTTGCGGGCGGTAGCCTTCGTCTCGAGCACCACCTGGTTGCGTGAGCCGGTGACGTAAACCGTGATGCCCTTGCAGCCCAGTGACCAGGCCAGCTTGTAGACCGTAGCGACATCTTCTTCGGTAGCGGTGGCGGGGAAGTTGACAGTTTTGGAGAGCGAGTTATCAGTGAATGTCTGGAGCGCCCCCTGCATCTGGACGTGCTCCTCGGCGGTGATGTCCTGCGAGACGACGAACACGCGTTGGATAGCCTCCGGCACATCAGCGATATCCTGGCAGGTGCCGTGCTCCATCACCGTCTCGATGATCGCGCGCCGCTTTTCGGCGTCCAGCCCGGCGGCTTCGAGCGCCTTGCTGAACTGCGGGCTGGCGTAAGTCAACTGCAAATCCTTGCCTTTGTCGTTGACGTGGCGGATGTAGGCCAGCGCGAAGACCGGCTCGCAGCCGTAACCTTCGCATCCGGCGACAGTGGCGATGGTGCCGGTGGGGGCGACGGTGGTCTGGGCGGCGTTGCGGATGCCTACGCGGCGGATGCCATCCAGGATGGCGGGCCACTCGACCGATGGGCGGCCCCAATCTCGATTGAATGGGGTCAAGGGCTTCGGGGGCTGCCAGCTCGGCTGGGCGGGATCGTAAATGCTGCCGTCAATCGCCGGGAAGGGGCCGCGCGCCTCCGCCAACTCGATGCTCGTTTTCATGGTGTGGAAGCGCACGAACTCCATCACCTGCGCGGCGAACTCCTGGCCTTCCTCCGAGCCGTAGCGGATGCCGGCGTGGTACATGAGGTCGCTCAACCCCATGATGCCCAGCCCGATGCGGCGGGCGGTGAGCGCGGCATCCCGCAACTGCGGGACGGCGGGCACATAGGCATTGGCTTCGACCACATCGTCGAGGAAATAGGTTGCCAGCGCCACGTTGCGGCGCAGCTTTTCCCAATCTACGGTACCGTCCGGCCCGAAGTGCTGCGCCAGGTTGATCGAGCCGAGACAGCAGTTTTCGTATGGCCCAAGCCACTGCTCAGCACACCCTCGGGATACATACCCTTCGGTAATCCACGTGTCACTGCGCGGTTCATAGAGATCATACACGGTTGCCGCGCCGGCCGGCTCGATTTTCACGACTTGAGCAGCCCAGTTGCCGCCGGTAAAGTTGGTGAATAGCGCGGCCTGTTCGATCCTTCGTCGTTTTTCAGGATGGCTCAGGCGAATTTGTTCGAAGAACCGTCCAAAGCTCATTCCTGAAACAAGGACATCATACATGGGCCTGTCCGTGCGAATTTCGCGCCCGTTGATTGCATGTCGCTTACGCATAGATTTCGAGATTCGCCCGTGAATGCCAAACATCAGCAGGATGAGCCGTACCTGGCGCGCTAATTCTGGGCTGGATGTGTGAAATCGAATGATCGGGTGATTGGAGCTTAAATCAACGCTGCCATCTGTAGAGAAAAGCCCATCCAGCAAACCGGACAAGAACTCTCGGTTGCTATTGATGTACAACTCCGGCAGCCTCTTTTCTGGGCCGCGTGCAGGTTCGAGCGGCAGAGAGCGTACCCAGGAAGCGATCACTCGACCCGGTTTGGGATCCATCATCATCGAGTGACTGCCTTCGTTGACGTAGGTAGACATGGTCTCTGCGCCGATTTTGGCGAACTCTCGTTTCAACAAAGCATTCCATTCTTCTTCGCCATCGTGTGAACTGATGCGAACAACGTTTTTGGACAATGCACGAGGAGTATAGCATCCATCGCCAACCAAGACGCCGACCAGGAAACCGTAATCACGATCAGACAGATCTATGCCCGTAGAAGGCAGTGGATTGTTAGGAATGGTTGTTGGGTAGACGCGTACCCAATTGCCAACCGCCAATTCGTCCAGGCGGCGCGGCTCGAAGAACTTTCGGCGCGAATCACGAGCGTGGAACTGATGCGCAGCAGTAATACGAACGGTTGAGCCATCTGATAAATACAGATCGAATACCGGCATATTTTCGATGATTTCGATTGTCGCCACCCGTCCCGTGCCCAATACTGTGCAAATCTCCTCGCCTTCACGGATTGCATCGGCGCGCCGCCAGCCCGATGGCGTGGCTACCAGCGTTTCGCCAGTCACGCATGGATTGGTCGCCTCGAGCTGGTACAGGTGCGGCACCGGGTTCGAGCGGTTGGCCGCGTCCAGGAAGAGCACCCCTGGCTCGCCGTTATGGTGCGCCTGGCGCACGATTTTGTCGAACAGGGCGCGCGCCCGCACGGTTTTATACACCCGCAGGGGGATGCCGGCCGTCTCGGCCTGTTCCAGCGTCCCTTTGAAGCGGCGGTACTCCGGCGCGGTCACATCCGGGAAGCGCAGATCCCAATCGGCGTCGGCTTCGACGGCGCGCATGAACGCATCGGTGATGCCGACCGAGATGTTGAAGTTGGTGATGGCGTTTTCGTCCGTCTTGCAGGTGATGAATTCCTCGATGTCGGGATGATCCACGCGTAGAACCGCCATATTTGCCCCTCGGCGGGTGTTGTGCGTCACAATGCCGTTAGCCAGGTAAGTGTGATTGTCATCCACTTCCAAATCTAACGTCAAGGATTCGCCAGCCTCCTCCACCGCTGAAACACGCACGAACCATAAGTCCGCCGGTGAGCGGGACTGGGCGGCAAATTCAGGATAATCGCGGCACAATTCATCGTAGGCAGAACGGGTAAAACTCCGATCGCCGCGTAGATAGCGCAGCAAGGCGCGGCGAAGCTGCGGCGGCTGGCTGCGGAATTTGCGGCCCATGCCGCGTCCCTTTTTATCCATTTGTTCGAGGGTAATTGCTTCCAGAACCGGCTCTGTCCAATAGCGCGGGTTGGGCAGGGTATACGTGCTTTCGCGGCTCAGGTCGCTTTCCCAGCTATAACAGGCTACGAATCGCGAGCGCATATCGCAGCCGATGTGTTCCCGCCAGGCTTGCAAGCCCGCGCTGGACTCGATGCGAACGTGATAGATCCGCAGCGAGCCATAATGGGCAACGCCAGGCGCAATCGAGCGAATTCGCACTGGACAGCCCAATCCAACCAGTAAAGTGGATACTTCCTCTGCTAACCGTGGGGAGGTGGTCGTCAAGGCAGGATAACCGTGGCTCAATGCGCCATCTGCTTCGAACAGGCCGCGTAAAAATGCGCCAACAATTTCCGGCGGCGATTGGCGCACCAGGCGTGGAACGAAGACATCCCGGCTGCGGGGTTTTGCCAACCCGTTCAATTTCAAGAAATCTTTTACCGCCCGGTTGTCAATGACAAATGTGATCGAGCGGTCGGCCGCTTTTTGCTGATGGTGAATGGCAACGCCAAATAACCTATCGAGCAAATTCGGCATTTCAGCGAACAGGTAGGAACTGTGAGCGACACTGACGCCAACGCGGTGATCATCTTCTTTCGAGGCGACAAACCCATCGCTAGCCAGGTATCCGAGGAAGAATGCCATTTCCTCATCCAATAGAACGGGTAATTTCGGCCAATCCTGATTGCCATGTTCGGGGCGGGGATGTCGCAAGCCTTGTATTTTCCCTCGATGCTGGCCCATTTGCACCAAAATCCAATCGCCATCCCGCAGCTCTTTCAACATTCGCCATTCTGGTCCCTGATCGGTCATCACCTTCACGCGATGCTCCGCCGTCCCGGCCAGGCTTAATCCGTGTTGGGTGTGTACACGCAGAATGGGAGCGATTCCGTTATTGAAGGCGCGAGGCGAATGACGCCAGCCTTCATCGGTTGCGACGCCCAACGCGTTAGGCTGCCAACCTTTCTGTTCTGTATCGGCGATCTCATCCAGCCGTAATAACCCCTGGTCGGTGAATACCAGCGTTTCGGGCAAGAGACACCCCCCCTGGGCGATCTCCCCAAAGGCTTTGTCGTACACCCGCAGGAAGCCCACCGGCCCGGTGGCCTGCCCGGCCGAGGATTTGACCAGGCTGTTCTTCGGGCGCAGGCGCGAAAACGAGAAACCGTTGCCCCCGCCGGTCTGCTGGATCAGCGCCGCATCCCGCAGGGATTGGAAAATCCCCGCCGGGTCGCGGCCCATATCGTCAGAAATAGGAAGCACGAAACATGCCGCAAGCTGCCCCAGGGGCGTTCCCGCCCCGGTGAAGGTCGGTGAGTTGGGGAAGAAGCGTTTGCTGGTCAATAATTCGTAGTATTCACGCGCCCGCTGGAGCACATCGCCGCCCCATTTCTCTTCTACAGACGCCACGTGATAGGCCACGCGCCAGAACATCTCCTCCACCGTTTCTACCGGCTCGCCAGCTTCGCCGTGCCGGACGTAACGGCGCATGAGCACCTGCCGGGCATTATCAGTCAGCTCGATCTTTGACAGATCATCAGGCAAAGAAGGGGTAGGGAGCAATCCGTGGTTATTGATCGTGGCAGCAGCATCTTGTGACATGGGTAAATCTCCTCTCGTTGTTAATCGTCGGAATACGAATAGCGCCCCAGCATTCCCCCTCCCTGGCTGTGGCTCTCCTTCGATCACACTTCTAACAGGCGGTCAATTTCTTCTCGAATAGAACGCAGATCGTCAAGGCCCAGGTAGACGATGGCATACCGGATGTATGCAATGTGATCCAGGTCTTTCAGACCGGCGATGACCATATCCCCCACGACGCGCGAAGATACTTCGGCGCGCCCCATCGTTTGCAGTGTTGCTTCGATTTCACCCACCAATCGCTCGATGTCGGCAGCCGAGACGGGCCGCTTGGCGCAAGAAATCCGAATGCCGCGGATCAGCTTGTCGCGGTCGAAATCTTCGCGCGTGCCATCTTGTTTGATGATCAGCGGGGTTGCCAGAATGGGGCGTTCATACGTGCTAAAGCGCTGCCCGCAGTGTTCACATTCCCGTCTGCGGCGGACGCCGCCGCGTCCATCATGGGATGTGTCAATCACACGTGAGCTATCGTGTTTGCAGTATGGACAATGCATTCTGACTCCTGGTTATTAGAACAATTGTAGCCGCCATCTGTGGGGGGTATACATCCCCGTGACCGCACATCTGGCGCTTCAAGGGACTACATTCTAGCACACTAACAGGGCAGGCGCAAGGGGAATCGAGTACCGCCTGTGAGATTTCTAATAATGGGGATTGCTAATCTGGGGAAAGATTCAATAAATTACGGCTGGCGTATCAACACTTGCAGGTCAGCCGCCAGGTCTTCGGCGCTCACCGTGAAGGGCCAGGAATAGGCCAATTTTCCATCCTGGTCAATCAGCAAGATGGATGATGAGTGGTCAACCGTGTAGTCGCCGCTGGCCGACTCGGGCGGATTGATGCGGTAGATCACGCCGAAATCAGCGGTGACCTGGTCAATCTCGGCGGTCGTTCCGGTGATCCCGATGAAATCCGGGCGGAAATTGCGGGCATATCCCCCCAGTCGGTCGGGCGTGTCCCGCTGGGGATCAACGCTGACCAGGATCACCTGCACCTGCCGGGCATCGTCTCCCAGGCGGTTCATCGCCCCCTTGATGGTGGACATCGCCGTTGGGGCCACATCCGGGCAGTAGGTGTAGGCAAAAAAGAAGACCACCAGCCGCCCGCGAAAATCGCTCAATCGCACCGGCCCGTGATCGGACTGAAGTGTGAAATCGGCGACGGCTTTGGCGGGTCTGACCGCCTCGCCGTGCAGGCGCGGGGATGCGAAAAACCTGGCAGCCAGGGCGATCAATCCGGCTGCCAGCACGATCCCACCGATCCATATCCATCGTCGTTTCATGCGTATAGCCTAATTCGTTATTTCAGGATTGCGGTCTTTAGACCGCTAACGTTTTGCAGGCTAAAGCCGTGCAATCCAATTCTGAAAGAGGCACTCACGGATTGCGCACCTCAGCCTCGACGACGATTGTCCCGGCCTTCTCGAAGGTCAGCGTGAGGGTGACTTTTTCGCCTGCATTGAGGTCGCGGTTGAGACCCATGAACATAATATGATAGCTGCCTGTTTTCAATTCTGCCTGGCCGTTGGCGGGAACCTCGATACCTTCGACCTCGTGCATCGTCATCATGCCGTCCTTCATCTCGCTGATGTGCAATCCCACCATCATGGCGATGTCGCTCTCGGCCTTGATCAATTTGTCGGCGGCGCCGCTCGAATTCTTGATCACCATGTAAGCGGCGCTGTTGGCTCCGCCTTCATTAGCCATCGGCGTTTCCGACATGCCGCCCATGCCCGAGTCGGCAGCCATGGCGGTCGCCCGTACCCATGGGTTTTCGATGGTGATCTCAGACTTGCCTGCACCGCCGCAGGCGCTGACCATCATCAGGACGAATAATAAAACGATTGAAACTTTGGTTTTCATAACTCTTCTCCTTTGGCTGAACGTGATTTATGGGGCGCGCACTTCTGCGATAACGGTGCGCTGACCCGACTTCTCGAAATCTAAAGTCACGGTAATCGTATCGCCTGGACGAAGCGATTGATTGAGCTGGAGCAGCATGATGTGCATCCCGCCAGGCTCGAACTTCGCATCCCGGCGGGCAGGGATATCCACGGATTCCACCAGGAACATCATCGAGACGTCATTGCGGGTGTCTGTATCGTGGAGTTGGACGACTTTGGCCGCGTCAGTCGCCGCAGTCAACAGCTTATCGGCGGTGCGCCCGCTGTTGTGGATGGTCAGGTAGATGGCGCTGGTGACGCTCTCCTCGCCGCCGTCACTCCCGGCGGTCGCCCTGGCCCAGGCGTCGCTGATTTCCAATGTGGGGGCCTCCGGCGAAGAGAACCAGCTATACGCGAAAACACCCCCTGCAATCAGCCCCACGGCCACCACGGCAATGAGCAGCCAGAGAAATTTCTTCATGTCGTCACCTGCACTTGTACCGGTGGGTTGACGATAGCGCCGCTCGCCATGCGGATGGCGCGAGTGCCGTAATGGATCAGCTCGTCAGTGTGCGTGACCAGCAGGACGGTAATCCCCTTTTTCGAAAACATCTCTTTCAGCAGGGTCATGACCTCGGCCTCGGTTTGCTCATCGAGGTTGCTGGTCGGCTCGTCGGCGAGCAGCAGCTCCGGCTGGTTGATGAGGGCGCGGGCGATGACCACCCGCTGCTGCTGACCGGCAGAGAGCTGCCGGGGCAGGGAATCCAGCTTGTCAGCCAGCCCCACTTCTTCGAGTAGTTTGACTGCCCGGTCGTGAGCGCTATCCTTGTCTTGTTTATCCCCCAAAATCGTGGGCAGCAACACGTTCTCCAAAACGTTCAGCGATGGGATCAGGCTCGGAAACTGAAATATAAACCCGATTTTGTGATTGCGCATCAGCGCCTGCTGATCATCGGGCAGCTTCCACACCTCGACATCATCCAGCAGCACCTGCCCGGCGGTAGGCCGCGCCAGCCCGGCGATCAGGTTGAGCAGCGTTGTTTTCCCCGATCCGGAGCGGCCCGTTATGATGACGAATTCGCCATTGGCCACATTCAGGCTGACATCATGCACGGCCGAGACGCCGGGCCTGTTTTTGACACTGTAAAGTTTTGAGACATTCTTTAGCTCGATCATTGCTTATTTCCTCATTGCAAGGGCAGGCTCGATCATACTGATCCGCAGGGTGGGCAGCAAAGCTGCCGGGATGACGGTGAGCAGCGCCAGCACCAACCCCTCAAAAATAATGGTGACGATAGACATAGGAGTCGGGGCCAGGAAGGGGAGGCCGATCAGGTTGATGATCGCCTCCCGGAAGAGGCTGACCCCCAGCAATGCCAGGCCGATCCCCACGCCGCCTCCGAACAGCGCCAGCACGATCGCTTCAGCCAGCAGTGATTGGGCTACCGTCCATCGCCTTGCGCCCAAAGCCCGCAGGACGCCAATCTCCCGCCGCCGCTCGTTGACCACAATCGAGAAGATGAGGACGATCAATAGGATAGATAAAATCCAGATGATGCCCGAAAGCGCCACCGAGGCCTTGAAGATGCCATCTAAGCGAGTGCGCTGCGACTGGAATAGGTTGCTGCTCTCGACGGCATCCACGTCGGGAATGGTGCTCGTAATTCGTTGGGCGATGGTGTGTGTGTCTGCATTAGGGTTGGTTTTGACCATGACGGCAGACACGCTGTCTGGGGGAATTTCCATTATCTTTTCAGCTTGAAATTCGGATAGGCGGGATATATCGTCAGCAGTCTCGAAGGTAAAGAACATGGTCTGGTCAATGTTGGTGCCGGTGGAGTCGAGGTTGCCGCGCAGGTCTATCGTGTAGCCATAGATCAGGATTTTTGCATACCCGGTCGGGACGAACACGTAACTGCCGCCCACGGCCTCGCCCAATTTCAAGCCATCAGGGATGTGTTGCAGCAGCCACGGTTTGATCGTGAAATCGGTCTCAGGCACGTAGGCTACCATGAACATCTCCGGTACGGCGCAGCAGGTGGCCCCAGCCAGCGTGAACAGGAATAACTGCGGCGAGACAGCTTCCACGCCCTCGATTTCAGCGACCTCGATGGTCACATAGGCTGGCATCCACAGGCTGACGGGTGCGCCCATCAGGAACGCGTTTTCCATTCCTTCACGCGCACCGTCAGGCACAACGATTATATCCGCGCCCAGGCGCGCCCGCGCCCGCGACATGCTTTCCCTGGAGCCGTTGATCACCAGGGTCGCGGCGACGACAAAGAAGGCCACCAGTGCCGCGCACATCAGGATGATCCAGCTTCTGAACGCGCTGCGCTCGATATTTCGCAAAACCAAACGGGTAAAATTCATTTGATACCTCTTCATTCACGCATGCTGATTGATGCTTCCAGGCGGGTTATGCGCAGCGCCGGATAGGAAGCTCCGAGCGTGACGCTCGCTAACGCCATTAACAGCCCGCCGGCGCACATACCGAGCAGGGTCAATAACGGCGGGAAGGGCAGCGGGAATCCGAGCGCAGCCGCGAGCGCGTCTTGCAGCGCCCAGGCGCT
>DYIZ01000183.1:9501-12669 GCA_020723385.1 Candidatus Aquidulcis sp.
AGAATGATGCCGGTGATCCCGCCGGTCAGGGCCAGCGCCGCGCCCTCGGTGAGGATGGCCTGCAAAATAAAGGTACGCCGCGCCCCGATGGCGCGCAGCGCCCCGATTTCCTGGTGGCGCTCGTTGACGACCAATGTGTAAACCAGCCCGACGATGAGCACCGACAAGATACAGATGATTGCCAGCAGTATCCACTGGCTGCGCACCAGGGTGACCAATTGATCGCGCTCCGATTGGAGCATGTCGTCGCTCTCCAGCGGTTTCACGCGGTCTACCTCGGCGAATATTTTGGCGTGAATCCTGGCCGGGTCAACCCCCGGCTCGACCATGACCAGGAATGCCGAGACCCGCTCCGGGAAAATCCTCACCCCGGTATCCGCCTCGTAGGTAGAGCTGCTGGCGAATTCCATAGCCGTCTCGAAGGTGATGAACAAAGTTTGGTCGGCGTCGGTGGTGGTTGGCTCCAGCCGGTTGACGATGGTGAGATCGTATCCGAATAATGTGACCTGATCGCCAATGGACAGGTTGATCTCTGATCCGGCGACAGCCTCTCCCTTTTGAGGCATACCCGGCTGCACCAGCCAGGGTTTGATGGTGAAATCTGTTGCCGGGTCGTATGCAATGAGATAAAGCTCATCTTTGGCGGTGTAAGGTGTTTGGAGCAGCATTGCCAGGAAAAGCTGCGGTGATACTTCGCGGACGCCTTCCACCGCCAGCAATCTATCCCGGTCACTGGCGAGCATCCACAGGGTGGTTTGCTGCGTCATCATGCGCACATCCTGATGCTCGTACCGTTGAACGAAAGTCCCCCACGGGACGACGATCAGGTCAGCGCCTAACCGCTGTAAGCTCAGTTCCAGGTTGTCCACCGCGCCGCGCACAATGAGCATAGTGGCAAGCACGCTGCCCGCGATCAATACCGCGCACATAAAAACCGCCGTGCTGCGAAACGCATTGCGGGTGATGTTCTTGAGAGCGTATTTACTCAGGCTGATTGTTCCACGTTTCATGGGCTGCATGCAATCCTAAGATGACCCATCCAATGCCGTACTTGATAAATTATATCAATTTCAGATCGAATGAGAATTAAAGCTTGATGAGGGCTACCTGAGTGTTTGAAAATAATTCTGGCTCTCCCGCCAAAGGCAGGAGAGCCGAAAATAAAAGGGGTTTGGCCCGGGCAAGGCCAAACCCCTGGCCTGCCAGGCTCCCCATGCGAAGGCAGGGGATGGGGAGCAGCAGGCAGGCGACCAGAAAAGACCGGGAGGAGGGTCCGGCTTTCCTGAGATGTAAGTCGTGTTTTGTCATTGCGAGGCGGCGTTCTTCCGCCGAAGCAATCTCCTTGCGAAGAAAGATTGCTTCGGTAGAGAACACCTCGCAATGACCATTCGAAACGTTTACCGATTACTCAGACGCTTGCGCATAAAGGTTGGGATGTCCAGCTCGTCGGTATTGATGGTGCGCACAAACTCCTCTACGGGCTTCGACGCGCCGACGGGGGCCATCTCACGTGTCTCGTTAGAGCGGGTGGTCGGCTTCGACTCGTGACGGTTGGACTCCTGGCGAAGCTGCACCGGCTCGACGATGCGGCGCGGCATCCCGGCGCGCTCGAATCCGGTTGCGATCACCGTGATGCGCACTTCATCCTTCATGTTCGGGTCAATGACTGCGCCGAAGATCAGGTTGACATCCGGGTGAGCGGTCTCTTTGATGATCGCCGCAGCCTGGTTGACCTCGAACAGCGTCAGGTCGGAGCCGCCGGTGATGTTGAACAGGATACCGCGCGCCCCATCAATGGTGATGTCGAGTAACTGGCTGGAGATAGCCTGCTCGGCCGCCACGCGGGAGCGATCTTCACCCTTGCCTGTTCCCACTGCCATCAACGCCGCGCCGCCCTCGGACATGATCGTTTTCACATCAGCGAAGTCCAGGTTGATCAGGCCGGGGACGGTGATCAGCTCGGAGATGCCCTGCACGCCCTGGCGCAGCACATCGTCGGCCAGGCGGAACGCCTCTTGCAGGTTAGCGCGCTTGTCAACGATTTGCAGCAGCCGGTCGTTGGGGATGACGATCAGTGTATCGGCCTGCTCTTTGAGCTTGCCGATGCCCGCTTCCGCCGAGTCGATGCGGCGTTTGCCCTCGAAGGTGAACGGACGGGTGACGACGCCGATGGTCAGCGCGCCAACTTCTTTCGAAATCTGCGCGACGATCGGTGAAGCGCCGGTGCCCGTTCCGCCGCCCATACCGCAAGTCACGAAGACCATGTCTGCGCCTTTGAGCACTTCGTACAACTCTTCGGCGGATTCCTCAGCGGCTTTACGACCCTGTTCGGGGTTGCCGCCAGAACCCAGCCCGCGGGTCAGCTTCTCGCCCACGCGCACGCGAATCGGGGCTTTCGAGAGCATAAGCGCCTGTGCGTCAGTGTTGATGGCGATGAAGTCTACGCCTTGCAGACCTTCGTTGATCATGCGGTCAACGGCATTGCAGCCGCCGCCTCCCACGCCCACCACTTTGATGCGGGCGAAGGACTCGACCTGGTTGAATAAATTGTTCGTTTCCATAGGTTCCTCCTCAATGGATTGTAAAGAATTCAGCGATGTTTCTCGGTTAAGCAAGCACTCTGTTTGTGCCTGGTAAAACCCCGTAGGGGGGTCGAATACCCAAGTTTAGTAAATTACGATTTGCTCCCGCCGGATGATAATCCGGCGGTTCAGGCGTGGACTTTCGTCCACGCAGAGCTGGAAGATGTGGATTTCTACATTTTGTTTGCTCAGGGCAACAGCCTCCTGAGCCAACCCTTGACCTTCTCCCAATCGAAGCCGCTGACGGCGGGTGTTCGGGAGCGTTTGCCGGTTTGAGGGGCAAGCTCACTCATCAGCGTTGCCCAGCGCAGCAAACCTACGCTGGTCGAATAAGCCGGGGAGCTGAGCTTGTCCACCATGCCGTGGAGATTTTCCGGCTTAGCGACCCTCACCGGGACGCCCAAAACCCGGCTGGCCAGGGTCTTGATTCCCGGCAGGTTGCTCGTCCCGCCGGTCAGCACCATTCCCGCAGGCAGCAGGCCATCGTACCCAGAGCGTTTGATCTCTTGCAGCACCAGGCTGAAAATCTCTTCGACGCGCGCCTCGATGATATGCGCCAGTTCCTGGCGGCTGATCTGCTCGGTCT
>DYIZ01000184.1 GCA_020723385.1 Candidatus Aquidulcis sp.
ATGGCTTCGGTCTGGCGGCAGACGAGCGCCCATTCCCAGGCCAGATGGATATTCTCGATATCGGCGCGGATTTCATCCAGCGCCTGGCGTTGTTTGTGCCCGTGCAGATCGTTTTCGATGCGCTGCAAAAAATCGGCGTAGAAGTTGCCTTGCAGCGCCTGAATGCGCCCTCTTTCGCCGGAGGCTTCGGCCAATTTCTGGGAAGCGTAACCCCGCATGGTTTCGGCGATCTCGTAACGTCCCGAATAAGTATGGCGCAGCAGCGATTTATCCACAAACGCCGAGAGGTTGAGCAGCGAGGCGTTGGCGATCTTGGCGGCCGCCTGCCAGGTGAAGCCGCCATGGAAAATGGCCAGCTTGCGCAGCACACGGCGCTCTTCCTCGGAGAGCAGCGCCCACGAATAATCGAACACCGCCCGCAGGCTGCGATGCCGTTCGGGCAGATCGTGCTGGGCCGATTGCAGGAAATCCAGGTTGTGCTCGATCTCGCCGGCGATTTCCTGGCAGGTGAGAGTGCGCACCCACGATGCCGCCAGCTCGATGCCGAGCGGGATACCCTCGACGAGCCGGCAGATCCGGCTGATGGCAGGCCGATCCTCATCAGAAATTGAAAAAGCGGCATGGGCGCGGCGGGCGCTTTGCAGGAACAACTGTACGGCGCTGTAGCTTTCCGCCGGGGCGGCGGCCTCGCTGGTCGGGAATGGCATCCCGCGCACTTCGATGAGCCATTCCCCGCGCAGGTTGAGCCGCTCGCGGGAGGTGGCGATGATCTTCAGCCGCGGGGCTTCGGCCAGCAAATCGGCCAGAAGCGCCATGCCGCGCGCTTCCCCGCCCTCGCGCCGCGCGGCCTGGTGGGATGAAGTCAGCAGGTGTTCGAAGTTGTCCATCACCAGCAGGATCTGCTTTTCACGCAGATAGTTTTGCACCTGGATTTTGGGATCTTCGCGGCTGTAAAGCACCAGCTTGAGCGCATCGGCGATGGCGGCAGTGAGCGCATCCGGGGTTTTGAGCGAGACGAGCGGGATGTAATACACGCCGTGTGGGAACCATTCGATCTGTTCGACTGCGGCCTGCAGCGCCAGCCGGGTCTTGCCGATGCCGCCCGCGCCGGTGAGGGTGAGCAGCCGGCAGTCGGGATTTTCTAACAGGCGGGTGATGGTTGTCAGCTCGTCTTCGCGCCCGATGAAGGGCGTGGGTTGAAGGGGTAAATTGTTCGGATGGGATGATAACGAACGGAGAGGGGGAAACTCCTTCAGCCGCAGGTTGGGGTGAGTCAGCCCGAAGATATGCTCCGGCTCGTCGCAATCCCGCAGGATGTGGATTCCGTAGTCATCGAGCTGCACCCCCTCCGGGAGCTCGGCAGACTGGATCGCCTCGGGGGTGAGCAGGATTTGTCCGCCCCATCCGGCGAAGAGCAGCCGGTTGGTGCGGCTGACCACCGGGCCGAAGTAATCCTCGCCGCGCTGCTCGGCTTCCCCGGCGTTGAGCGCCACGCGCACGCGCAGCTCGCCGATCACGCCCCAATCTTCCGCTTCCAGCCGCTCCTGAATAGCCTGGGCGCAGGCCAGCGGCCGCCCGCCCTCGAACACGGCGAACAGGCCATCGCCGGTGTGCTTGACGACGCGCCCGCCATGCTCGACAACGCAGGCATTGAGCAGCGCGTCGTGCCGGGCCAGCACGCCGCCGAACGTCTCGCCGTGCAGCGTCCACAGGCGGGTGGAGTTTTCGATATCGGTGAAAAGGAAAGTTGGCATGGGGGAACCCTCTAGTCATAGTATACCGCTTACCCCCTCCCACCTCCCCAAAATCCAAAGTGCGGATTTGGGGGAGGCAGGAGGGGGTTGTGCCGCCCATTCGAGAAAATCGCTGTTGGGCAGTGCGCGCCCATCAATTCTCGTGTACAATAAAGTAACTCTCTCGGAAAGGTGGACCATACGATGACCGATCAGCAGCCTCCCGAAACGCCAACCCCCGAACCATCCCAACCCGAACCCGAATCGCTCGACGCGCTGCCGCCGACCACGCCGCTCAGCGACTCCGCATCGCAAGACGAACTGCCTCCCCTGCCGCCCGAAGAAGCCCCTCCAGACGGAACTTTCCCGGTCGAGGACTATCCCCCGGAGCCGCCGCGCCCCGCCTGGCTGGCGCGCCTCTCCAACCGGCGGGTGATGATCCTCATCGCCGGGCTGTCGGCTGTGTTCCTCCTGGCCGCCATCGGCCTGGGCAGCTACGTCGCCAAAAACCTTTTCCCCGCCGGCCCCACACCCACCGCCACCCTGCCGCCGTTCGTCCCCCCCGAATCGCTCAGCGCGCTGGCAACCCAATATCCCGAGCTGGCCCCGCTGTTGATGGACGGCGAGCTGGACTCGGCCTACAAAGATTTCGTCCTGGCCTATCAGCAGGGCGGGGTGGATGCGGCGCTCGACCTGGCACGCAAGCGCGGCATCCTCTCGGACGATGACCAGATTCGCGTCACCCTCGAACTGGATACGACTGATTCCGCCGAATTGGTCACCCAACTCGAAGAGCTGGGGATCGTTGTTCTCACGGTGAGCGACAATCTCATAGACATCGGCATCCCGCTGGCGCTGATTGACGAGGCGATGCAATCCGACGACCCGACGAAATTGTTCGCCGACATCACCGGGCTGGATCACGTCATCCGTTTGCGCCTGCCGATGCGCAACATCCCGGAGGGCAACGTCCAACCAGCGGAGGAATCGAACCCCGTTATCGGCGCGGATACATGGCATAGCGCGGGTTTTACCGGGCGGGGAATTAAAGTCGGTGTACTCGACATGGGTTTCAACGGTTACAAAAACCTGCTTGGCACAGAATTGCCTGCCAACGTCACAGTTCAGTCTTTTATTTCCGGCCATGAGGCGGACGATTCGGACACCGAACACGGCGCGGCGGTGGGCGAGATCATCTACGACATTGCCCCTGACGCCGAGCTGTACTTCGCCGCATATTGGACATTGACCGAGCAGCGCCGCGCCGTGGATTGGCTGGTGAGTCAGGGCGTGCAAATCATCTCGCACTCGGCGGGGTCGAATTACGGCCCGATGGATGGCAGCAGCGACCAGGCGCGCATGGTAGACGGTGTGGTGCAGGGGGGTATCTTCTGGGCCAATTCCGCCGGCAACAACGGCGAATCGCACTATCGCGGCACGTTCACCGATGACGATGGCGACGGCTACCACGAATTTTCGCCCGGCGACGAATTAATGGGCATGCGCCCCGACATGTATGCTTCGATGACGCTCAACTGGGACGACTGGAGCAGCGGCAGCGAAGATTACGATTTATTCATCCTGGACGATAACATGGATAAAATCGTCAGTTCCGAAAACCTCCAGGATGGCGGAGACGACGCGGCGGAGTGGATCGAATATTATTTTGGCGACGATAACGTTTATTACGTAGCGATTCTGGCGGCCCGCACCACTCGCTCCGCCGTGTTGGACTTTTACGTTCATAATGCAGAAATCGAGTATTTCAATGCCAACAACAGCCTGGGCACCCCGGGTGATTCTTTCCAGGCATTTACCGTCGGCGCGACCTATTGGGCAGACGACAGCCTGGAGAGCTACAGCTCGCAAGGCCCGACCAACGATGGCCGGCTGAAGCCAGAGATCAGCGCCCCGGCGGGGGTGTACAGTGTGGCCTACGGGGACAGCTTCTACGGAACGTCGGCTTCGACCCCGCATGTGGCCGGCGCGGCTGCGCTGGTCTTGCAGGCTTATCCCAACTTCACAGTGGATGATATGAAGGCCTACCTGGAAAACCAGGCGGTTGATCTTGGCCCGTCGGGGGCAGATTACGGCTTTGGCTACGGACGATTATGGCTGGGCGCGCCTCCCGGCCAGACGACGCCGCCCGATACGGGCCTCCCGCCCACACAGCCGCCGGTCGAGCCGGGGCCACAACCAACCCTGCCGCCAACCCGCACGCCGTTCGTCTCAGCGCCGCCTTCTGCGCCGGTAGTCCCGCCCAGTGGAGGCAGCGCTGGCACAATCTTATTGCTGGCGCTGACCTGCCTGTGCTGCCTGGCCGGGTTAGGGCTGGCTGGTTTGCTGTTGGTGGTCATCATCGCCGTGGCGGCGCGCCCGAAACCGCGCCCGCGTATGCCTTACCCGCCGCGTTACCCCCCACAGCAGCGTCCCCCATATCCGCCGCAACAATATCAGCAGCAGCGCCCGCAGTACCCGCCGCAGCAAGCCCGCCCGCCGGCCCCGCCCCAGCAGCAAGCCGCCATGCCGCGCTGCCCGCGCTGCGGTGCGCCGCACCGGCCCGAGGCGCGCTTCTGCCCGGCCTGCGGACAGCCGTTCACGCCGCCCCCGCCGCAGCAGCCGCCGGCCGCGCCCTATCAGCAGCCGCAGCCCCAGGCGGTGCCGTGCCGCTACTGCGGGCGTCCCATCCATCCCGCCAGCCGCGCCTGCCCGTACTGCGGGAAGCCGCGCTAGATAGTACCGCCCCCGAATTTTAGAGTATGTGGGCAGCGACGCTGCCCACATACTCTAAAATTCGGTTAACCCAATCATCCTATGGTGAATGAAAAGCAGGATCAACGCGGAAAGCTCGACGAAGCGCCCTTTTCGTATCGGGTAACCAAGGATAGGAGAGTTTTTATCCAGTGGAAGGGCAAGCAAGTCACCATTCTCAGAGGCAAAGAGGCTGAAAAATTCATCGCTGCCGTGGCTGATGTGGACGACTTGCAAGCTCAATTAATCATGGCCCGGGTAACCGGGCATTTCAAACATGGGAATGAGCGGTAATGATTTCAACTCGGAAAGAATGACCATGAGCTTTCATCACGATCCCGCCCAATGGCTTTTCCAGGCCCAAAAGGAAAACTGCCCCTATTGCCGTAAAGACCACGACCCTATGCAATCGAGCACCCTCAAAGTATTCAAACATGCCGAGTTGTGCGCGCATCCCCAGGTTTGCCTGAAAGGCACCTGTTACCTGATCACCAGAGAACATTTCGTGGAACTATTCGACATGGATGATGAATCGCTACTGGGGTTCATGAAGGAAGTACAAATCGCAGCCCGCACGTTGAAAGAAGTGACCGGGGCGTTCAAAATCAACTACGAAATCCACGGAAACTCAGCGCCCCATCTTCATCTGCACCTCTTTCCCCGTTACCTGGATGACCCCTTTGCAGGTATCCCAATTGACTACAACCGGGTCAAGCCCCCGGTCTACCAGGGGGATGAATTCGAACAGTTCGTCAGGGCGATGCAAACAAGATTGGCAGGTATAGAATCATGAAAAAGAAACTCGCCGCGATTTCTGTTACATTGGTGTTCCTCATCCTGGTTTTGAGCCTGACTTCATTTGGAATGCCCGGGTTTACCGCCCCAAGTTTTCAGGCTCACAACGAGTTCGATAACGCCTCGATTTGCTGGCAGTGTTCGTTTTCATGGCTGGCGATCCGCTGTGCGTAACTCAAGATGGTGTGTTCGCGCCCCTCAGTCGTTCCCGTAAATGTCGCCCCGCGTGACCAGTCTTCGACAGCGAGAGATTCCAGCGCCGCCAGAAGTTCAGCGCGCTGCCTGGTAAAAGCATCTAACGAAAAGCCAAATTCCAGCTTGGGATAATTCGTTTTTCTGATCCACGTACGCGGGGAAATATATCGCAAGGTCGGATGATCCTGTGCAATCATCGCCATTATGCTTTTGCCCCAAACATCCGCACAAGAACGCAAATGGGCAAGAATATCGTTCGCCGACCAGGTCTCATCATCGAGCCTGTTATGCAGCCGAGAGGCTTCGAGACCTTGACTTGCAGTCAAAATTCGGCTGGGTGTTTCGGCGAGCGAGCTGAGAATCTTCTCGATTTCACCAGTATCAACCTTCATTTCGCAACAGCCTTTCGATCAGTTTTCCCGTCAATCCCTTGCGCCAGCCGTATAATCCCGATACAATCCTTTCCACCCGACGCATTTCGAGTATAGCATAATTTCCCGGCCACCATTGATCTTTACGGCAGAAACCCCATTTCTTCACCGGACGAGGATCGGACAAACGGACAACCGCGGACGTCCATTCCCGTCCGTTAGTCCGTGCAAAAGTCCGTTGAAGATGCTTTGTCCACCGGAGTGCTGCACAAGGAATTCCTCCCATGGCTGATCCAGAATCCCTCCCCTCCGATGTTTGGGCAGACCTGGCCGCGCTGATCGAAGCGCAGCCGGAGGCCGAGCGCCTGCGCTACCAGCGCCATCTGAGCCGGCTGATTCACGACATGCGCGCCACGTTTGGCATCGTCTACTCCGCCGAATCGCTCTTCCGGCGCAAATATCCGCCCACCCCCGACCAGGCCGAGCTGCTCGACATGGTGCGCGACGCCAGCAAGCGGGCTGTGGGGCTGCTCACCGAGTTCGCCCGTCCCTTCGACAGCGGCATCACCATCCCCCTTGGGAGCAGCAAACCCAAGCCATGAGAGACAATAAAAACTCACCACAAAGGGCACAAAGTTACACAAAGGAAATGCTCTAAATTGCCTTTGTTCCCCTTCGTGTCCTTTGTGGTGAAAATAAACCTCCATCATCCCACCAACCTGATCTATGAAAAAGCCTCCATTCGTCACCCCAACCGATGAAATCACCACCATTGGGCATGTCTTCGGCACGCCGCTGGTGGTCAAAGGTTACACCTGGCTGCCGCTGATCGAATTGATCGCCTGGCCGGTAATGACCTGGATAGCCGGACGCCGTCACCCGGACTGGTCATGGCCCAAACGGGCGACCGTGGGAGCTGTCACCACCGTGGTGGCTCTCGGCTCGGAGTGGTGCCACAACTTCGCCCACGCCGCGGCCGCCCGGTGGGTGGGCAAACCGATGGATGCCATGCGCATCTTCTGGGGCACGCCGTTGTGCATTTATTACGACATCGAAGATAATGCTGTCGCCCCCCGCCAGCACATCGCCCGCGCCCTGGGCGGCCCAATCATCAACGCCGTGCTGATGAGCCTCGCCCGGCTGCTGCGCCCCCTGACCCGGCAGGGAACCGCCTCGCGGGAGATTGCCGATACCGCGGTGGCTATGAATACATTTCTCGCTACAGTGTCGCTGACGCCGATTCCTGGCATTGACGGCGGGCCGATTCTCAAATGGTCGCTCGTTGACCGGGGGAAATCACCCGCCGAAGCCGATGCGGTGGTGCAGAAAGTGAACGGGGTGATGGGCGCGGGGCTGATGGGAGTCTCGGCGGTGGCCCTCAAAAAGCGCCGCTGGCTCCTGGGAGTCCTGGCGGCGCTGTTTGGGGTGATATCGTTGTTGATCGGATTGGGGTTGTTGAAAGAAAAATGAGTCTTCGCCAACGAGCTTAAGTAATTTGCCACAGAGATCCCAGAGAACTCAGAGAATCAATTTCATATCCTCTCGGATTTCTCTGTGATCTCTGTGTACTCTGTGGCTAATTCTCATGGCATTTCCAGCCCGTGCGCTTCCAGCAGCGCCGTGTTGCTCATCAGTTCCGCCGTTGGCCCGTCGGCGACGATGCTGCCCTCGTCCATGATGATCGTGCGCGGGAACAGCTCGCGCACTAGCAGCATATCGTGCGTCGAGACCAGCATCGTCAGGGGCAATTCATCCAGCAGGCGGATCAGCGAGCGGCGGGCCCGTGGATCTAACCCGGCGGTCGGCTCGTCCAGCACCAGCAACTCCGGCTTCATCGAGAGCACCGTCGCAATGGCGATGCGCTTCTTCTCCCCCACGCTCAGATGATGGGACACCCGCCGGGCGTACTCGCTCATGTGGACGGCGGCCAAAGCCTCGTCCACCCGCGCCCGCACTTCATCCGGCGGGCAGCCCTGATACAACGGCCCAAAAGCCACATCGTCGAACACGGTGGGTGAAAATAATTGGTCATCGGGGGATTGGAAAACCAGCCCGACTTGCGAGCGCACCCGGCCCAGGTTCTGCGGGTTCAGTTCCATCCCGCTCACCCGGATGACCCCTTTCCCGCTGAGAATCCCATTGAGGTGGAGCATCAACGTGCTCTTTCCAGCCCCATTCGGCCCCACCAGCGCGGCCTTCTCGCAAGGCGCGATGCGCAGGGTCACATCCCGCAAGGCCGGATGGCCGTCGGGGTAGGCAAACGACAGGTGTTCGATTTCGATAGAATGGTGCATGTCCGGCCCTCAGAAAATCAATCCAAGTCCCAAGATCAATCCCAAAATAGCCAGTCCCCCTGCCAGCGTCAGCCAGCTTGACTGGCCAATGGCTGGCAGCGGCAGCGAGCGGATCTCACCATCGTAGCCGCGCGAGACCATCGCCATGTAAATGCGGTCGCTGCGCTCGAACGCGCGCAGGAACAGGTTGCCCGCCATCCCGCCCGCCACGCGCCCTCGCCAGGCCACACTGCCGCCGGAACGCATTCCCGGCAGGTCACTCTGCCCGCTGCGGGCGGCTCGGGCGCGTATCAGCCGCAGGGCTTCATCAGCCAGCACGAACAGATAGCGCCACATCAGCGCAAACAGCGCCACCAGCAGGCGGGGGATGCGCAGCGCCCGCATCGCCAGGAGCAGATCGGGGAACGGCGTGCTGGCCGCCAGCACAATCGCCATCTGCACCGACAGCCAGGATTTGAGCGCCACACTCACGAAGCGCTCCACCCCCGGCGCAGTGGCCGTCAGCCTCCACGCACCGACTGGCAGGCTGACCAGCGCCGCGCCGGGGATGGTGAAGATCACCGGCAGCGCTGCCAGCACGAACGGGAACGCCAGCGATGCCCGTTTGAGCACGTATCCCACCCCCAGCGCCGACAGCAAGACGATTGACAGCGCCAGCGAAAACAACAGAATATACACCGGCCACGCCCCAATCGGCGACAGGGCTGCGGTCAGGATGAAAACGAGAGTCAGCGACAGCTTGACGCGCGGGTCGAGCTGGTGAATCGGGCTGACTCTTGGCCGGTAGGGATCGAGGAAATGGATGTGCATCGTCACCCGAGGAGGATAGACCCTAAGGGTTTTACGAAGAAGATGGTCGAGAAAGAACTTCTTCGTGCGCCGAATAGTGGACCGTTGAGCATCTACTGAAACCCTTAGGGTCTCATCCGGTGGTTTGCCGGTTACGCCGCAGGTAAGCGACCGTCAGCGCCACACCAAAGACGATGAGGGCGCCGACGATTCCAGCGATAATCGTTGCCAGGGTGGTATTGGAGATGCCGGGGAAGACGTAATCGGGGATCACCTGGTAAAGCGGGCTTTTAGCGGCTTCGAGGAATCCCTGTTCCCCGGCAACCCACTCCAGCCCGTCGGGGAATACCGAGGCCAGCGGGGAGGCAACCGCCAGCAGCAGAGCGATCAGCAGCCCGGCTGCCCACACCAGCCCGCCGCGCGCCGGCGCCGGCTCGCCGATGTGCAGCAGGTCGCGCCGCGTGGCGTACAGGAAAGCCAGCGCCCCGAGGGTGATCAGCCCCTCGCCGATGCCAATAAGCGCATGGATGCCGCCCATGGCCGGGATGGCGATATTGGCCGGGGAAACGCCCGAGGCCGCCAGTTGCAGCGCCACCCCCAGCGCAGCGATGAAGATAGACAGCCAGGCCGCGGCAAACCCGCCGGTGAACACCCCCCATTTACGCCCGCCGGACAGTTTTTGCACGCTGCGGTAAACTGTATAGGATACTGCCACGCCAACGATGGCCATGTTGAAGATATTGGCGCCCATCGCCAGCAGTCCGCCGTCCTGAAAGATCAACGCCTGAACGCCGACAACCGTGGTCAACACCAAAATCGCCGCCCAGGGGCCGAGCAAAATCGTGGCGAGCGCCGCGCCCATCAGATGGCCAGAAGTGCCGCCGGCGACCGAGAAGTTGAGCATCTGCCCGGCGAAGATCGCCGCCGCCAGCACGCCCATCAGGGGTACCTGGCGTTCTCCCAGGTCTTTGCTGACCCGTTTGAGAGCGTAGCCAACAACGATGGCTGTCGCGGCCCACAAAACCAGGGAAACCAGGGTCGAAAGAAAGCCATCGGGAATGTGCATCGCAACCGGTGAGAGTAACATATCAACCTCCTTGGGGTGAATTATGTTGGCAAGCTGTACAAAGACCGGTGATCGAAATATGCTGCAAATCAGCATCGAAGCCGTAGAGCGCCTGCAATTGATCAGATACCCCAACCATCAACCCGGAATCGGCGTTGATAAGGCATCCGCACTGCCGGCAGACGAGGTGGATATGCGGGCCGTGTTGCCGGGTGGCGTAAACCACTTCACCTTCACACAGAGAAGTTCGAGTGGCCAGCCCTTGGCTGACGAGCAGATCCAGAGTACGGTAAATGGTGGCGATATTGACCGAGCGGGTGCGGGTCTTGACTTGATCGAACACCTGCTCGGCGGTCTGGTGTCCGGGCTGGTGCGCCAGCGACTCGATAATCATCTCCCGCTGGGGGGTGATGCGATAGCCGTTCTGGCGCAGGTTTTGGATGAGGGTATGGCAGTGTGACATTGCAAGCTCTCGTTATTGCGAATGGTCGCAATAATATTATACCAAAAGCTATCCAATTTATAAATTAACGCTTATTGAGAGTTGGCGCGCTGCCGCGATAAAAGCAAACGACCGGCGATGAGCCGGTCGTTTGCCATGCCACTGCCCGGTAATCTTTTGCCGGGGTTGGGAGCGAACTAGATGTGCGCCTTGAATTTCGAGACGATCTTATCTTTGGGCTGGTAGCCGGACAGACGCTGCACTGGCTGTCCGTTGACGAACAGCATCAGGGTTGGAACGCCCATGACTTGATATTGCATGGTGAGGTTGGGATTTTCGTCAACATCCATCTTGAGAAAATTGACCTTACCGTTCCACTCGTGGGCCAATTGCTTGACAATGGGGTCGAGCATCTTGCATGGTCCGCACCACGTAGCAGTGAAATCCACAACCACCGGCAGCGCCGATTGGATCACATTGGATTGGAAAGAAGCTTCAGTCACATAAGTCAAATCAGGCATAAGGTCCTCCCGAGAAATGATTACTGGCGAGGATAGTATCAAGGCTGGCAACAAAAGTCAAGGGTGACGTTGACGTTCCAGCATGTGCATGATAGAATGCTGGACGCTAAAACCATACTGCAATGCGGGTGCGTAGCTCAATGGTAGAGCAGTGGCCTTTTAAGCCATTGGTTGAGAGTTCGAGCCTCTCCGCACTCACCTGAAATCGAAATATTCTCGCCGTGCAGGCTATCAGCCTCAGTTCCGAGTACGGTTGCACACCACCCCACTGGCTATAGCCCTGGGGTGGTGTGCTTTCAGGAAAAGGCTTATGACACTCGACCACTTCCTTCTTCTCCCCGACGCCGCTTCTCGCTTACGCATCAGTGAAGTCAAGTTGCGCGCCTGGATTGATAAGGGTAAAATCAGGGCAGCTATCCTACCCGGTGGAGAAATCGGCGTGAGTGAACAAGCGGTGATCGTGATGACCCCTACCCCTAAAGACGAACTGCCCGAATACCAGAAGCACGCCCACCTCAAAGGCATGGCGATCTGGATCAGTGAGGCGGCTCGAAAATACAACGTGTTACACCAAACTATATTGAAATGGGTCAATGCAGGGTATATCAAACGTTTGGGCAATGATGGCTATCGAACGTTTGTGGATGAAGCCGATGTAGCTTACTGCGCTGAAATCTATCACCAGCGCGGGGGACAAGGCAAGTGGCTGTTCAAAGAGGATGGTACACCGTATAAGAAAGGCGATACCGGGCCGCTGGGGAAAGCCACGTAGCGTATCCCGCGCTGGCTATTACGCTTTTTTGACATCGTTCACATCCCGAAACATCCATCGAACAATCGGCATTCCAAAATCGAAAATAAAGGCAGCCCCAAACGGGCTGCTTTTATTTTCCCAATCTTTGTAACAGTTTATTGACACATTGCAATAGTTAAGTTACAATCCCCCTATCAGCGCCCTTCCAAATGAGCGCACGAGTTTATAGGAGACCCCATTGATGTCCGAACCCATCCACCGCTGGATGTACAAACCCGACCGCAGACGTTTCATCGCCCATTTCGTGTTCGAGAAGAACGACCAGGGTATCTATCGCACCGCCTGTAACCGGGCGAACCGGCCAAACATGGTCGAGCTTACTCCGGAGGAGCTTGCTCTTGTGATGAAAGATCGCCGCCATCGCTGTGTTCACTGCGATTTCTCGCACGAGCTGCATGAATGGAAAAGACAGCAACATCAGTAAGGTTATCGGTAACGCAGGAAATGGGCATTGTTCCACTGTTCAATCGCCCGACCATATCAGCACTTGACCTTAAAAAGCGTCGCCCTGGATGGGGGGGGCACCCAGGGCGGCTACAAGCAGAGGGCCTGCTTGTGCTCTGATTGTATCAAAATATCGAATTGAGCACAACTCCCCCAAGCCATGAATTCGGGGAGTTTTTGTTTGAGCTTATGCCCTTTCTCTTACCAGAAAATCAGCCACGTGTTCAACAACCAGGAGGCACAATCGCGATGAACAACCAACAAAATCATCCGACCCACTTCATCGGGTATTCGTCCCTGGAAGAATGGGCCAAGTCAACAGATAAGACACAGCCAGTCTACGCCATGCCCATCGAAACCACCACCTCAGGCTCGAACGGCTTTTCCTACC
>DYIZ01000009.1 GCA_020723385.1 Candidatus Aquidulcis sp.
CGCGCACATCGCCATTCTCATCCTTTAGCGCGGCCATAAGCGGCTCAACCGCCTGAGCATCTTGCAGCAACCCCAGCGCCTTGGCAGCTTCCCGGCGCACCTTCTCATTCCTTTGATAACCCAAGGCTTGAATTAACCCCTGCACGTCGCTCTGGGCGGTAAGCTTTTTAATGTTGGGTGATCCAAAGGTGAACATGGTTGTGTCTCTCCAAGACTGTGAGCCTTTTTGTTTCGATAGTAATCCACTCACCACGGCTGGCTGCGGCCGACAGACAACGAAGAAATGGGGAATTGAACGCCAACACCCCCAAATATACAGGCATACCACCAAAGGAGCAAGGGGGTGCCATGGACGCGCAGCGAATGGCTGGTGGGTCGCTACAGCCGTGCTATAATCGCAGGCTGTTGGTTTTCTGCCCGCCCCGATCCCAAAATTGGACACTAATTTTCCGCGTTCGTCTGCGGACCTCCGCGTTCCTTTTGTGATCGGCCAGGCTGATAATTTTCTCTTGTGAGGCTTTTTATGCGACCTGATTGGGACTCTTATTTCATGAAAATCGCTTATGCCGTTTCCGAACGCAGCACCTGCGATCGGGCGTTCGTGGGGTGTGTGCTGGTGCTCGAAAAGCGCATCCTGACCACCGGCTTTAACGGCTCCCCGGCGAGCCAGCCTCACTGCGACGAGGCCGGCCATCTCATGGTGGAGGGTCACTGCGTGCGCACCATCCACGCTGAGACGAATGCCATCATCCAGGCCGCGCTGCACGGCGTCTCCACCAAAGGCTCGATCTGCTACGTGACGCATTTTCCGTGCATCAACTGCACCAAGGTGCTGATCAACGCCGGGATCACGCGCCTGGTCTACGGCACGGCCTACCGCCCGGATGAAAACGCGCTGAATTTCCTGAAAACCGCCAATATCGAGATTTGCCAGAAGTACCTTGCGCCCATTCCCCCGGTGACCGATTTGCTGAATTGATTTTCCACGGGGGACTTTGCTGCCGATCAGGTTTGACGCCACCTGTGATGGAGGGTTATGCTACAATAATTATGTAAATGATGGTTGATGTCCACAGGCGCAGGATTATTTATTTGAGGAGGTTATATGAATTCGAATCGCCTTTGCCATCGTGGTTTCATCGTTTGTCTCATCCCGATCGTGGCTTTAATTCTCGTTTTGGGCGGATTGATCCAATTCGAGTTCGCACGCCCATCGGTCGCTCAAGCCGATGGGCTGCTCAGCGCTCACGCCGAAAATATCTCTGTTACAGTTGATCTGGTGGGGCAATACCATACCGCATTGCCTGCTGTGGATCTGAAGGTGGTGGGTAACCTGGCCTTTATCGCCGAGGAGGAAGGTCTTCCTGGCAATGCCAGTCAGGTGGAGGTCATTGACATCAGCAACCCGATTAGCCCGACACTGGTAACCCAAATCCCGATCAGCGCAACTTCGGTTGATGTGGTTGGGAACACGGCCTATTTTGCGTATCCCGAGGTGAACGGTTTCAGAATCCTGGATGTCAGCAATCCGATCTCTCCCACTCTATTGGGAAGCCTCGATCTGAAGGCAGAGGATGTTCAGGTTGTGGATCAATTGGCCTATATTATCTATAACAGCCAATTTTGGCAATCGAGTTTGGGTATTATTGACGTGTCCAATCCTTCTGAGCCTTTTATGCGTGATTACGGGGGAATATATGATGCCGCCTATGACCTTCGAGTCAGCGGCAAATATACTTGTTTTGCATATTGGTTAGGTAGCACAGGCGGCGTAGATATTTACGATGCCACCGATCCTGATGATATCTTTCGGTCAGGATCATTGGATTATATAAATCTAGGAAGTAGTGCGATGGACGTTGAGAAGGATGTCTTGTATTTTACATTGATATCAACCGGACACAGCAACAGTAAGGCATTATACCTGGCTGCTTTGGATGGATTGCCGCACCCAGAGATTTACTCTCATTACGGATATTCGTCAACAATAACCGCGCTGGATGCCACTGGCGAGCTTCTGTTTTTGACCACAGACGATGGGGAATTTCAGCTTTTGTCGGCGCACGATCCCCGAGACGTACAGGTGCTCCTGACCGAGTCCATCCCCTGGCAAGTCGCGGAAATGCAGGTCTCGGGCGATTGGATCTACCTGGCGACTGGAAGCGACGGTTTTCAAATCCTGCGGCTGAATTATCCCTACAAACTCTACATCCCTGCTGCCAGGAGATAAGCACTCGAGAACAGGGTACCTTTGTTTTGAAAATGCCTCGATAATTATCTCAACCCAGCCCTTTCGCCAAACAGGCGCGGCATTTGCACTTGCGCACGCCGTGATCCAGAAAAGTCGTCCACCAGTCTTCGGTCAGCGTGCCGCAAAAGGTACACGGATAAGTTTCGGGTGTGCCCAGCCCCAAGGCGCTGCGCGGACGCTCGGCGGGCGCCGGGGCGGGGTGGGGGATTTTGCCCGCGGCATGGGCTTCCATCCAGCGCTGATAGCGGGCTTCGGCTTTGCGGATGGCGGCTTCGCGCTCGGTTTGCGCCCGGCGCACGCGCGACAGCCGCTCTTCCTCGCCAGGATGCACCGGCTCCCCGGTGAGTGGGTGGGCGGTCACCTCCGCGAGAGGGTGGGATAAACAGCGCCCCGCAAAGATGTTCGGGCGGTGAACCAAATGTAGCGACCGGTAAGTGATCCACTGTCCCGCCTGGGCATCCAGGAAGTGCAGCGATTGGCCGGTTTGCAGATCGTCGCCGGTGGAGTCGTAAGCGCTTTCTTGCAGGAAATCCCGTTCGGTGGGGGATAAGCGGATCGCTTCGAGCCGCTGGGGATCCGGGTTCAACAGGGCGGAGTCCAGCACCCAGGTCACCGCGACCCCATCCAATGCGAGCGACGAGCGGAGAGTCTCACGGGCGTCGAGTTTCATCCGGTCGGCGACAATCCAATAGGCCAGGCAAATCCCATCCTTCTCCACCCAACAATCAACCGGCCTCAGCAGGGCTGTCCCCTCGATCTGTTTTTCCACCGTCAGGCCATCGGGAAACTGCCCGGCGAGCCAGCCGTAGAGTACGGCGCGGGCTTCGAGCAGGGCGGGCGATTCAGCGCCGTAAGAGCAGCCTTTGAGATGTTTGTGGGCGAAATGGGCGCGGCGGAACCGCCCGGCGCGCACCCGCACCGGCTGGCGGCAGCCCTGGCAAACCAGCCAGTCCCGGCGATCCATCTGGCGCAGCTCGTCGAGCCGCCTGGCCCAGGCGCGGCTCAGGATGACGATCTCGGTCTCGCTGCGGGTATCGAGGGCTTTGTACATGGCTCAATCCAGCGTCAACTGGCCCCCGTTGGTTTTCAGCCACTTGCGGCGGGTTTTGTAATCGGGCAAGATGGCCTGCACGACAGCCCAAAAGGCCGCCGAGTGGTTCTTCTCCCGCAGGTGCGCCAGCTCGTGGACGATGACGTAATCCACGATGTCCGGCGGGGCCATCACCAGCCGCCAGGTGAAGCTGAGCGTCGCCCGGCTGCTGCATGACCCCCAGCGGGTGCGGGCCGACGAGATGCGCAGGCGGTCGAACGAAAATCCGAAGCGGCGGGCGTATTCATTTGCCCGCTCGGTGAAGATGGCGCGCGCCTGGGATTTGTACCAGTTTGTGAAGATGTCTCTCGCCCGGGGGATTGCCCGCTGGTCGAGGAGAAAAAGCTCCTCGAATTGGAGGGGATCAGCCGCCCGCGGGACGATCTCCAGCGGGTAGGGTTGCCCGAGGAACAAAAACGTCTCGCCCACGGCGAACTGCCGGGGAGGGGAGGTGGGGCTGGCCGCGCGGGATTGGGCCTGCTTGCGGCGCACCCAATCGGCCTTCTGCTCCACCATTTCCTGGATGCGGGCGAGCGAGAGGCGCAGCGGGGCGCGCACGGTCAACTGCCCGTCGCGTTCGACGATCAGCGCCACGGTTTTGCGGCGGGAGCGGATGAGCTGGTCAATGTGCATGGGGTGAATTGTGCCACAGAATCATAGGATTTACAGGGGATTGTGTGAAAGTCTGTCACTATTGACTTGCTTTTGGATTCCGGTTAAGATTGCCGAGATAATCGGATAGAAATTATCCGATATTTCTTGCCTTCGATGAAGAGGGAGTTAACAGGATGAAAGGATAAAAAGATTCTGGTTCTGCCGGAGTTTGTGGTTTTGCCATTTTTGCTCGAACCATCCACGAATATTCCACGAATACACGAAATGGGACGCATAAATTCGAGTATTCGTGGCCTATTCGTGGACGGTTTGCAACCCAACCACAAAAAACATCAGAATCAGAAAAGGTAGTACCGCATAAGTCGCTATCAACGGTGACCAAAACGCCGGTTGAGTTTGTCGAAACCAGCGTTTTGGCGCAATGTCTGGTCTCGATTACGGCAAAAAACGCCTACTCGACCAACGTAATAGCGAGTTATGCTCCATTGCCAGAAAAGATTGTTTCTATATCTTTTTATCCTTGCATCCTGTTTCAACCCGATACACATGGAACGATGCATTGTGGTTTTACATGAAAAATTCAAATTTGCCAACCCACCATTTCAAATGGCTAGCCCTGTTCGCCGTAGGGCTGGTCGTTATCTCCGCCTGTGGGGGAAACCCTGTGGTCACACCCACCAGCGCCCCCGCCGACACAGACGCTACCCCGCCAGCTGCTACAGCCGCGGCGTATCCAATGCCGTCAGCTTCCCCGGCGACCGAGGCCACACCGACCCCTCCCGAAGCCTATCCTGGCCCGGTCGAGACAGCGCTTCCCGCGCCCAACTGCGCCAGCCCCGCGACCCCATTACCGGCGCTGACCGAAGGGCCGTATTTCAAGTCCGGCTCACCCGAACGCGCCTCGCTGCTTGATGAAGGTGTGGTAGGAACGCCGCTCATTCTCACCGGTTACGTTCTGACCCCGGACTGCCAACCCATCGCCAACGCATTGCTGGATTTCTGGCAGGCTGACGGCGATGGCGTGTACGACAACGCCGGTTACCGGCTGCGCGGCCATCAATTCACCGACGAAAACGGCTACTACCGGCTCGAAACGGTGGTTCCTGGGCTGTATCCAGGGCGGACGGAGCACATTCACGTCAAAGTGCAGCCGCCAGGCGGTGCGGTGTTGACCACTCAACTATTCTTCCCGGATGTGACCGAAAACCAGGGAGATGGCATTTTCTCCCCGTTACTGCTGGTAACGTTCACCGAGTCAACCGATGGATTAACGGCTCGGTTCGATTTTGTGGTGGGTGGGGGTTGAAAGTTATCTATCGGCCGCTGATGAATGAGAATTAAATTCATACTTGACAAGGGGTGAATTATTGGGTATATTGAATGCGAACGTTCGCCCGAACGCTCGCATTTGTCCGAGGAGATACTGATGGCGCAACGAGTGACTTTGAAACAGGTAGCGGTACAGGCGGGGGTGAGCTATCAAACCGTTTCTAAAGTTCTCAATAAGCAGGCGCAGGTTTCCAAAGAAACGAAAGAACGTATCTTAGAGGCAGTCCAAACTCTTGGATACCACCCAAACTCGATCGCTCGCAATATGCGATTGCAGCAAAGCTGCTTGATTGGCTACTCCTGGGCGCCGGCCCCACCCGATCAGGTCAACCCGATCCTCGACCAGTTATTGCAGAGCATGGCCCAGGCTGCGGAAACCGCTGGCTACCATCTGCTGTGCTTCCCCCATCATTTCGATCAGGAAACTGTTACTGCTTACCGCGATTTGATTGATACCAATCGAGTTGATGGTTTTGTCATATCCAGCGTCGAATACGATGACCCGCGGGTGACATTTTTGCAAGAAAGAGGTTTTCCGTTTGTGGCGTTCGGCCGCTCGAATCCAGAGCTGTCGTTCCCATTTGTAGATATAGATGGCGCGGCCGGTATGCAAATGGTTGTAGAGCATCTGGTGAGACTGGGACACCGCCATATTGCTGCCTTAGCCTGGCCGAAAGATTCGCGGGTCGGTCAAAACCGAATGGATGGCTATCTGAGCGGCCTTGCTGCTAACGGAATCTCCGTATCGCCGGGTTTGATCTTGCGTTGCGAGGGCAATTTCCAGGGCGGGTTGGAAGCGACTTCACGTTTGTTGGAATTGCCAGTTATCCAGCGCCCCACCGCGATCATGGCCTTCAATGATGTGATGGCAATCGGCGCTATACGTGCAGCCCAGGAACGAGGGCTGCAAGTGGGAGTGGATCTGGCAATCACAGGTTTCGATGACACGCCTATGGTCCAATATTTGACGCCCACCCTGACCTCCGTCAGGCAGCCGATCTGGGAGGTGGGCCAGCAGGTCATTTCTATCCTCTTGAGCATTCTGAATGAGACATCCCTGCCTGGAGCGCAGGTGCTTGTGCGTCCAGAATTAATCGTTCGCGAATCCAGCCGTGGACAGAGTATCCAAAATGACAAGACAAAATTGGTCAATTACCCCTGAGGTTATCCAGGGAGAAGGCGATATTTGACAATCAGGCTTATCTCCCGTATAATGTACGTAACCGTTTACGTATGTTTTACTAAAATCAACACTGACTTATGATCACCATCCGCGATTTAGCTGAACAACTTGGGGTTTCCGTGGCAACTGTGTCGCGCGCCCTCAATGACCAGTTGGGTGTAAGCCCTGAATTGAGGCAAAGAGTGTTGGACCTGGCTGCGGAGATGAATTACCGTCCGAATGTTGCCGCGCGCAACCTCAGTACCGATCGAACCCATACTGTCATTTTCATGGTTCACCGGCGTCGTTTCCCGGCTGCAGCAGATCCGTTCTATTCCTACATCATGCACGGGATGGAGGCAAGTCTCAGTCTGGAAGGTTACAGTATTATGCTGTTGACTGTGACTGATGAGCAGCTTGCACAGGGGCCTCAATCCCTACCGGCCTTACAAGAAAAACGAGCAGACGCAGTTGTTCTGGCTGGCCCGGAGTTTTTGCCGGGGTTCATTCTTTCGGTCGCCCGGTTAGGTTTGACTACCTTATTGGTTGATAATGCCTTGCGCGAGACCCCATTTCCTGCTGTATTGGCCGATAACGAAGGCGGCTCACGCACATTGACCGATCATCTCATCAAAGTGCATGGGCATACCCATATCGCTTTTTTACAAGGCCCGAAAGGGTGGATCAGTTGCGAGGAACGTTCTGCAGGATACCAATTTGCAGTCAACGCCGCCGGATTGGAATCTCACATTGTCGAATCGGAAGACACGACACCTGAAACCGGGCAAGACGCCTTTTTGCGTGCGATCAAAGACAGGCCCGAAACGACCGCGATTGTCGCATCCAATGATGCGATGGCTATTGGAGCCATGCGCGCCGCACGCCAGCTTGGCATCAAGATGCCGCAAGAGATGGCGATCGTTGGCTTCGATAATATCTTTTGGTCAGCCTACGCGGATCCATCATTGACGACTGTCAGTATTCCCACCATAGAAGTTGGCCGGCTGGCGGCTCGGTTATTGCTCGAGCGGCTGTACGGAACCGTAACTGCGTCATCCAGAACTATTGTGGCCACCCAGTTGGTTATTCGCAACTCTTGCGGGTGCATGGAAGCAGCATAAGCGGTGTGATTTACCCCCTATCGCGGATAGGCGGAGAAAATTAACAAGGGAGTCACTCACCATCCCTGCCAGGAACGCATGAGTGACTCCCAACAACCAGCGGCGGTCGAATGCCCCTGATTTGGCGTCAGATTATAACAGATAACGAAACAAGAAATCGGAGATGCCGCGCTGGATGCTACCAGGAGGTTTTTGCTATTCCCACAATAAAAGATCATTTTCCAGCGAAAAGAGAACATAACCCTGTTCATTCCCAACTAACCTGAAGGAGTATCGAGATGAAGAAAACCAATCCCCTTTTTCTTGTTTTTAGCCTGCTGATGATCCTCAGCATGGTCCTGACTGCCTGCGGTAATGCAACTGAGACAGTAGTGACTGCACCCACTGATACAAGTGCGCCGCCGACAAAACCGCCTGCCTCCGAACCGACCAAGACACCCCTCCCCGAGGGCGTAATCGCGGTTGAAGAGGGCGCCAGCATCGTCTTCTCCGGCTGGGGCGACGAAACCGAGCAGCAGATCTATCGCGACTCGATTGCGCGCTTCAACGAAGTTTACCCGAACGTTACCGTAGATTTTCAGCCTATCCCGGCAGACTTCCAGACCAAAATGAAAGCAGCCATGGCTGGCGGCACCGCCGCGGATGTTTTCTACGTAGACGACCAACTGATGACAGCTTTTGGCCCCACCGGCCAGCTCCTGCCGTTGGATGAGTACATGAAAGAGGCCGGCGTCAATCGCTCTGATTTCATCACTGCCTTGCTGTCTATCTTCACCCTCAACAATGTGACCTACGCGCTGCCCAAGGACTGGGGCACGCTGGGTTTGGTGTACCTGCCCGAGGCCTTCGCCGAGGCCGGTATCCCCGAGCCAACCGCGGACTGGACGTGGGATGATCTGAAAACAGCGGCTGAGAAAATCAAGGCTACCGGAAAGTATGGCGGCTTCTGCCAGAACGCTGACTGGGCGCGCTTTGCCCCGTGGGCTTTCGGAAATGGCGGCGCTTATGCTAACGCTGATTTCACTGCACCCATGATGAATACACCCGAAGTCAAGGGTGCGGCACTGTACCTCACCGATATGTACAAGCAGGGCTTGATCGTAACCGCCTCGGATGTAGGCGCAGGCTGGTGCGGCGAAGCCATCGGCAAGAAACTCGTGGGCATGACCTATGAAGGCGGCTGGATGGTCAACTTCATGCGCACAAGCTACGCAGATGTAACCTGGAAAGCTGTCTCGCTGCCCGCTGGCCCCAAAGGCAATGCCGATGTGATCTTCACCAATGGCATCGGCGTCAATGCGGCTACCAAGTACCCCAAGGCTGCCGCGGCCCTGGCGTTATTCCTCACTGGTAAAGACAACCAGGCTGAGATCGTCAAGACCGGCTTCGCTTACAGCACTCACCCCGATCAGCTCGATATGGTTGTGGATCCCAATGACAAAGCTATCGCCCAGGGTGGGATGTTCGAGCTGACCCGTGTGGCCTATTGGGGTCCCAATACCGGTAAAGTCAACGACGCGGTTGGCAAAGCCCTCGAGCGTGTTTACCTCGGCGACCAGACCGTGGATGAGGCTTTCGCCCAGGCTGAGCAAGAAGCGTCCGAATTCCTCACCGGCGGCGGCGCTTCGGTCGGCACTGGCCTGACCGGGTTAGCCGTTTTGGAGGTCGAGGAAGGCGCCAGCATTGTCTTCTCCGGCTGGGGCGACGAGACCGAGCAGCAAATCTATCGTGACTCGATTACGCGTTTCAACGCGATTTACCCCAACGTCAAGGTGGATTTCCAACCGATCCCGGCAGACTTCCAGACCAAGATGAAAGCAGCCATGGCTGGCGGCACCGCCGCGGATGTCTTCTACGTAGACGATCAACTGATGACGGCCTTCGGCTCCACCGGCCAACTGATGCCGCTGGACTCCTACATGGCCGCCGCGGGCACCGGGCGTGGCGATTTCATCCCCGCTTTGATGTCCATCTTCACCCTGGATGGCAAAACTTACGCGCTGCCCAAGGACTGGGGCACGCTGGGTTTGGTGTACCTGCCCGAGGCTTTCACCGAGGCGGGCATCCCCGAGCCAACCGCGGACTGGACATGGGATGATCTGAAAACCGCAGCCGAGGCGATCCAGGCCACCGGCAAGTATAGCGGCTTCTGCCAGAATGCTGATTGGGCGCGCTTCGCCCCGTGGGCTTTCGGCAACGGCGGGGCGTATGTCAGCCCCGACTTCAAGACCGCTACGGTTGATACCCCTGAGATCAAAGCGGCTGCCACCTTCGTCGCCGACATGAAGAATAGCGGCGCTATCGTGACCGCCTCGGACGTTGGTGCAGGCTGGTGCGGCGAGGCCATCGGCAAGAAACTCGTGGGTATGACCTACGAAGGCGGCTGGATGGTCAACTTCATGCGCACGAGCTACGCGGATGTGGCGTGGAAAGCTGTCTCACTGCCCGCTGGCCCTCAAGGCAATGCCGACGTGATCTTCACCAATGGCATCGGCGTCAATGCGGCTACCAAGTACCCCAAGGCTGCTGCAGCCCTGGCGATCTTCTTGACCAGCCGCGAGAATCAAGCCGAGATCGTCAAAACCGGCTTCGCTTACAGCACTCACCCGGATCAGGTGGATCTCGTTGTTGATGCCAACGACAAAGCCATCGCCCAGGGCGGCCTGTTCGACCTGACCCGCGTTGCTTACTGGGGACCCAACACCGGCAAGATCAACGACGCAGTCGGCAAGGCCCTGGAGCGCATCTACCTCGGCGATCAGACCGTGGATGAGGCTTTCGCCCAGGCGCAGCAAGAAATCCAGGATATCCTCGACGGAAAATAATTTGTTGTTCTTGACCCTCTCTTTGCCCACGCCTGTTCTTAGGTGATGAGAGGCCTTTCTTCTCCTCTCCCTCCATCCTCGTTTCTTGGCGAGGATGGAGGGACCCAAGGGGATCAAGATTCTCCACATCCCCAGCTTAAGCCCTCAGACCTTTCGGAGGTGTTCGATGTCCACAGTCACACGCACCGGCCGTAGTATTTGGCGAAATCCTCGCGCCCGCACTGAGGCGATGATGGCCTATTTATTCTTGTCGCCTTACCTGATCGTGACGTTGATATTCACCATCGGCGTCATTCTCTTCGCGATCTATATCAGCTTTAATCATTTCGATTTGTATACCTGGCCGCCCAAATGGGCGGGGTTGGATAACTATATCAAGGCGCTCAATCCAAGCGGCAAGTTCATCCGGTCGTTGGTCAACGTTCTCTGGTACGTGGTGATCGTCGTGCCAACTCAAACCGCGTTGGCCCTGGCTCTGGCAACACTCATCAATGTCAAGGTAAAGGGGTCACAACTTTTTCGCACGCTGTTCTACGCGCCCAGTGTGACCTCATCGGTTGTGATCACCATGATCTTCTGGTGGTTGTATCTGAAGACTGGTTATCTCAACTTCGGTTTGTCCAAACTTTGGGCGGTTTTTGGCGGCAATTGGCTCCCCGTCGAGTGGCTGAATAACCCCCGGGGTTTGATTCAACTGTTTGTCACCGCCTTTGGGGGCAATATCCCCTCTAATCTTTGGTATCTGCGCGGCCCCAGTGTGACCTGGATGGCGATCATGTTCCAGAATATCTTCACCACCGCACCGACCTTCATGATCATGTTCCTGGCCGCTTTGCAGGAAGTCTCACCCTCCTTGTATGAAGCCGCTTCGATTGATGGCGCCAATAAATGGCAGCAGTTCTGGAAAATTACCCTGCCCATGCTGCGACCAGTGCTTTTATTGGTTATCGTGTTGGGCACAATCGGCACCTGGCAGATTTTCGACCAGGTGAAAATACTCACCGCCGGTGGGCCTCTCGATACCACGTTGGTGCCGGTCTACCTGATTTACTCGGAGGCCCTGGGAACCAATGGACCGCCAACGATGGGGTATGCCAGCGCCATGGCCTTCGTTCTGGCGGCGGTTATCTTTTTCTTTACCTTCGTCCAGCGCCGCTTCATCGAGCGTGGCACGGAACAATACTAAATCCAGGAGGCGACGATGGCTACCGTATCTCTCGCACGTCCTGTTCGACCGATTTCCCCGGCTGTGGCTTCTGCGCAGCGGCGGATCAGCCGGGCAATCGTCTATATCGTTTTGATCGTCATCGGGTTGATTCTCTTCACCCCATTCATTTTGGCATTTCTGGGCACCTTCAAGACCGATGCCGAGATCATTGCCTGGCCGCCGACCTTCTTCCCGGTCAAATGGCTGGTAGAAAACTGGCCCAGGTTGTGGCGCACTGATCTCGGCGGGCAGCCGCGCCCGGAGGGGTCTACCTCGCTGGGGTTGGTGGCGGGTGTATTCATATTCTTCGTCACCTTCCTGTTCGCCGGTCTGAGCAGCGAGGAAAAGGGCAAGGGATTGCCGGCCGCCATCGGCCTGCCGATTTGCCTGGGACTGGCTATCCTCACCGGTTTTGGAAGCTCCCTCTACCTGCGCCTGAGCTTCGAGGTCAAAAATACCACCTTCCTTTGGACCACCGGTATCGCAGTCTCCATTTTTGCTCTGCTGGCAGTGGGCATCCTCTATATGTCTCGCCCCGATTGGCAGCGCGTGATCCTCGCCATGCTGCTGGGGATTGCGATTGGCGCGGTCACGACGGTCCTGTTCCAACAATTGGCGGTTCTGGCCGGGGGCGGGCGGTTCTTCCGCTGGTTGTTCAATACGGCCTTGCTTTCGGTCATCCGCGCTTTCACAATGCTGGTTTTCTGCTCTATGGCCGCCTACGCCCTGGCCCGGTTGAGATTCCCGGGTAAAGGGTTGATCTTCAACTTCATGCTGCTTTCCATGATGATCCCCGGCGCTGTCACGCTGATTCCGACCTACGTTATCATCTCCAAGATGGGTTGGGTGAACATGGCTTATGCCTTGATCTTCCCCAGTATCGTCAATGCTTTCGGCATTTTCATGCTGACGCAGTTCCTCAAGGCCATTCCGCATGAACTGGAGGAGGCCGCCTTTATTGACGGGGCCTCCTATTTCCAGATCTACAAAGACGTGATCCTGCCGCTGGCGCGCCCTGCCCTGCTGACACTGTTCATCCTGCAATTCCAGGGGATGTGGAATGACTTCCTGGCCCCGCTGCTGTACTTGAACACTCCGGATATGTTTGTCCTCAACGTGGCGCTGAGCACCTTCCAACAGCAGTACAAGGCTCAGTGGAACCTGACCCTGGTCGGCGCAATGATCAACGCCGTGGTGCCGTTGGCGATGTTCTTCTTCTTCAGCCGGTATTACATCGAGGGCGTGAGCTACGCAGGGGTAAAGGGATAGTGGTCAGTGAACAGTAATCAGTGAACAGTGATCAGTAAATCAATAAGCAGTGGTTCGTCATGCCTCGTCACGGATGACTGATCACTGATAACTGATCACTGATCACCGGAAATAAACCATGCTCAAAGCCTTTCACTTTTTCGGCCGCGCGATTTCCCTTTGGTGGCGTGAATGGGTGCATTTGACCTTCCTCAATATTGCCTGGCTGGCGTTGCAAGTCACCATCGTCGCCGGGCCGCCAGCTACCGCAGCAATGTACGCGGTTGCCCGGCGTTTGGCAGATGATGAATACCTGGAGCTGCGTCATTATTGGCAGGCGATGCGCCAGATGTTCTGGCCAGCCTGGCGGTGGGGCGCAGTCAACCTGGTGGTGATCGGCGTCATCGTGGGTAACTTCTGGTTTTATCAACATACCAGCGGCCTTCTAGTGACTCTCCTGCGGGTGATTTGGGCGACGATTGCCATCTACTGGTTTATCGCCAACCTGTTCTACTGGCCTTTCTGGCTGATCCAGGAAGACCACCGCATGGTTACAACTTATCGCAATTGCCTGTTGTTACTGGGCAAAAAGCCCGTACTCATCCTGACCATTTCTGTGCTTTGCGCCGTTTTGATCGTTGCCAGTATTCTCATCACCCTGCCGCTGGCGGCTTTGTTGATGATCTGGCTGGCCATTATCGGTATTGTGTTGGTCAAGGACGAAGTGAAGGGAATATCCAAACCAATTCAGAACACGGATTGAAATAATGAAATTGCAACGTACCTCAATTACCCCAATTCTCATCCCCGATCCAACCTCGGATTGGGAGACCTATAATGTTTTCAACCCGGCGGTGATCCACCACAACGGGCTGTTCCACATGCACTACCGAGCCCAGGGGCTGGATTGGGTCAGCCGCATCGGGTACGCCGTCAGCGCCGACGGGCTTTACTGGAACCGCCTGCGCCGCCCGGTGTTGGAGCCGCAAGACGGCTTTGATTCGCGTGGTCTGGAAGACCCGCGCGTGACCGAAATTGATGGCGCGTTTTTCATGACTTATACCGCCTTCGGAAGCGAGTTCAGCGGCTCCGGGGAACCGACTCACACCGGGGGCGGCGTGCTGCCCATGATCGCGCGCAGCCAGAATCTGATCACCTGGGAACGGCTTGGCCCCATCGTGACCGGCGAGGACAATAAAGATCATGTGCTGTTCCCCAGGAAAATCAACGGGCGCTACGTTGCCCTGCACCGCCGGCCGCCCCAGGTCTGGGTGGCTGAAAGCGACGATATGATCACCTGGCCCGAGAAATATATGCGCCCGATCTTTGGCCCGCGGCCTTCTGAGAGTGAGAATAGCCGCCTCGGCTGGGATTCCTTGCGGGTTGGCAACGGCGGCGTACCCATCGAAACCGATTACGGCTGGCTGATGCTCTATCATGCTTATGATCCAGGCCGCACGTATCGCCTCGGCGTGTGCCTGCTCGACCGGGATGATCCAGCAAAAGTTATCCACCGCCCGCAGGATTTTATCTTCGAGCCGCAGGAACTCTGGGAGCTGCGCGGCGATGTGCCCAACGTGGTCTTTAGCTGCGCCAATCCGGTTGTGAATGGCACTGTGTATATATATTATGGCGGCGGCGATCACGTTATCGGTCTGGCGACCGCACCGTTGGCCGATTTGCTGAACTTTGCCCGATTTGGATGAAAACAATGACCGACCTTTGGACTCTCTCCGAAACTACTTTCGATCCCAATACCCAACACCATAAAGAGACGATCTTTACGATCGGTAACGGCTACCTCGCCACGCGCGGCGCGTTCGAGGAGGGCTATCCCAATGACCGGCGGGCGACATTCGTGCATGGCGTGTTCGATGCGGTGCCGGTTGTCTTCACCGAGCTTGCCAACGCCCCCGATTGGCTGCCATTTACCGTGCTGCTCGACGGCGAGCGCTTCTCGCTCGACAGCGGAACGGTGGAAAGCTTCAATCGGTCGCTCGATCTGCGCACCGGGGTGCTGACTCGCAGCGTCCGGTGGATTTCTCCCGCCGGGCGGGCCGCTACGATCAAATTCGAGCGCTTCGCTTCTCTCGCCGACGAGCACGTTCTGCTCATCCGCTGCCAGGTCACCCCGGATTTCGAAGGCACGGTTGAGTGCCGCGCCGCCATCAACGGCAACACCGATAACGAAGGCATCGCTCACTGGCGCTGGATCTCACAAGGCTCACGCGGCGAATCGGTCTACCTTCGCACCCGCACCCGCACGTCCAATATTGATTTCGTTTCTGCGATGCGGCTGGTTGGCGTCGCGGGTAATTGTCTGGATTCGAGTTTCTGCGACGTGGAGAATGCGCCGACTCTCTTGATGAAAATGGCTGCCGAGCCAGGCAAAGCCATCATCGTGGATAAGTTTGTGGCGGTCGCCACCATGCGTGAGTCCGTTGACCCACTGGACCTGGCTCTCCGCCGCCTCGAGGCCGTCGTGGATTGGCCGGCTGCTTTCGAAGCCAACGCTGCTGCCTGGGCGCGTGAGTGGGAGCGCACCGACGTTATCATCGAGGGCGACGATGAAGCGCAGATTGCCTTGCGATTTAACCTGTTTCAGATGCTCATCGCCGCGCCGCGGCACGACGCCGCCAAGAGCGGCGGGGTCAACATTGGGGCCAAGACCCTCTCCGGCTTTGGCTACCGAGGCCATGCCTTTTGGGATACCGAAATTTTCATGCTCCCGCTATTCACCTATACTGCGCCGCATATTGCCAAAAACCTGCTGAACTACCGTCACCACCGGCTGCCCGCTGCCCGCAGGAAGGCGCACGACAATGGCTGGGAAGGGGCGATGTTCCCCTGGGAAAGCGCTGACACCGGCGAAGAAGTCACCCCGCGCTGGGTGCCGCACTACGCCGAACCGGCTAAAATGGTGCGCATTTGGACCGGCGACATCGAAATTCACATCTCTGCTGATATCGCCTACGCTGCCCATCAGTATTGGCAGGCTGCCGGCGACGACGCCTGGTTCATCGAGAAAGGCGCTGAGTTGATCCTCGACACGGCCAAATTCTGGGCCTCGCGCGCTGAATGGAACGCCTCGGCAAGCCGCTATGAATACACCGACGTTATCGGCCCCGATGAGTATCACGAGCATGTGGATAACAACTTCTTCACCAACCGCATGGCGCAGTGGAATTTGCAGACCGCGCTCGATGTTTTGGATTGGCTGAAGATACATGCTCCGGCGAAAGCTGGCGACCTGGTTGATCGTCTCGACCTGAATGAAACCCGCCTGGGCCGCTGGCGGGAGGTGATCGATAAGATTTACCTCCCCCTGGGGAAAAATGGCCTCATCGAGCAGTTCGAGGGCTACTACCAGCGCAAGGATGTTGACCTGGAAGCCCTGGAGCCGCGCGACCGCTCGGCGCAGACTATCTTCGGCATCGAAGGCTGCAACGAGACGCAGGTGCTCAAGCAGCCAGACGTGCTCATGCTGTTCTACTTGTTGAATTCGATCTACTCCAACGGGATCGTGCGCGCCAACTACGATTACTATACCCCCCGCACCGATCATACCTACGGTTCATCGCTCGGCCCGGCGATCCAGGCGATCATGGCCTGCGAAGTGGGCCAACCCGACGAAGCCTATGAGCATTTCATCCGCGCCGGCCGCGCGGACTTGCGCGATGTGCGCGGCAACGCCGGAGATGGCATTCACGCCGCATCGGCGGGCGGCATGTGGCAGGCAGTGGTTTTCGGCTTCGCCGGGCTGCGCGTCTCACCTGATGGCTGGACGATCAACACACGTCTGCCAAAACACTGGAAGCGCGTGGCATTCAAGTTTTTCCGCCGGGGAAAACAAGAAGTCGTAGATATCAAGATTGATAACAGATAAAGTGAACCTCAAAACCTGGAACTACCTATGACCATTTCAGGCTTTATATTCGATCTCGACGGCGTCCTCACCGATACCGCCGAATACCATTACCGGGGCTGGAAGCGGCTGGCGGACGAGGCGGGACTGCCCTTCACGCGGGAGGACAACGAGGCGCTGCGCGGCATCCCGCGCCGCGAGTCGCTGCTGCTCATTTTGAAAGGCCGCCTGTACCCCGAAGAAAAAATCCGGGAGATGATGGAACGCAAGAACCGCTATTACCTGGAATTCATCAAAGAAATCACCCCGCGCGATCTTCTGCCCGGCGCGGTCGCGCTTCTCGAAGAAATCCGAGCGGCCGGGATGAAAACGGCCATCGGCTCAGCGAGCAAGAACACCGGCGAAGTTGTAGACCGCCTGGGCATCCGCTCCTTGCTCGACGCCATCTCGGATGGTTACAGCGTCGAGCGGCAGAAGCCCGCTCCCGATCTGTTTCTGCACGCCGCGGCGCAATTGGGCCTGCCGCCCGGCGAGTGCGTGGTGGTGGAGGATGCCGCGGCCGGGGTGGAAGCTGCTCTCGCCGGAGGTTTTCGCACCATCGGGCTGGGGCCGGTCGAGCGGGTGGGTCAAGCCGAGCTGGTGCTGCCGAGTTTGGAAGGGGCGCGGTTGGCCAATGTCCTGGCAGCACTGGCAAATCGCTGAAGAGAATTACATTTCTCAGCCCAGACAAAGCAAGCCGTTAGCGGCTCCCGCCTATTGTGCAACCTGAATTTAAGTGGTTTTGCATCCTCCACTACAAACTTGGATCGAAGGATTAATACGGCGGCTCGGCTGGCCCCTCATAACCGCACATTCCGGTGCGTGGCGAATTGAATAAGGGCATCAGCTCGCCATAATTATCGTGCGGATGTTCTTCGACATGCTCATCGCATAAATGGCCGGTTTTATTGTCTTCGTATAGGCATTCGATGCACAGCCATTTTGCCGGTTGTCCGCATTCCTGGCAAACGGCCTCAGGCATCTGGGTGCGCGCCAGCAGCGCAATCGGGTGTTTGCTGGCTGCCCGGCCTTCCCGAAATCCCACCACTTTGATATCGGTTTCGGAGGTGGTGCCAAAATCATACAAATGGTGCAGCACCCGGCCTGCCTCGAAGATCGAATCAGCCTTGCGCGTTTTGCCTACATCCATGCCGCCCCAGCCGCCGAGGGTGAATTTACTCAAATGGCCGCAGCATTCCAGCCAGATGGCGCGCAAATATTTGTCCAGCTTGTCGAGCGAGGTTGAGCCGGTCATTTCCAGGTCGAGTCAAAAATCTTTGTCATAGGCGTCATGCACACGCAAATGCCAGAGCGTTTCCACTGGCCAGCTGCTGGCCGCCGCGCTGGCGAGTGCTTCTTGCCGTTTGGGGCATTTGTCCAAATGTTTGATTACGCTGCGCTTGGTGATGCTTTCACCGCAGTAAGCGCAGGTTCCAGGGTTTTCGGGTTTGCGGGGCATGGATACATCCCCTTCTGTCAAAACTCGCCTTTATACGTCGAAGATCAACCAAACAAGGCGCGCCATTTCTGGCATGGACTGAACTTGATTTTAGTCCCCAGCGAGAAGTGCGTCGCAATCAGGCCGCGACCGTAATTATATCCAGCCATGTGCGCGCCAACGCCCCATCAACGCCGAGCGGGCGGAGTACTTCTCGGCCAACCGCCGCAATCGCTGTTGGAAGATGTCGCGGCGGATGCTCGCATCCGACGTATCTTGAAATTCCGATAACTGCTGGAGCTTTTCCAAAAGCCCGGTGGCTTCATCGTAGACCGAAGCGATCTTGCGGCCATTATCCAACAGGTCTTCCACTTTTCGCCAAGTCTGCTCTTCTCGGGCGGCCAGGGCTTTCATCTCGGCGATGTGCTTTTGGCGGGCAGCCTCAGCCTGGCGTTTATTCTCGGCTTTTTCGAGTTGTTCGGAGCGTTGCAGCAATTGCTGGATCGTGCGTGGTTGCACGGCCAGGCCTTTTGGGAAACGGAACATCAGGTGCAGGCTGCCCCAATTGTCCAGGTATAAATGGGCGTCGAACTATTTCAGCAGCACTTCTTTGGGATCGTGCTTGAAATCGCCCCAATTGTAGGTGACCACCGCCTGGCTGGAACTGACATCAATATGGCTGGAAAGATGGTTGACCGCAGCCTGCTCTTCGGCGGTTAGGATACGGTCTACAGTTTGCCATTCGTAATATTGATACTCGCTCATCGCTTACGCACTCTCCAATATCTTCAGGATTTCATCGGCCCGGTAAACGCGGTTACGCCGGCCGCCGGTGATCTCGCGCAGCAAACCTGCCTGAACCAACTGATCAATCAGGCGCTGAGCTCCGACAAAGTTGGTTTCTAATGCGGTTTCTACCAGGCGCGTGGTGATCACCGGCTGGGCAAAGAGCAGGTCAACCACCCGTAACAGCCTGGCTGGGGCGCGCCGGGCCTGGATTTGTGCCTGGTATTGGACTCGCAGCGCTTGCAAACGGTCAATCCGGTCCACTGCATCCTGAGATTGCTGCTTCACCCCTTCCAGGAAATAGAGCAGCCAGTCTTCCCAGGCCGCCCGCCGGCTGACTGCCAGGAGCAGATCATAATAGTCGCGGCGGTTGCTCTCGAAATAGGCGCTCAGGTAAAGCAGCGGCTGCGGCAGGAGCTGCCAGGCTGAGAGGAGCAGCGCTATCAGCAGGCGGCCCACTCGCCCGTTGCCATCCAGGAAGGGGTGAATGGCCTCGAATTGGTAATGGATCAATCCCAGGCGCAGCAGCGGCGGCAGATCAGAGGGCGCGTGGATGAAATTCTCCAAAGCGCTGAGCGCCGCTAACATATCGTCTACGGGTGGGGGAACATAGGGCGCGGTTTCGAGCGTGCTGCCGGCAGGCCCGATCCAATTCTGGCTGCGGCGGAATTCTGAAGCGGCGTTCTCTGCCGCAGGAGTCCAGACATCGCCGCCCAGGTGTTCTTTACCTGCCACGCCCTCCATCAACCTGGCGTGCATTTCCCGGATCAGGCGCAGGCTGACAGGCAGGGTGTTGAGGCGCTCCAGGCCGTATTCCAGTGCGCGCACATAGTTGTGTACTTCGCGCACATCTGAACCTGTCTCAAGGAATGACAGCGGCGAATTTTTCGCTTCGGTGGCCTCATACGCCAGCAGGTCATCCAGCGAAGCACGCGTGCCTTCGATGCGTGAAGAAAGCACGGCTTCCCGGCGCGCCAGGGGCCGGATGAGCAGGTGCGGGTTGGCAAGCGTGCCCCCTAAACCTTTCAATTCGCCTAAAGCTCGATCAGCGTCGGAAAGCGCGGCGACCAGGGATGGAGAAAAGGTCAACGCCGGCGGCAGCGAAGCCGGCACAAACGCCCAATAGCCCTGCGGTAGGTGGATCACTTTCCCTGAAGTGGATGCCTGAAATTTGGATGGATCCATGTCTGGGCTCCTAATGCTCAGAAATGATAATAAGCTGACCCCATATTATCATTTTGTGCGTAATATGTAAATAAGAAACCTCCTAATTCCCTTATTCTTGTTCATGCCGAGGGTCAATATCCAATACCGCAATATGCTGCACCATTGGGTAAACGGCATACAGGTCAGAACTGTCCTCAGGCCGGCCTATAAGCCGCATTCTGTAGCGGACCCGGAGGCCCGCCGGTGTTCATCTCTCTGGGACGCAGGTCTCCCTGCGCCTCGTGCAGCCTACCCGGGACTCGAATGGTACGAGCAGCACCGTTGTCCCTGTTTGGCCTTGCTCCGGGCGGGGGTTGCCTGGCCGCGGACATTGCTGTCTGAATCCAGCTACGCTGGATCCGCGCCGGTGGTCTCTTACACCGCCTTTTCACCCTGACTGGCGGATGGCGTATAGCTTATGGCATATAGCAAATGGCTTTCGCCATAAGCTATAGGCCATTTGCTATTGGCCATCGGCCAGCGGTCTGTTTCTGTGGCCCGATCCAGTAAATTACTTCGCTCCGGGGTTTCCCCGGCGCCCTGCTCTGCGGAGTGCGGACTTTCCTCCAGTATCCCAGTGTCCCAGGATACCAGCGAACACCCGGCCGGCCTGAGGTAAACCCATCATACCCCCACGTACATCTCACGTCAACGCTATCAAACAGCTTCCTTTTGGAGAAATATCGGACGCGGACGAACGCTGACAAACGCGGAATCCGGTTTTGTGTTTTACCAGGTTTTTCAGCGTGAGTCTGCGTCAATCCGCGTCCAATTTTGTGGTCGCCTGCGGATAAATCTCACGGCCACGGAATTTCTATCGGATCCGTATATCCGTGCTTCTCCACCGTGTAAAGCAGCCCGTGGGAGGGGCTGTCGCACCCGTCTTCGTCGGTGAAAGTATAGGTTAACTCGTCGGTCGCCACAACCATGAAGATCAGGTTACCATCCTTGCACACATAGGCTTCGATCATGTAACCGCGGTCATCATCTTCGGTCATATTCACTTTTTCCCAGGTCACGGTCACCTCGTCGCCATCGCGGGTGGCAGTCACCCAGCCGGGCGGGCCGTACAACGTCGAATGCGGCAGCACCACCGGCGCAACCTTCACCGAAAAGATATCGCCTGTGACTTCCACCACCGAAGCGGCAATCCAGCACTGGTAGTTGATATTGTCCGGCTGGATCCACAGCCATGTGCCCGAAGTATTGCGTCCCCACACCGTTCCCGTGTCGCCTTCGTACATGCCCCAGGCGTAGAGGTAGCCCTTCGCCGGGCCGTAGCGGCAGTTGGCCTGCATTAAGACTTTGATCCTCGGAAAGCTGTAAGTTGGTGATGGTGTGATAGTGGGAGTCGGCGTCACCGTGGGCGTCGGGGTCTCGGTGGGTGTGGGCGTCCCGGTGGGAGTCAGCGTCTCGGTTGGCGTCGCGCTGGGAGTGGCGGTCTCCGTCGGGGTGGGCGAAGCCGTGGGCGTGGGAGTCTCAGTGGGTGTGGGGGTTTCTGTGGCGGTCGGCGTGCCGGTGTCTGTGGGGATTAGCGTCGGCGCGGCGGTATCCTCCGGCAGCGACCCGGCCGCGCCGGCCAGATTGCAGGCCATGAGCGATAGAATCAACGGTACGATCAGCCAATAGATTTTCGTTTTTCGAGACATAGCCGCTATCCTCCGAGGAAATGAAACAACCATCGTAAAGGCAAAGCGTGAAGGTGTCAACCGACAAATTGGTTTGTAGTATGCGCTTTAGCGCATACTACAAACCTGTAATCTATTGGTCGTGATGGCGGGCGTAAAGGGGTCATCCGCGCTATAATTCCACTAACCATGAGCGACATTTTCGATGACCGGCTGCGCCAGCTCGCGGCGCTCTTCCCCGAAGCCTTCGCCGATGGGGTTCTCGACCTCGACGGGCTGCGCGCCTCCCTGGGTTTGGCTGCCCCCTCCGGCCCCGAACGTTTTTCCTTCACCTGGGCGGGCAAACAAGCCAGCCTGCAACTGCTCCAATCGCCCTCACGCGCTACGCTTGTCCCTGCATCCGAAATCTCATCACCTTCGGATGGCGTTTTCATCGCCGGCGACAACCTCGAGGTGCTCCGCCTGCTCTACAAGCCCTACTTCGGGCGTGTTCGCCTGATCTACATTGATCCCCCGTATAACACCGGCTCCGATTTCGTTTACCGCGACAACTACGCTGACCCGCTGGATGCCTACCTGCGTCTCACCGGGCAAGCCGACGCGGCTGGCAACTGGCTCACCTCCAATCCCGAAACGGGCGGGCGTTTCCACTCGGCCTGGCTTTCGATGATGTATCCCCGGCTGTTCGTGGCCCGCCAACTGCTGCGCGACGACGGCGTGATCTGCGTCAGCATTGACGATCACGAGCTGCCCCACTTGCGCCTGTTGATGAACGAGATTTTCGGCGAGACGTGTTTTAAAAACACGATCATTGTGCGGCGCGGCGTCAAGAGTGTGCAGGCGCAATTCGAGAATGTGGACGCCCTGGCGGTTGGGCATGAGTACATCGTCGTTTACGCTAAAAGCCCGGAAGCGCGTTTCCGCCACCTGCGCCTGCCGCTCGACGAGCCGAAGCCGGGCGGCTGGAACAATCACTGGCGCGGCACCGAGCGCCCGACGATGCGCTACGAGCTGTTCGGCATCACCCCCGATCGCGGCCAGTGGCGCTGGAGCCACGCCCGCAGCCTGCGCGCCGTCGAAGCTTACCGCCGCCTGGCGGCTGACCTCGGCCCCAACCCCTCGCAGGCTGAAATTGATGAATGGTGGCGGGCGGAGGGCGCCCGGCTGGGGGGAGAAGTTGACCTGCTGCGCCTGTCGAAGACCGGCAAGCCGGAGCATTACGTGCCCCCCACCGAGACGCGGCTGGGCAGCGACCTGTGGGCGGATCTCAGCCCGCGGGGCAATGCGGACCTGGAGGCTCTGCTGGGCCAAAAGGTGTTCGACAACCCCAAGCCGGTAGCGCTCATCCGCCGCCTGGTTGAATGGATTACCGGCCCGCAGGGGGGCGACTTAGTGCTGGATTTCTTCGCCGGGTCGTGCGCCACAGCCCAGGCAGTGATGGAAGCCAACGCCGACGACGGCGGCGACCGGCGCTGGATCATGGTGCAAATCCCTGAACCTTTGCGTTCCCCTGTCCTCCTCCCTCACCCCCAGCCCATCTCCCAGGGGGAAAGAGAAGAGGATGAGCTTCAAACCATCGCCGATATCGGATTAGCGCGGATACGCGCGGTCATCGAGCGGATGGAAAACCCGGCGGGCGTGCGCGTCTTTCGGCTGGCGGCCTCGCACTTTCGGGAGTGGCAGCCCCCCGAGGATGGCGACCCCGCCCGGTACGCGGAATCGCTCGCCAAAGCCGTTGACCCCCTTCTGCCCGGCTGGACTGATGCGGGGGTGCTCTACGAGGTTGCGCTGCGAGAGGGGTTGGGCCTCGATTTGCAAATCGAGACGATCCCGCTGCCCGGCCAGCCGGATTCCCCGCTCTATCGGATCGTTGACCGCCAGCAGGTTTTCTATCTTTCGCTGGCCGATGATTTGACGGGCGTCGCAGGCCTCGAAACGCTCATTCCCCCCGGAGCGCGCTTCATCTGCCGGGACGCGGCGCTTGACGATACGACCGCTGCCCGGTTGGCGCTCTACTGCCGGTTGAAGACGATTTGAACGATTATGCCCGCGCACAGCAAACCTCTCGCCGCCGGTGATACCTCAGCTTTCGAGTTCGTCCAGGAAATGCTGGCGGGCGACCCCACGTTTGGCATCAACTTCGACCGCATCCAATGGGACAGCCGCGATAATTGTTACGCCATCGTCGAGTTTCTGCTGTGCGACGAAGTGCAGTTCGAGCGCGGCGTCACGCCGCACACCAGCCATCCCAACCGCTATTTTCATAAGAACGCGCAGAAATTCATCTCGCTCTGGCGATTGGCGCAGCGCATCGGGGCGAAGCTGTACCTGGTCAATTACGCTAAAGGGGGAACGCAATACGCCGATCAGGTGATGGTGATGGTGGTTAAAACAGTTGATCCCCAGTCCGAAACGCCCGTGCAGACCGAGGATCACCCGCTCACCCGCCAGCAATTTTCACGCTGGTTCCGGCGGCTCAACCGGCGGGGAGATGGGTCGCCAGCGTAAATTCCAAAGACTCAAAAGCCCCGAATGGCGGTCAGGCCATTCGGGGCTTTTGATTGTTTCGTTGTCAACCATCGCGGGAGATTGGATGACCCAGGGTTATCCTTCGAAAATTGCGGGGGGCGCTTCGTCGAGGGTGGGTGGGCCGCTCCGGCGGCGGACGCGCCAATCATTGACCAACAGCACCATCGCGCCAAATCCCATAAAGGCCAGGATGATATGCAAGATGAGGCCCAGGCAGGGAATGCCCTGGATTGCCACGAATATGAATATGCCCACGATGAGCGGCCAATACTTCGGCCCGGCGTAGGCTGGGGAGAAACGCCGGAACAGCCAATCGCCAACCAGATAGGAGACCGCCAGGATGCTGCCGAATACGATCAGCGCCCAGATGATCGTTGCTCCCAATCCCCAAACGCCGAAACCAATCCCGGCAATGACCTGCGATAACTCGGAAAGAGTCACCACACTCAATAGCAGCCAAACGAGTAACAGGGTAAAGAGGAGCGCCGAAGCGATCACAATCGCAGCGATGAAGGCTAACAGGCCTCCTCCCAGGGATTGCAGCGGCTTGCGCTTGATTTTGTCGGCAGTCATTTGCAGCGGAGCGGGCAGCAGCCAGGCTATCAGGCTGCCCAACACTAACAGAGTGACCAAAGAGCGGATGCGCCCGGCAATCCAGTTGCCGAATTGCACCGTAAAGCTGACCTGGGGAGTCTTCTGGGTTGTTTCGGGCAGGCGGTATTCGATCCCGCCAGCGGGTTGGGATGCAATTGCTTCAGCCTGCTCGACGGGACTGGTATAGGTCAGCTTGCCTTGGATGTCAGCGCTTTCGAGCACGCGCAGCCCGGCTGGAATGAATGTGGGCATGTTCGGGAAGGCCATGGGGGGCATGCTCTGTTGATCCGGTTTGCTAACAATGGCGTTCACATCCCCGCCGATCACGCCGCCCAATTCCAGCGCGCTGACATCCACCTGCACGTGACGGCCTGTTTCGCCATGGAGCACTGCCTGGTAGCCTGTCATCAATACATCACGCTCGACCTGGGAGCCATTTTCCGTAGAGATACCAAATCCCACGAAATACAGGTTATTCCCAACGACAGCAGCCTCGCCCAGGTCCACCGCCATGCCCATGGCGTAGATGCTGCCTTCCACTTTCGCGTTGATGGTGGCCGTTTGACCGGTGAAGATCAGGCTGCCGCCCACCGGCCCATTGAGCACCAGGGTCGAGCCGCTGACGATCAGGTTGCCTTGAACCGGGCCGTTGACGGTGACGGTTGCGCCGTTCAGAAATAAGTCGCCGTTGACTGTGCCGTCTATAAGGATGGTCCCGGTCGAGATGAACACATCGTCGTCAATGACCTCGCCGGCGGGGATCACGCCATCCTCGTCGAATTCGACCGCCTGGGCCGTGCGGGCCACGCTCAACGAGATGAGACATACCAGCCCCAGGATAGCCGCCAGCCGCTTCCAGAGTGATGGGCGTTTTCTTTGGGTGGTCGAATTTTTGGTCATAGTAATTTCCTTTCACAGAGATGGTACAGCATATATCAACTCAATTGCTGTTTTATTTCAGGGCCTAACCCATGCGATCTGTGCAGAAAAAGCACAAAATTGGGAGAAGGAAAGGGCCGGGGATGAATGAGAGCCTCCCCGATCATTCGAACAACCTATCCCTTTCCATCGCCTTGAACATATCTCCCGCTGATTTGAAGCGGTCGTTTGGATCTTTCTCCAAGGCCTGCAAGATGGCGTCAGCTACCCCATTGGGGATAGACGCCGTTACGTCGCGCGGGTCTGCGGGGGGTTGCTGCAAGTGAGCGAGCATCATCGCCCCGGGGTTATCGGCCAGAAACGGCAGTTGCCCGGTGAGCATCTGGTACAGCATCACCCCCAGGGCGTAGATGTCGGCGCGCCCGTCCACCTCGCCTGCCGAGCGGATCTGCTCGGGGGCCATGTAATTCAGCGTGCCCATCATCAGCCCGGTTTTGGTCGCGCCCGTGTCGCCGCCCAACATCTTGGCGATGCCGAAATCCGTCAAGACCGCTGACAGATGACCGATAACCGGCGACAAACTGACTCCTGCCATCGGCCGCCCGTCATCTGTCAATCGCAGCAACACATTCGACGGTTTCACATCTCGGTGAACCAGCCCCTGGGCGTGGGCGTAATCCAGCGCTTCGCATAAATCCCGGATGACAGGCCGGGCTTGCTCATAAGAGATTGGGCCGGAGTCGGTCATGAACTGCCCCAAATCCTTCCCCGAGATGAATTCCATAACCATGTAATAGGTGCCGCTCACATCCCCAAAATCGAACACCTGCACAATGTTCGGATGGCGCAAACTGGCGACCGATTGCGCCTCACGCTCGAAACGGGCGCGGAAATCGGCGTCGGCGGCCAGGCTGGCGGGCAGGATTTTGATCGCTACCCAGCGGTTCAGCCGCGTGTGGCGGCCTTTGTACACCTCCGCCATGCCGCCGCGTCCCAATCGTTCGAGCACTTCGTACGGGCCAAACTGTGTGCCGGTGAGCAGCCCGGTGATCTGCGACGGCGAAGGTTGCACCGCTTGCTGGGAGGCCACATAACTGGCCCAGGCTTTCGACGGGTACTGATAAGTTTGACCGTCATAGACCAGCATACATTTTTGCGACAGGTCACGCAGCAAGCCGCGCAGCGTGGTATCGCTGGCGGCGCGCCAGGCCAGCTCGTTGATCTGGCGCAGCGTAGATTGCTCCGCGCCGGTCAGGTTGCGCCAGTAATATTCGAAGTGCGCGGACAATTCCTGCATGGCGCGGGTTTCGATGTCGCGTGAGACATTGGAGCCCCCAGGGGTTTCTAAAACCCCTGGGGGCTGGAGTATCTCGAAGGCGTGGAAGCAGGCGACTTGCAGCCCGAGTGGGAAGCCGCCTGCGAATTGGAAAATGAAATCTTCGACCGGTTGGGAGAAAGCCACCCCGGCGGCTTGCGCCGGCCCGCAGATGATCTGCCGCGCCTCGGCTTCGGATAGCAGCCCCAGGAACAGAGGGGCAAAGATGTTGAAGAACGGGCTGGACAAGATTTCCTGCGATTTGCCGGAATAGGTCAGTTGGATGAGCGGCCGGGCCGAAGCGGTGATGAAGGCCAGTTGATAGCGCCCGGCAGCCGAGCGCAGCGCGTTGAAGAAGTTGACATCCAGGCCGGAGTTGCTGCTCAACCGCTCGAATTCGTCGAGCATCAGGATCACTTTCAGGCTGCGTTGGTTCAACCGGCGGATTGCCCGCTCGAAGGCCAGACGCCCCGGGGTCGCCACCGCCGCGTCGAGAATGGCATCCCCTTCCAGCCCGCGATCGTCGAGCGTCGCCGCAATCTCTCCTGCCAATGCGCCGAAAATCTCGTCGTGGCTGCCCTCGCCGAGAACTTCACAATCCAGGTAAACCAGCAAATAATCCGTTCCCAGCCCCAATCGCTCCAGCGTTGCGGGCCGCATTAGGTGAAACAGCAGCGAAGTCTTGCCGATCTTGCGCGGGCCAACAATCGAGACCGACTGGTTGCCTTTAAGAAAGGCCGCGATCTCGCCCAACTCGTGTTCACGGCCAAAGAATAACTCGGGCGAGCGGACGGGGCCGCGGGAGACGTAGGGGTTGGTCATAAGTTATTCCTCGAGATTTGGTAAAACGTAATCCGTAAAACGTAATCCGTAAACCACCTCTTACGTTTTACGTCATTACGTTTTACGTGTTTACTCTCTACAGCTTATTCTCGTCAATCACCCGGCTCAGCGACTTGTACTTCTCGACCCACAAGCCAAGCAAGCCCAATTTCCAGCGGTAGATTTCAGCGGCGGCGTCGGATTCGCGGCTTTCGATCAGGATATCGCGCAGCGACAGGTGGTGCAGGGCGTCGCCAATCGCCTGCCGCTCGACCGAGACGCCGCGCTCGGACAGGTAATCTACCAACGAGATGGCGGTGGCTTGCCCGGTGAGCGGCGCCATCCGGCTGAGGGCGGTCAGCACCAGCCGCTCTACGGAGGTGGATTCGGCCCACAGGTACATGAAATGCGCCTCGCCGGAAGCCAGGATTTCTTCGAGCGCATCGTTGACGTTGGCGACGGTGATGTAAGAATGCTGGGATTTGTTGTGCTGGTTGACCAGGCTGTGGCAGAGCAGTTGCAGGAAATAGGGGTGGCCGGCAGTGACCCGCCAGATTTTATCCAGCGCCAGGTCGTCGTAACGCATGTTGAAGGGCGCGACCGGCTCCTGAATGAGCCGCATTGCCTCGGTTTTTTCGAGGAAACCGATGTGGCGGTACAGGCTTATATTGAACAGCACGTTCCAGTAATCGGCGGCCAACTCTTCCAGGCGGTGCGTACCGCAGAAGATGACGCTCAGGTTTTCGGTGTGCTGGATGAGATGGCGCAAGAAGCCGAAGATGGACGGCTCCAAATCGCCGCGGCGTACAGCCGATTCCAGCTCTTCGAATTCATCGAGCATGAGCAGCAAATGCCGCTCGCCGATGGCCTGGCGCACATTGGCCAGGAACACCCGCTCGAAATATGCAGCCGGGCTGTCGGCAAAATCGCTCATTTCGGGCGGGGTGATTTCGAATTTCCGGTCTTCCAACGCGAAGGCAATTTCCGTCGCCAGGCTGAGAAAGAAGTTAGGCAGGCCAGGGTCGAGGCCGAGCGCCTGACCGTCAATGTACACGGCCTGGTAATTGTCACCCAGCCGGACGGGGAGCTGTTTGAGCAATGAGGTCTTGCCAGTGCGGCGCTGGCTGATGAGCACCAGGTTGTTGCGGTGCAGTGCAGCCAGGTTTTCCTTGACGAAGGCGATGGTGTCTTCCCGCCCAAAGAACAATGGGGAGCCGGTTTGCAGCGGCGTACCGACCACGTAGGGGTTGGGGATATGCTGGAACTCGCCCTCGGTGGGCAGCAGGCGGGTGATGTCGGCGAAGTTTTCAACCTGGTCGGGGCCGCGCGGGTCGGTATACAGGATGACAAAACGGGCGCGGAACTGGTCAACGCCCTTTTCGAGGCGCGGCCGCACCCGCAGGCGCACCTGTATTTCTTCGCCGGGAGCCACCCGCTCGACTTTGGCCTGGTGATCCACCACCGTGTAATCGGGGTCCGGGGCGATGGTGACGCGCAGGTTGAGCGCCGCGCCGCGCCCGTTATTCGTCAGGCAAAGCACCAGTGAGACAATATCATCCTGCCAGGTGTGGCGGGTGAGCAGTTGGCAGGCCAGTTGGGCACGGGTTTGCAGCTCGCCCATAGCCCCAGTGACCACCAGCAGCCAGCTTTCGGCGATACGCTGGACAAGCGGGCGGTCGGCGCTGCCCAGCTCGGTGCGGGCAAAGCGGTCAATGTGGCGCAGCCGCTCGACGGCGCCTGCCAGGTAAGCGAGCTTGTCTTGGGCGGTGTCCACCCGCTCGTAGGCGCCCAGGGCGCTGATGACGGGCTGGAATTGGGTGAGGGCGGCGCTGAGGTCTGAAAGGAATGGGGGGATAGGGGGCAGGGGATAGGGGGCAGGGGATTGGCTGGTCGTGGTTCTGTCCCCTGTTCCCTTATCCCCTATCCCCTTCTCCCCTGTAATTTGAGCAATCGAGTTGGCCTCCAGCGCCGAATGGCAGCGGCGGTAGAGCGAGAGCGCTTCGGCAGCGCCATTCCACTGACTGCTCTCGGGACTGACCAACTGGACGATGATATTGCGCAGCCCAACCGGCAATAATTCGGGGGTGGAGAAGCCGCTGAATAAATAGTAATAGCCTTCAGCCAGGGTTGCCAGCGATTGGCTGCGGCCTCCTTCCTGGTTGGTGAGCGCCCCCGGCAGGTTGGCAAGCACGCTGGCCGCGTCGGGATCTTTCCCGGCAGCCTGGGCTTGCACATGCAGGCGTTCCAGAACGCTGAATGGCTCCGTGATGAGCTGCTGCGCCAGGGTTTCGGCGCGCCCAATGGGTGAATCGCGGTACTCTTCCAGGCGATGCTCGGCTGCCTCGCGGCGTTTGACCTCGCTTTGGCGATCTTCGATCAGCCAGGCGACCTGGATGGATGTGCCCGCCTGGTCAGCCAGGTCGAGCAGGAGCGCCTGATCCTCGCGGGAGTAATCCTGCCCCGAGAGCCGCGGCCCCAGGGCGAGGACTCCTACCAGGGTGGAGGTAGCTTTTTCGGCCTGGAATCTTGGGGAGAGGGTCGTGCTTTCGATCTCCGGGGCGATCAATGGCACGAGCAATTTATAGACCGCGCCTTTGGGAAGCGAGACCACCTGCCCATTGTTCAGCCGGTTCATGGTGACGATGTCCAGCGGCAGCGCCGGATTCTCCTCGGGCAAGCCGTGCGCGTCGGCGATCTCGAATTTCTTGTCGGCTTGGAGCAGGTAGACGGCTCCGTACTGGATGTGCAGCATCTCGGTGGTGCGCTCGACCAGGGTGTGGACCAACTCGCCTAAATCAATGATCGTGCGCACGCAGCGCGAGAATTCCATGAACATCTGCCGGAAATCCACTTTCTCCCGGTAGAAGCTGCGGTCAATGATGCTTTGCACGCGCCCGCGCATGGGCATGAACAAGGCCGCGATAACCAGAGTGGTCACCGCAATGACCAGCGCGGATTGTGTCTGGGTGACCGAGCGCAGTAGCTGCTGAACGATAATGACCACGCCGAAATAGCCTGCCCCGAGCAGGCCGGTGACGACGCCGTAAACCAGGGCGCGGTTGATCAGCGTGTCAATATCCCACAGCCGGTAGTGCGTGATAGAGATGGTCAGCGCCAGCGGGACGAGCAGCAACAAAATCAGATAAATCGGCTGGCCGATAATGGTAAATAGAAGAGACGGCAGTCCGGGGGTCTTGAGCGGCGGCAGAACGAGGGGCGAGACATGAAAGTAGAAATATCCCAGGAACGCTCCTACCAAAGCGATCACCACCCATTTGGTTTGCTGGCGTTGGATGAGAGTATTGCAGCGATAACGCAAAATTTGAGCGAGGATGCCGCTGCCAAACCAGCCCAAAATGACAGCCAGCAGGCTGGCTATGCGGACGAAACCATAACCCCGTGCAAATACATCTGGATCACGTGAAAAAATGAATGCGAAAAAGCGGGCGGGAGTGGACATCTGGGATATGTCCGGCGAGTGACTGGGAATGATCGCCCACAGCGCCAGCCAGCCAACCCAAAACCAGGCCAGTAGACGCGTCCAGCGCGGGTAGAATTGTCCATCGGGGAAAAGATAAAACACCAGCAGGGTAGAGCCAACGCCAATCCCCTGGATGATCGTGATGATCAAAGCGCGGCCGGGCGGTCCAATTTTGAGGACTTCCATATTCGGTGTAATGACGGTTGGGAAGGTAAGCAGCGCCAGGGAGAGCAGCACCGCCATCCAGTCGTCGGAGCGCCGCCAGAAGATGAGCGCCGCAGTGATGATGAAGAGCAGCAGGGTGAGCAGATCGAGAGCGGTTGTGTAAATGATGAATGCTTCGGGGCTGAATCCAAGCTGTTCGAGCCACATTCTTTCGATCTGTGGGATGATCGCGGCTTGCCCCATCCGGGCTGGAACCGAGATCGCCAGCATGAACAAGATGATAGCTGCCAGCGCCATCCATACCGTGCGAATGAAATGGAGCGCTGCGCCGCGCAGCGGCGGGCGTTCTGTGGTAATCGGTTGGACGGCCTTGATGGGTGGGTGGGGGAGGGGATGGCTCATGAGAAATCCGCGTGGGAGGATGACGCGCCAACAGGAACTACCGTATTATACGATGAGATGGTGGATTGGGTTCTAACGGAATTGCAGGTAATGGCTAATCCTTGATCAGCCCGCCGTGGTAGATCAGCTCGTACACTTTGACATCTTCCCGCACGATCCACTCCCGCCCGGTGAAGGAAGCCAGGTCGCCCTCGCTGGTGTCGAAGTAGGTGCAATCGCCGGAAGTATGCTGGAAGCCGCCCAGAAAGCGCCCCTGCCGGTACATTTCTGACAGGCTTTCCTGGATAACCTGACCGGCCCGCCAGGATGCAATGCGGCCAGGATCGAGGATGCGCCCATAGTAATTCATGGCCCAAACGGGCTTCTCTTCAAAATAGATGACCTCCTCCCCGATGAAATCGGAGCCGCCAAAGTAGCTGTCAAGATAGATAAAAGGTCCCTGGCGGCACTGCAGATCGTGCGACCCCTGGCGGTAGGGCAGGCTGCGCTCACCACGCCCCACGTAGGTGGCCGCTTTGGCGCTGACGATGAACTCGTTGAGCTGTTCGAGTGTGAATTCACTCATGGCAGGCCTCCTTAGAATCCCGCCCTCCGGCAGGCGGAGGGCGGCGATGGCTGCGGAATTACTGCAAGATTACTGAGGTTTTTCTTCTTTCAAAGCCCGGATACCGTTGCGAACCTGCGTCATCATCCGCTCCAGCTCCATCTCCAGGCGGGTGAGCGACTCCATCACATATTGGTCAACATCCTGGCGCGTCGAGCCGATGTCTACCAGCGCCGCCGATTTGATCTGCTCGGCTTTGACCTTGGCCGCTTCGACGACGGCATCGCGCTCGACAAGCTGCTCGCTCTTCTCCCGGGCGAGAGCCAGCGTGCGGTTAGCCTCCTCCTGCGCCTGGGCCAGGACGCGGTCGCGCTGCGCCAGCACCTGCTGGGCTTTCTTGACCTCCTCGGGGATAGCCACCCGCATCTGGTCAATCAAATCCAACATCTTGTCTTCGTCTACGATGACGTTATGGGTAAAGGGAAAGGGACGGCTCTCGTTGAGCAACTCTTCCAGGCGGTCAATCAGGTGCAGGATATCCATTTGTTTCCTCCGCTTTGACGGGCAGTTTCAATGGTAAAACGTAGGATGCAAGTTTCGTGCAATCTCTGGAAATTTCTGTTATCAGCTAAAGATTACACGCAAAACCCGAAAACGTCAACCGATTTTGTCAATCTCTCAACGAAGTCATCGGCACGAGGGTCTGGCCGGGGCCTAATTCTTTGAAGCGCGCTTTCAACGCGATCTCGACGTGCGGCGGGACCATGCTGCGGATGTCGCCGCCCAGCGAGGCGATTTCTCGCACCGTGGAGGACGACAGGAAAGTGTGTTCCTCGTTGGTGATGAGGGCAACCACCTCGATTTCGGGCGCCAGCCGGTGATTCGCCAGCGCCATGCGGAACTCATACTCGAAATCCGAGAACACCCGCAGCCCGCGTACGATCACCTGCGCGCCGATCTTGCGGCAAAACTCCACGGTCATGCCGCTGTAGCCCATCACGGTGACTTTTTGGTAATCCTGGAAAGCGATGCGCGCCAGGGAGATGCGCTCCTCGGGCGGGAAAACCAGCGATTTGAGCGGTTTATCGTAAACCGCGACGACCACCTCGTCAAATAGGCGCGCCGCCCGCAAGGCGATGTCCATGTGGCCGAAATGAATGGGGTCGAAAGTTCCAGGGAAAAGTGCGCGTACGGTCATAATTTTTAACTGATGTCCGCTTTCTCGCTGGCCCAGAAACGCTGCAGGGCAGCCGCCAGGGGTTGGTGTTCGGGCAGACCAAGCTCAGGGTCTTGCTCGAAGAGGGTGTGAGCGGTCTTGCGGGCTTTCTCGATGAGGCGCACATCGGTCAGGCTGGCGAGTTTCAATTCGGAGAAGCCTGCCTGCCGGGTGCCGAGGAAGTCGCCGGGGCCGCGCTGCTCCAAATCACGTTCGGCCAGCACAAAGCCGTCATTCGTCTCGGCCATCGCCATCAGACGCTCGTTCTCGGCGGCGTCGGGGGTTTCCGGGATGAGGATGCAGAACGATTGCGCCTGGCCGCGCCCGACGCGCCCGCGGAACTGGTGAAGTTGCGCCAGCCCGAAGCGGTTAGCGCCCTCGATGAGCATGATCGTGGCGTTGGGCACGTCCACCCCCACCTCGACCACCGAGGTGGAAACGAGAATATGCAGCTTGCCATCGCGGAAATCGGTCATCACCGCGTCTTTCTCGTCGGGTTTCATGCGCCCATGGAGCAGGCCAAGCCGCAGGGCTGGGAAGATTTCCTTTTGCAAGCGGGCGTGTTCTTCCACGGCGGCTTTGTCGGAATTTTCCGATTCTTCCACCAGCGGGTATATGATAAATGCCTGGTGACCCCGTTCGATCTCGCTGCGGATTTTGGAATAAGCCCGTTCGCGCTCTCGGGGGAAGAAGACCGCCGTCTCGATGGGCTGCCTGCCAGGCGGCATCTCGTCCATCACCGAAAGATCGAGATCGCCGTAAACAGTGAGCGCCAGCGAGCGCGGGATAGGCGTGGCGGTCATCACCAGCAGGTGGGGATTCTCGCCTTTCGAGCGCAGCAGCGCTCGCTGCTCGACGCCGAAGCGGTGCTGTTCGTCAATCACCGCCAGTTGCAGGTTGGCAAAGGTGACGGGGTCCTCGATGAGGGCGTGAGTCCCAATCACGAGCTGGATCCCGCCCTGTGCCAGGCCCTCTCGGATGTCGCGTTTCTCATTCTCAGGAGTCGCTCCCACCATCAGCCGAATCGCCTCAGGGGGAATAATCCCGTCCATCAATTTCAGGAAACTCCGGTAGTGCTGCTCGGCGAGGATGCCGGTGGGGGCCATGACGGCGGCTTGCGCGCCGTGCCGGACGATCATCGCCACAGCCAGCGCGGCGATCACGGTCTTGCCGGAGCCGACGTCGCCTTGCAGCAGGCGGTTCATCGGTCGGCCAGAGGCCAGGTCGGTGCGCGCATCGGACAGGGCGCGCTGCTGCGCCCCGGTGAGCGGGAAGGGCAGGCGGGCGATCTGCTCCGCCAGCCACTCATCGGGCGTGTCGAAGACATGCGCCGAGCGTTCCTGCCAGTGACGTTTTTGTCGCAGCACGCCAAGCTGCAACAAGAAGATTTCGTCGAACGCCAGTCGGTAGCGGGCGGATTTGAGCAGGTCGTGCGAATCGGGAAAGTGCGCCTGCATGAGCGCCGTGGGCAAATCTATCACCTCGGCGGCGCGGCGCAGATCGGTGGTGAGGGGGTCCTGCACACGCGGCGCCCAGTGTTCCACAACGGCGTGCATGTGATTGCGCAGCCAGCGCTGGGTGATGTTGGCGGTGAGCGGGTAGATCGGCACGATACGGTTGGTGTGCAGGTTTTCCTGCTCCATCGGCTCGACTTCGGGGTTGGTCATCACCAACCGGCCCAGGTATTGCTCGATTTTGCCTGAGAGCACCACGTACATGCCGGTGCGCACGCGTTTGGCGATGTAGGGATTCCACCAGGTGACGCGCAGCGCGCCAGAGCCGTCGGTGACGACCGCTTCGACCAACTCGCGCCGTCCCGAGTGGATGCGGCGGGTGACGACGCTCTCGGCCTTGCCGATGATGGTCACTTCGTCGCCGTAATCCAGGCGGTTGATGGGCTTGAGCTGGCTGTAATCGTCGTATCGGCGTGGGAAGAAATAGAGCATATCGCCGAGATTGTGCAAGCCGAGACGCGCCAGGGTTTGACCGTGCTTGGGGCCGACGCCGGGCAGTACGGTGACGGAGGCATCCAGCGCCGCAGGAGGGCCAGACGGTATCGGAGGGGATACGCGCTTTTGGGGGCGCATCTCAACCCTGGGGGCGGGGGGAGCGGGGGGCGAAGGCCGAGGGCCGAGGGCCGAAGGCCGAGGGCCGAGGGGCGGATCGCCGGAGGGGATGATATCCCCGCTGGGAGCAACTTCGGCGGGCTGAGATGGGGGAGTGGGCGCGCGGGGTTCTGTTTTCTGCCGCGGCTCGATTTTGGGGCGGGGAGGCCGGTCAACCGGCTTGGGTGATGGTTTTTCGCCGCCCGGCTGAGTCGGCAGGCTGGGGATGGGTTCGCCAGCTTCGCGTTGAATGCGTTTCCAAAGGCCCTCCAGCGCATCGGAGCGTCCCTGCGGGCTGAGATGGGGATAATCGTGGAGGCGAGATACCACTGCCTGGACGATGGCTTCGGGCAAATTATTGGCGCGGGCTTCAGCTTCCCACGGGCCGAGCATCTTGTCCAGCCCGCCGATGATGGCGCGGTTTTCGTAGCCTTGTTCGACTTCGAGCTTGAGAAAGTTGTATAGTTTCTTGAGGGAAGGGTTCATCAGAGGGTTTCGATCAATAGGATTTTCAACCGCCCATTGGCGTGTGATTTTTATCGCAGCCGTGATTATAACAGACGCTTGCCCGCTCTTGCCTCTCCATCCGTAATCGCATATACTATTCGAGCCCCGGAGACCTGCCAGCCATGACACTTCCACGACGATTGACACTTTGGCTTCTCGCTGCTCTTATCTTATCGTTTCTGGCTGCAACCAGCTTTTTTTCCAACGCCTTTGCTCAACAGCCCTCACCCACCCCTGGCCCTGACCCTACCTCGGTCGTCATCGGCGTCATGGATGCGCCGCGTCCTGGGCTGATCATGGTGGTCGCCTTCGTGCTGGTTGCGGGCTGGATCGCCTTTTGGACGATCAAGAACAGAATCAGGCGCGGGTGAATTAAGACTATCAAAGTAGCTGGCGTGCAGACTTTTGTCTGCCAATTTACGGGCTGAAGCCCGCAATCCAATACACCCCAATTCCCTCTCATCAGGACGTGCCCATGAACTTTCTTGCCCTTCTGCTGGCTTTGCTTCCCGTTGTCGTCATCTTACTCCTGCTCGTTTTGCGCCGTACCGCCGCCGATACTGCCGGACTGATTGGCTGGGTGGCCACCGTGCTGGTCGCATGGTTGTACTTCCGCACGCCGTTGACCATCGTTCTGCTCATCAGCCTGGCGGGTGTCGTCGCCTCGTTTCCGATCACGATCATGGTCGCCGCCTCGCTCTTGCAAGTCGCGGTAATGAAAGAGACCGGCGCGATTGACCGCATCGTGGCGCTGGTCAAGACCGTCGCGCCCAAAGACCAGGTCGTGCAGATCATGATCGTCAACATCGGTTTTGGCACGCTGCTGGCGGCGATGGGTGCTACGCCGGTTTCGATCCTGCCTCCGATCATGCTGGCGCTGGGCTACACCTCGTTCGTCGCCATCGCCCTGCCGGCCCTGGGTTACGACGCGCTGTGTACCTACGCGCTGCTCGGCATCCCGGTGGTAGTTTTTTCCAGTTTCGTTGGTAAACCGGTGAACGAAGTTGGCGGCTATTTTGCCCGTTTCATGCCCATCATCAGCACCTGCATCGCCCTGGGGATGTTGTGGATTGTCGGGCGGTGGAAGCTGGTGTGGCAGGGGTTGATCCCCACCCTGCTGGCGGGCGTAACCGCCGGGGCGATTGCGATTGGGATGAATGCCATTGGGATGGTGACGCTCACCGGTGTGGCGGCTGGCCTGGGCGTGATCGTGGTGATGATCCTGTACCTGATAGTAACGCGCAAACCCCTCATGGATCGCCGCGTCCTGACGGATGCCGACCGGGCCGCGGAGGGCCGGATATCCCTGTGGGCGGCGCTCTCCCCCTGGGTTCTGCTGACCCTGTTCGCTCTGCTGGTCAACGCCCCTTTTCTGCCATTCTTCGACCTGACCTTCAAGACCTGGGCGATGCCGGTCGCTATAATTCCCGACGCCCCGGAGAAAGTGCGGCTGTTCTGGCAGGCCTATTTCTGGATCTTCGTCACCACCCTGCTGGCGCTGCCCTTCCTCAAACCGACGCGGGCGCATCTCATCGGCTCGATGGAAAAGTGGCTCAAGCGCGCCCCGCGTCCCATGCTGGCTTCGGCGGTGTTCTTCGCCATTGCCTACCTGATCAACCATTCGGGCAAAGGGCTGGACTGGACGCTGACTGACCCCAATAACAACATGGTTTATGTAATCGCCAGCGCTTCCGCCGCCGCTTTCGGCAAGCTATACCCGGTGGTCGCGCCGTTCCTGGGGTTGTTGGGCGGCTTCATCAGCGGCTCGGAGACATCGGCGATTGCCATGCTCACCGCCATTCATCTCTCCACTGCCGAGAAGATTGGCGCAGTGGGGCTGCTGATCGCTGCGGCGAGCGGGATCGGCGGCGGGCTGGCAAGCGTAATCTCCCCCGCCAAATTACAGAACGCCGCCGCCAGCATTGACCGCATCGGCGAGGAGGGCCACGTGCTGCGGGTTACGTTCGTCGTGTCGCTTGTCATTACCGCGGTCTGTGCGGTGATGGCGCTGATTTGGGCCTTTTAGCCATGAAAAACAAGGAGTAAGTCATGTCAGACAATCTTTGGGTCAAAGGTTTTCCCGGCGCGATCACAGTGTGTGACGCTGAAGGCACGATCATCGAAATGAACGACGCCTCAATCGAAGTTTTTCGCGAAGATGGCGGCGCACAATTGATCGGCAGCAATGTGCTCGACTGTCACCCCGAGCCGTCACGCACCCTGCTCGAAGGGATGATGAAATCCCAGACCCAACACGTTTACACGATCGAAAAACGCGGCAAGAAGAAACTCATCTACCAGACCCCGTGGTATAAAGATGGGCAGTACGCCGGATTTATCGAATTATCAGTGGAAATTCCGTTCGAGATGCCCCATTTCGTGCGGGATTGAAAGAGAGGCTATTTCCTTCTCATCCCTCGGCTGCGACTGCCGCAAACCCGAGCGCATTCGGCCCCAAATGAGCGCCGATGACGGTAGTCACGTTGACCAGCATCGGCGCGCTGGCTAACGCCATCGTCAGGCCTTCGAGAATTTGCTGCGCTTCCGTCTCGGCGTTGGTGTGTAGGATCGCCAGGCGTTCCAGCGGCCCGATGGCGTACAGCATATCAAGCAGGCGCTCGATGCCCTTGCGGCGGGTGCGCGTCTCGCCAAAGCGCAAAACCTCCCCGTTCTTCAACCCCACGAACGGCTTGAGACTGAGCAGCGCCCCGATGCTGGCGCGCGCCCACGAAACGCGCCCGCTGCGCCGTACATATTCCAGTGTGTCCAGCATGGCGACTACATGAATGCGCGGCTGCATGGCTTGCATCACTGCCAGGATCGAGTCGAGCGGCAGGCCTTTCACCGCAGACTCGGCGGCGGCCAATACTTGAAACCCCAACCCCAACGATAACTGCCCGCTGTCAAATACGTGCACACAGTCATCGAATGATTCTGCTGCCAGCCGCGCCGCATTGAAAATCCCGCTCAACGGGCTGGCAACGTGAATGGAAATGATCTGCACGAATCCTTGCTGGAACAGCTTTTCATACACCCTCAAAAAAGTGCCTGTCGAGGGGGCAGAGGTGGTTGGCAGAACATGCAGAATCGGCAGCCGTTCGTAAAACGTTTGCCGGGCGATACCTGGCCCATCTTCCATGCTTTTTCCTTCCATAACCAAAATCGCTGGCACAACCTGAATATCATGCGCGGCGGCGATGTCCGCGGGCAGGTCGGCGGTGCTGTCAGTGACGATGGCAATGGCAGGATGGACGGCGTTCATAAAATCATCTCTTCAAATCATCTATTCAAACTATCTCTTCGGAACAGTTCTCCATAATAACGACCCCCAGGCTGCGCGGTCCGATCAATGATGCCAGGGCAGGCCCCAGGCTGTGCTCGCTGATCGCTCGCGCCGGGATGTGCCCGTTGATGCGCTCACGCAAGTTGTGCGCCTCCTGCTTGAAAGGAGGCCATCCTTGCAGCAGCGCCACATGCCGGATATCGTCGAATTCGGCAATGAACTCGTGCAGCAAATCAACCAAATGGCGCACACTGCGTACTTTTTGGATTGCAGACAGGCGCCCATTTTCCAGCACCATCAACGGCATTACCCCAAGCATCTCTCCAACGACTGCCTGCGCCGGGTCAATCAGCCCCGATGCGGCCAGGTAAGTCAGGCTTTGCACACAAAATGCCGTATAGATGTGAGGCACCAGACTGCGCGCCATCCGGCTGATAGCCGCTCCCGAGTGGCCTTGCAGGCTGGCCTCGGATGCCGCTTGCACCAGCAGGCCCAAACCGACCGCACAACTTTGCGAATCCACCACATGCACCGATGCGCCGTATTTTCCATCTACCACCGCTTTTTGAGCGTTAGCCACCACCTGGCTTAAATGTGACGAAGACAGGATGGCCACGATTTCCCGAAAGCGGCTGCCCAGGATGTTGAAGGATTGTTGGAAAACCTCGGGAGAGGGAATCACCAATTGAGGACGGGATGTGTTCCCGATGGATGCCGGCAGTTGGGATGTTTTGACCTCGCCCGCATCGGCTTCAATCCCCTGCCCCAGGATGACACGCAGCGGAATCACGCTCACCAGCTCGTGACCCGGAAAGGCTGGCGCGGGAAACTGTGCGGTGCTGTCGGTAAGAATACAAACCTGGGGCATTCGATTTTATGCAGTCTACTCGATAGAAATAATAAACTGGTAGTGCGGCTGCCCGCCCTCTTGCACTTCGACTTCCTGCTCTGGATAGATCGTGCGAATCACATCCGCGATGCGGAAAGCTTCCTGCCGGGAAATATCAGCTCCGTAGAAGAGTGTAACCAGCTCGAAATGATCCGCGTGAGCTTTTTCCAGCAGTCCCAGGCAGGCCTCCTCTAAATTGTCAGCCGAAAGCACCAGCTTGCCATTCAATAGGGCGATGATCTCCCCTGCCTGAACGGAGACCCCGTCAATCTCGACGCTGCGGGTGGCTGTCGTAATCTCGCCGGTTTCCACATCGTCCAGTGCAGCTACCATTTCCTCGGCAACCTCGCCAAACTCGCCATGCGGCACCAGCTTCAGCATAGCCGATAATCCCTGTGGCACAGTCTTGCTGGGCACGACAGTCACTTTCTTGACCGTCAGTTGGGCGGCATTCTGCGCGGCCAGGACGATATTCTTATTGTTGGGCAGGATGATGATCTTGTCGGTAGGGAGATTTTCGAAGGCGTTGATGATCTCCTGTGTGGAAGGATTCATCGTTTGGCCGCCCTCCACGACGGCGGTGACCCCCAGGCTGGCAAAGACACGCGCAAGCCCCGGCCCTGGAGCAACCGCTACGGTCGCAATTTGCCCTGGCTCGACCGGTGTCAGTTGCAGCTTGCTGCCGCCCCGTTTTTGATCCATCTCTTCCATCTGCGCCACCAGATTTTCCATGGCGACTTTGGTGATCGTGCCCAGGGTCATCGCATATTCGATCGGCTCGTAGCGTTTCTCCGCCGGCACATGAATGTGCATACGGTACATGCCCTCCCCCTCGCCGAGTTGGATAGATGTGCCCATCATCTCCAGGTCAGTATAGAATGCCTCCAGGTCGAGTTGGTCGCGTGGGCGAAAATCTACCACCACCTCATAATCCTGCCCCGGCTCGACAGATTCGAGCATCTCTTCTTTCATTGCAGCGAGCGGCAAAATTGTACCCACCGCGACATCCAGGTTTTGCCCGTTGATAAACCGTACCATGCCTTCCAGGATGTAGAACAAGCCTTTCCCGCCGGAATCCACCACGCCGGCTTCTTTAAGTACCGGCAGCAATTCTGGGGTGTGCTGAACGGAAATATCGGCGGCGGGGATGATGCGTTCCAAAATTTCCACCGCGTCGCAGGTATCGGCCAGGGCTTTCTCGGCAGCCGCGGCGGAATCCTTGGCGACTGTCAGGATAGTGCCTTCTACCGGGCGGACCACGCCTTTGTAGGCTGTGTCGCGTCCCAGGTTGAGTGCGCGCACCAGGCTGGGACCATCAATTGTATCCTGGTGATCCAAGGCCCGGGCGAATCCTCGCCACAATTGTGAGAGAATCACGCCTGAGTTGCCGCGCGCCCCCATCAGTGCGCCGTGGGCAATTTGGTGAGCCATGGCGCCCGCGTTGCGTTCGGGTGAATTTGCCACCTCGTCCAGAGCGGCTTGCATGGTCAGCACCATATTGGTGCCAGTATCGCCATCGGGTACGGGAAAAACGTTCAAAGCATTGACCGTTTGCTGGTTGGTGCGCAGCCAGGTCAGCCCAGCTTCGGTCAGGGCTTTGAGCACCTGGCCGTCAATTGGCGTACTGCGGATTTGCTCGCGTCGTTTTTGAGGGGGAACAGCCTGTAAAATTGAATCCATTAAGAAAGGCTCCTGACTTTATTCGAAGTAAAACATGCCACACCGGTGAGACCATCTGCCGCGGCGCGCATGGCGTACGATAATCAATCCAGGTCGCTGATGCGCAATCCCTGGACGTGAATATTGACCTCGTGAATGGGCATCCCCAGCGCTTTCTCGACCTGGTAACGGATGGTACTGGATACGCTGCTGGCGACCGATTTTACGTTCGTGCCATACTCGACGACTACGTACACGTCAATGGTGATATGCTGGCCATCATAGTGGACCTCGATGCCGTGCGTTGGGTCCTTCACCAAAACATGCGCCAGCCCGCTGACCAGGTTTTTCGAAGTCAGCCCAACGATGCCGTAAGATTGTCGCGCCGCATGATAAGCGATGGTTGCAATTGCGCGTGGGGAGATATGGATACTTCCGATTGGGGTTGTTTCGTCGCTCATAGACACCTCTGATGGAATTAACAACGCGACTTGTAAAAGGATACGATGTGTGGTAAGATTGCGTCGCTTTTGGCTAGTTCATGAAAGGATGTGAGATATGGCAAAGTGCGCTCATTGTGGTAAAGCTACGACATTCGGTCATAATCGCCCATGGTCGAAGAAGGCTACCCGGCGGACATTCCGCCCGAACCTTCAGACCATTTCTGTGATGGATAACGGCCGTATGGTTCAAAAAGTCTTGTGCGCCAAGTGCATTCGCACATTGGTCAAGACGGCTTGAAAGGTTCTCAACCGTTGGTCAGAAAGTCACGGCGCAGGCCGTGATTTTCTTTTTAACCGGGCATGGCGGCTCGGAGGGCCCGGATGCCGGCAGCAATCCCCTGGGGGTAATTGAAAACCGCGCTGGCAACGACAAAAGCCTGCGCTCCTGCTTCCAGCGCGCCTGGCAGCGTTTCGGTGTTGATGCCGCCGTCAATCTCCACAATCGCCTTCGGGTTCACGCGGTCGAACATCTGGCGCAATGCAGTCACTTTGGGTAGAACATCGGGGATGAATTGCTGCCCGGAGAAACCTGGGTTGACGCTCATCACCAGCGCCAGATCGGCCAGGGGGAGCACTGGCTCCAGCAGGGAGACGGGTGTTCCGGGATTGAGCGTGACGCCGGCTTTGCAGCCGAGTTGACGAATAGTCTGCAATGTGCGGTACAGGTGAGGGCAGGTTTCGACGTGAACTGTGAGATGGGTGGCTCCCGCTTCGGCGAAAGCCTCCAACAACCGTTCGGGGGATTCCACCATAAGGTGAACATCCAGGGGCAGAGTAGTCGCTCTCCGGCAGGCTGCGACAATGAACGGCCCCATTGTCAAATTGGGGGCGAAATGCCCATCTATCACGTCCACATGAATCCAGTCGGCTCCGGCGGCTTCGGCTTCGGCGATCTGTTCGCCAAGGCGGGTAAAATCCGCCGACAGGATGGATGGGGCAATCAGATAGGGGCCGCTCATGGTGGGCGTATGATAACCGGGGCAGGGGCAGTTGGCAAGGGTAGATTACACTCGCCACTTGTCACACTGCGCGGTTATGGCCTAACCCATGCGATCTGTGCAGAAAAAATACACGGATGTTCTTTATTCGAAATTCCGAGATCAGGTTATAGCTGTTCCGCTTTATGCGGGTTAGGAGGTATATAACAGGATAATCCCAACCCACAAAGGAATTAAACCCCCGAGCATGATGAATGCCAGAAGCGCCAGCCCCCAGGTGATCCAATCAACGTCGAGCGGGTTTTCTTCTGGTTCAACTGCTGGCCGGAAGGCGGCGGCGGTGTGAACGGGCGGTACAGGGCCTGGCTGCTGCGGTTTGGGCCGGGAGATCGGCGGGAGCGGTTGTCTGGGCTGGGGAGGTTCCGGCTCGGAGATCGCCTCTGGCACAGCCACGAGGCGCGTCGGGCGGTTGAAGCTCATCAACACCCGTCCTAGCTGGTCGGCTGTGCGGTATCGTTGTGAAGGTTCTTTGGACAATATCTTGAGCAGCACCTGTTCGAGCGTGGGCGGGATGTGCGGGTTGACCTGCCGCGGGCGGGGCGGCGGCGCGAAGCGGTGCAGACGCGCTAACTCGGTAGCAGATTCTGCCGTGAAGGGAAGTTGACCGGTGAGCATTTCGTAAATGACCACACCCAGCGAGTATACGTCTGAGGCCGGGGAGGGCGCGCCGCCCGCGGCTTGTTCAGGCGAGAAGAATTGCGGCGACCCCCAAACGACATCGGTTTTTTCATCGGGATGGATCGAAGCCAGGGCGCGGGCGATGCCGAAATCCGCCACTTTCAGGCGTTTGTCGGGGGTGATGAGCATGTTGTGCGGCTTTACGTCGCAGTGTACCAGCCCGGCGCGGTGAGCATACCCAATCCCGGCGCAGGCCTGGATGATGAGAGGCATGGCCTCCTCGACGGTGAATCGTCCCCGTTGTTGCAGGATCGTTTTCAGGTCAGTGCCAGGCACGTATTCCATCACAATAAACAAGCGTCCCGCATCCAGCCCGAAATCGTGCACGGTGACGATATTGGGATGGGTGAGGTTGGCAGCGGCTTTCGCTTCTTGATGGAATCGCTCGCGGAAAGCTGAATCTGCGGAGAAATCTTCGCGCAGCACTTTGATCGCTACAGTGCGCTCCAGGGTGAGATCGCGTGCCTGATAGACGACCGCCATGCCGCCGCTGCCCAGGCGGTGCTCCAGGCGATAACGGTTGTTGAGGAGGGTGGGTTCGGTCATCAACACGATTTTAGCACGTTTTGGCTAATCGCGAGGGGGCCAAGCGGATAAACCGAATTTTGATATTTGCGCCCGCGAAGCAGGCGCAAATATCAAAATTTCGGCAAATCCGGTGGGGAAATGGCTAAGAAACAGATTTTTCGGTTAAAATCAAGCCAAGATGCTCACTGCCGATTTCATCTACAATCCCACTGCCGGGCGGTTCCCCTCCGCGATGCTGGCCGAACGCGCAGCCAACGTGTTCCGTCAACAGGGCTGGGAGATTCGCCTCGAACAGACGCAGGATGGCGACCACCTGACCCGCCTGGCGCGCCGAGCCGCCGAGGAAGGCCGTGCCGTGGCGCTCGTGGCGGGCGGCGACGGTTCGGTCAACCTGGCGGTTGCCGGGCTGATCGGCTCGGATACAGCGCTGGGTGTGCTCCCGGCGGGCACTTTCAACGTTTGGGCGCAGGAGCTGGGTCTGCCGGGATTGAGCTGGACGCGTTGGATGGCGTTGGAAGAGAGCGCCCGTCTGCTGGTCGCGGGTCAATCTCGCCGGGTGGATGTGGGCGTCTGCAACGGGCGGCCCTTTCTCCTATGGGCTGGCGTGGGGCTGGATGCTTTTGTCGTCCACCGGTTGGAGCCGCGCGACCGATGGCAAAAACATGCTGGCGCGCTGTACGCCGCCGCCTCGACCGTTTGGAATGCAGCCATCTGGCATGGGATGAATCTGAGCGTCGAAGCCGACGGTCATGAAATCAGCGGGCATTTTCTGGTAGCAGTCATCAGCAACATCCATTTGTATGCCGGGGGACTGGCAGAAATCTCCCCGTGGGCGCTGCTGGACGATGGGGTGATGGATCTGTGGCTGTTCAAAGGCGAGACGATGGCCGATACGGTGGCGCGAGCGATTGACTTGCTGGCGGGGACGCACCTCGAATCTGACGCTGTGCTGCCCATTCCTTTCCAACGCCTGGTATTGCGCTCAGATGCGCCGATGTATCTGCAAGTGGATGGGGAACCCATGGAATTTACCGGGGAGGCCGCTATCGAAATCAAACCACTGGCGCTCAAGATTCTCGTCCCGCAGAAAACCCGGCATACGCTGTTCAAATACCCCACGCAGGAATTTCTATTTCAAGGAGAAGACCTCACGTGAAAATCATTGCTTATCTACGCTCGAAACCGGTGGCCTGGCTGCTGATCTTCATCCCGGCGGCCATTCTGGCCGAACTACTGCATCTTAGCCCCACCCTGGTTTTTGCTCTTTCGGCGCTGGCAGTCGTTCCCCTGGCAAGCTATATTGGCGAATCAACCGAGGCGCTGGCGCACTACACCGGGCCGCGCCTGGGCGGGCTGCTCAATGCCACGCTGGGTAACGCCGCCGAGTTGATCATCACCATCGTCGCCATCCGCGCCGGACTTTTGGAACTGGTCAAAGCCTCTATCACTGGCTCGATCCTGGGCAACCTGCTGCTGGTGCTGGGCATGGCCATCCTGCTGGGAGGCATCCGAAACGGACGGCAAACCTTCGACCGCCGCCAGGCCAGCCATAATGCTATTTTACTGGTGATGACGGTGCTGACGCTGATGGTGCCGTCGCTGTTCAGTCATTACATTGGAACCGGGCTGGATAGCGATCCGAAGGTGGAAGCGCTCAGCCTGGGGACGGCAGCCGTGATGATTTTGTTGTACGGGCTGGGCGTGTTCTACAGCTTCAAAGGTGAAAGCCCGGTGATGGTCGAGGAGAGCGGGCATGTCCTTGATGCGGATGCCAGCCAGCGTAACAAGAAACCGGCCCAGCGTGAAATCGCTGCTGCTGAAAGCCGGCCTCACGCCGAGCCGCAGCCCACCTGGTCGGTGCGCTTCTCGCTGCTGATATTGGGCCTCTCCACCGTGGGTGTGGCGTATATGTCCGAGATTCTGGTCGGGGCGGTCGAGCCGGTTGTGGAGGCGCTGGGAATCTCTGAATTCTTCATCGGCATCATCTTCATCCCCATCATCGGCAACGTGGCTGAACATCTTGTGGCGGTGCAGGTAGCCATCCGCAATAAGATGACGCTGAGTGTGGAAATTGCGGTGGCATCGTCCCTGCAAATTGCTCTGTTCGTGGCCCCGGTGCTGGTCTTCGTCAGCCTGTTGATGGGCCACCCGCTGACGCTGGTGTTCAACCAGTTCGAATTGCTGGCGCTGATCGCAGGTGTGCTGATCGCCGCGTTGGTCTCGGCGGATGGCGAGTCGAACTGGCTGGAAGGAGCCGAACTGCTGGCAGTCTATGTTATCCTAGGACTGGCATTCTTCTTGCTGCCAATGGCGGGGATGTAATCATGGCGCGCAGGCTGAATTTTCTGACTCCAGGGGTGTTCGCCGGCGCAATCGTGGTTGGTGGATTGCTGTTCGCGGCGCTTGTCCTGGGGTTGTGGCTCACCCGCCCGTCGCCGACCCCCAAGGGGCCAGCGACCGCCGTGGTCAAGATCATCCCGGCTCCCAGTTCCACCCCGCTCGTCCCCACCTCGCCCCCAATTCCAACGCCGACTCCCACCACGCCGATTACCATTCCTCCGGTATCGGGCGTTATCCAGGTTGGCAATTACGTCCAGGTGACGGGTACGGGCGGCGACGGGCTGCGCGTGCGCGCCGAGCCTGGTTTGCAGGGGAAAATGGTATTTCTCGCGATCGAGGCGGAAGTGCTGCGAGTGGATGATGGCCCGCGTGAGATTGACGGTTATACCTGGTGGCACCTGGTCGCCCCATACGATGAGAAGCTGCAAGGCTGGGCGGTGGCTAATTTTCTGGTGGCAATTCAGAACCCATAGCGAGTTGCGCGTTCCGCGCTTTGGGTATATATTAGAGAGGGATGGCGACATCCCTCTCGTTTTATTGGAGGTTCTGTGGATCAATTGGCTCCCAAAGGGATCAAAGCAAACCGTCTGGCGGGGGAATTGACGATTCAGTGGGCTGACGGGCATCTCAGTGTGTATCCATTCTCACTGGTGAGAGCGGCTTGCCCGTGCGCCGAGTGCCGCGGGGGGCACGACAACATGCGGGATACACCCGACCCGGAAGTGTTTACCCGCCCGCGCGAAGATTCGCCTGCCACGCGCATGACGAGCCTGGAAGCGGTTGGTGCGTATGCCCTGACCATCACTTGGGAAGATGGGCATCATTACGGCATTTACACCTGGTCGTTCCTGCGGGCGTTATGCCCGTGCCCAATATGCCGAGGGGAGGCAGCGCAAGGAGACAGCGCATGGCCGAAGACCCTCTGAACACGGTTTATGCCTATGCGGAGCGCGCCTATGTGCGGCTGCAAGCCGGTGATTTGCTGATTCGATGTATCGAAGAAGGCAGCCCCGCGCCGATGCAGCAGATGGTCGAGGGGCTGGTGCTGGCTGGCCCGCAAAGCCTGAGCGCCTTGCAGGAGATGCTGGCCGTCACCGGCCAGCAGAAATCCCAGGCGATGGATGATATCCACCAGGTTTTTGCGGAATTCGAGAACAATCTCAAAAAATATGGGGTCAGGCTAAAAGGGATCAAAACGCCGTTGGCGCTGGCTCGGCTTTCGCCGGTGCGTTTCTTGAAGATTCTGCGTGACCAGCAGATCGCTGACGAAAAGATGCAGATTGCCTGTATGCAGTTATTGAAAGACAGCCGTGAAGTGATGCGCAGCCTGGCGGCGCATCTTCAGTTATTGGAAGATATCGAGACGTATTTGCAGGATTGGATGTGGGGGCTGGCGTATCAATCGGCGCGCCAGGGGGATCAAAGCGAACGCCCGGCGCACTGAGGGTGCAAAAGCGCCCACTACGAACAGGCTCGTAGTGGGCGCTTTTGCACCTTTGCTCGCCTATCTCTTTACAAGTAATCTTTGAGATTGTGCTCGACCGCGTAGGCGGCGGCTTCGGCGCGGTTGCTGACTCCCAGCTTGGAGAGGATGCTGCTGACGTAGTTTCGCACGGTGCCTTCCCCCAGGAATAGGGCTTTGGCGATCTCCCGGTTGGTCTTGCCCTCCGAGACGAGCAGCAGCACGTGCCTTTCTTGCTGAGTCAGCGCCGAGAAGGCAGATGCTTCTTCTTCGCGGGCGGCTTTGCGCACTTCCTGGAAGATGCGCTGGGTGACCGCCGGGTCCAGCAGCGCCTCGCCCCGGCTGACGGCTTCGATAGCCCGCACCAGATCTTCGCCGCCAATCTGCTTCAAGACATAGCCCGAAGCGCCCGCCCGGATGGCTGAGAACAACATCTCATCTTCTGCGTAAGAAGTGAGCATGATAACTTTCGAGCTGGGGTATTTCTCGGCGATTTCCTGGCAGGCTTCGATGCCTGACCCTCCCGGCAGCCGGATATCCATGACAACCACATCGGGGTTATAGGTAGCCACACGCTCGACGGCTTCCCGCGCGGTGCCAGCTTCGGCTACAACCTCGAAATTGGGGTGGCGTTCCAACAAGGCTTTCAAGCCAAGGCGAACCACTTCGTGATCGTCAACCAGTAAGATGCGTTGTTTTGAATTCATAGTTAGGCTTCTCGCGAGGAGAGTATAGCCGAGAGTATCTGGACTGGCAAGGTCTGAATTTATCCGCCGGGTTCTTCAGCTTTGGAGCGGCGGAAATCCACAAAACGGTAGCCGGCGCCGCGTTCGGTCAAGATATATTTGGGGTCAGCCGGGTCTTCTTCGAGCTTCTTCCGCAGGTAGTTGATATACAGGCGCACATAATGGGGCTGGTCGCGGTATTCGTAACCCCAGACGTTGGTCAATACCTGATCGTGAGAAACAACCCACCCTGTATTCTGAACCAGGTAGTAAAGCAGGCGATATTCGGTGGGGCGGAGATTGACCAGCTTGCCGTCTACCCAAACTTCATGACGGTCGAAATCAATTTTGAGGCGCTTATCCACTTCGATCAAACCATGCGTCGCGCCGCTGCTGCTCATTTCAGTGCGGCGCAGTACGGCGCGCACACGGCTGACCAGCTCGCGAGGGCTGAATGGTTTGGTGATGTAATCGTCCGCTCCGAGTTCGAGGCCGCGCACGCGGTCTTCCTCTTCTCCTTTGGCGGTCAGCATAATCACCGGGATGGCGCTGATTTCGCGGATCATTTTTAGCACTTCGAAGCCGTCAATGTCTGGCATCATGACGTCCAGTATGACGAGATCGGGCAGGGCGGTGCGCAAGCGGTCAATCGCCTGGGCGCCGCGATACGCATCGGTCACGCGAAACCCATCGTGTTCGAGATTCAACCGGATGAAACGAACCATCCGTTCTTCGTCATCCACCACCAGGATGCGGCGATTCTTGAATGTCTCAGTAGGCATGGCTCATTCCCGGACGAAGCCGATGATTTCCTCTTCCTCTTTGGTTGGCATGATCTCGATGAAGTTGATGCGCGAAGTCGGCCAAATAACGGTCGTGACGTTTTCGGCGAGGAAGAAGAGGTCCTTGCCATCCAAACGGCGGGGGTTGGAGACGGTAATGAGAAGGTCGGATCCTGAGGGGAGTTGTTCTATTTCACCGACCACGGGGTCTTCGTTTTGAATGTGGATGATAACGGTGTTAGCCATGTCAGCCTCACCTATTGGCGAATCAGCACCTGGACTTTTAATTTACCCAGTGTAACCACATCCCCATGATTGATCGAATGGCTTTGATGGGGTGGGATTTTCTTGCCGTTGAGGAGCGTCCCGTTGACCGATCCCAGGTCTGTCACGGCGATTTGTTTGCCGGCCTTGATCGAAGCGTGCAGCCGCGAGACCCCGTTTTCGTAAGCTTTGAAGGGGGTCAGATCAATATCAGGGAGGATTGGCTGTCCCTGGGCCGATCGGCCGAGTGTGTATTCTTCACGCCCGACCAGGGGGATGATTTGCCCATTCTCGAGGAGATATAACGATACCTGGGATTCAGGCAGCGCAATCGGCATGGGTATTTCTGGCACAGGCAGGTGAGTATCCTGGAGCTGGTTGGTGGACCCACGCTGGATATTCTGAGTCGAGGTGCCTTCGCCCTCGACCAGTTGGGCGCCGCAGTTACTGCAAAACAAGGCCCCTGGGATTTCTTGATGTTGACAATTAGGACAAAGGATCATGGCAATTTCTCCTCCGCTGGTGCGGGCAAGAGCAGGCTCCGCGTTCCGTATTTGATACGTTTGTCGCCTGCTTCGCTGAAGGATTGTTTTTTCTGGATGTGATCGGCTTCGTTGAGAACGGTTTTAGCAAGCTCGTATTTGCCCTGGGAAAGAAGGTTCGTGGCGATATTTTGAAGCCGCCGGGTGGCTTCACGGAGATTCCCTTCGGCGACATCCTGGCGGGCGCGCTCTTGCATCCGGTATAAAGTCAGGCGGGACATTGCTTGAACAATGATTGCTGGCGGCGGTTCGTTGTCTGCGTCGTTAGCCGTGGGGCGATCTAAATTCACCCGGATTGTGTAAGTAGGCTCGGCGCGGCTTGGAATATCCAGGGTCAACCGGCCCTCAGCCAGGGAAACGTGTGCGGCATCCGTTGGAACGGATTCAACCAGGAATTCGAGCAAGATGTTCAGGTTGATATCGCGCGGCACATTTCCTAGCTGTAAAGGCGGTTCGGTGTCCAGAGGGGATGTTTCGGGTTGCAGCCTGAAAGCATATTTCAATTGGACATTTGGCCCGGTTTCACAATCATAGATGGCGCGTTCGGCGTAACTTTGCCCCAGCCCGCTGAATTTTTCGATGAGAAACCGGCGGATGTCACGCGGCTTGGATACGAACATGCTGCTCCCGCCGGTATGTTTTGCTAAATTGTCGAGGAATTGGTCATTCCATTGGCTGCCGATACCCATCGCGCTGATGCCGATACCGTGGAGAACGGCGTCAGCGGCCAGTTTCATACATTGGGCTTCATCACCATAGGTGCGTCCATCCGTGATTAGGATGATGTGGTTGGTATATTTCGATGAGCGGTGACGCCGGACTTCGGAAAACCCCGCTTCAAGTCCCTTGAAAATCTCGGTGCCGCCGTAGGGCTGCATCAGGCGGATGCTGGTCTCGATTTTCTCCCGGTCGTTGTGCGTTCCAGAGGGGACCAGCACTTCAGCGCGATCGCTGAAGGTGATGATGGAAAGTAAATCATTCGGTCTGAGCTGGCGAACCAGTTCGATGGCGGTTGATTTTACCGTGTCGAGGTGCGGTCCCTGCATGGAGGTGGAACAATCCAGAACCAGGGCGAGATTCACCGGGGTGGTGGCGATTTCTTCCAGGTTGACGCGGGCAGCGATCTCGACCAGGGCGTAGATCAACTGCGGTTCGCTGCTGCGGGGGAGAGATGCGCGGCTGAATATGGTAGAAATCGTTACCGCGGGCGGGGTGGTGTACTCAGGGGGCAGGCGGTCATCGTAGGCCATCCGTTTGGATGGATCTGAGAGAATTTCATAAGCTTCCTGGGCATCAATAAACAGCCTGGTATCGCCGCCTTCGCGTGTGTCTGGGTGAAGCCGGCGCGCCGCCAGACGGTATGCGCGCCGGATTTCTTCTGGCGTGGCATCCAGAGGCAGTCCCAGTCGAGCGTAATAATTCGGGATCAAAGACATCTGGTGTTTTGGCCTTTCAGTCAGGCATTTTTACCAGGACGGCAGTAATATTATCAGGTCCGCCAGTTTCGTTGGCTGAGTCGAGCAATTTCTGACAGGCAATTTGCGGCGATGGATTGGCGAGAACGATTTTGGCCATATCTTTGTCGGACACGGTACCCCATAATCCATCGGAGCAAATTAGCAGGCAGCCAGAGTGGGTCAATGGGAAGGTGCCGATATCTGGCTCGAAAGGTTCTCCCTGGCCCAGGGCGCGGTAAAGCACGTTTCTCTGTGGGTGGACGGCAGCCTCATCGGATGTGATTTGCCCCAACTCTTCGAGACGTTTTACCAAGGAGTGATCACGCGTCAGCACTTGCATGTAACCATCCGGATGAACGGTGTATGCCCGGCTGTCGCCGACGTGGGCAATGGTCATCTGGCTGCCCATAATCATGACGGCTGTCAGTGTCGTCCCGCCTCCAGGGGCGTGTTTGAGTATCGCCCGGTGAGCTTCGAGGATGCCATCTTGCATGATTTCCTGGAGCGAATCGGACGGTGGTTCGGGGATCAGGCTGAATAAAGGCAGATAGAGCCGGGATGTGACATAGCTCGCCAGGGCGCGGACTGCCACCCCGCTGGCGACTTCTCCATGTTGATGCCCGCCCATCCCATCAGCGACGATGTACAACCCGAAGGGAATTTGCGTTGTATCGCTGGCCAGCATCGTCGTCAGGGTGAACAGCGCATCTTCGTTGTGGTCTCGCTGTTTACCAACCGATTGCCCGCAGCCGGCAATGAGCTGGGGCAATTCTAATTGATTATCACAAGGCGGAGCAATCTCAACCGGCTTTTTTTCGATGAGGGGCATGGTAGCAATGTTGACGCCGGTATTGTGCTCCTCGACGACTTCATCGGTTTTCGGTCTCTTGACCAGTGATTTGAGTGAGAGCTTGACTTTACCCAGTATCGTTTTTTCAGCGTCCGACACGAGCACTACCTCCAAAGGGCGGCTGCATTATGCAGTCAGCGCATAGATGCGATGATCCGTAGAACCGATATAAATAATATCATCGCTGGCGATGGCAGTGCCAGTGATGGGTTTTGTCGTGTTGAATTTCCACCGCAGACGGCCTGTCCGATATTCGAGACAGTATACGTGTCCGTCTACCGAACCGAAATAGACTGAATCTTTGTAAATGATGGGTGAGCTGGTGATCTGGTTATCGGCGCCGTAGTGCCAGACATCTTTCGATGATCGGACGTCAATGCAATACAGGTTGCTGTCGGCTGACCCGGTGAACACGAAATTTTCGGCAACGCATGGCGTCGAAATGGATGGTTTTCCCATGCGAAATCGCCAAATGACGAAGCCGGTTTTGGCATCGAGAGCGTAGACAACCGAATCCATCGCGGTAAAGAAGACGATGCCTTGCGATATCGTTGCAGAGGAAGTGATCGCGCGCTTGGCTTTGAAGCGCCACTTGATCGAGCCGCGAAAATCGAGACAAAAGAAATCGCCGTTCTCGCTGCCAAAATAGACGAAGTCGTTTTGCACCAATGGGGTCGAGCGAATGGGGGAACCGGCTTCCATCCGCCAGGCGCGTCTCCCGGAGATTGCATTGACGGCGTGGATGGAGCCATCATCGGAGCCAACAAAGATATGCCCTTCCGCTGCAAACGGTGAGGAGCGCACCGGGCCTTCTGTGTAATAGGTCCAGACGATCTTTCCGGAGCGCGCCGAGATGGCGTAGAGGCATTTATCCTCGGAACCGAACACCGCATTTCCGTCTTGGACAACCGGTTTGCTGACAATGCCGCCGTCGGTTGGGAATTTCCAGATAAATTCACCGGAAGCAGCGTTCAGCGCATACAGGTTGTTATCGTAGGATCCAATGTAGATGACGCCATTGTTGTAAGTGGGGGTGCCCCGAATTTCGTCTTCGCATTCGAAGCTCCACAGGCATTTGGTGCGATTATCCCCTTCGCCAATTAAAGCCGTTGCAGATGAAAACTGCGGCAGCGCACCGGTTTTGCGTGCAACGTTCAAAAGAGCATCCTTCATGGCCTGCGTGCTGGGAAAGCGGCTTTCGGGATTGTACTGAAGCGAGGTGTATATGAGCGTTTCCAATTCCAGGGAGACACTGGGGTTGATCTGGCGAATGGGACGCTCGCTGAAGGAGAATGGCGGCTCGAGGCGGGGATCGCGGCGGGTCAGTACGTGGTGGACCGTGGCCCCAAGCGCGTAGATGTCTGCTAACGGGGTGGCTTCACCCTTATACTGCTCCGGGGGCGAGTAACCTTCGGTTCCAATCATCGTCCCCTTTTGGCCGGTTTGGAATGTCTTGGCAATCCCGAAGTCAACCAACACGATATGGTTGTGGGGATTGACCATGACGTTGGATGGCTTCATATCCCGGAAGATAATCGGCTCCGGCTTGTGATTGTGGAGATAACTCAAAACGTCGCAGAGCTCGACCGCCCATTGAATGACCTGGGCTTCCGCAATGAAGCCCTGGCTTTCGTTCAGCAGCGCTTCCAGATCCTTACCCTCGATGAATTCCAGGATCAGGTAGGATCGTTCGTTATGGGTGAAGTAATCGTAAATGCGGGGAATTGCCGGATGGTTCAGCGTGGCCAGGATGTTTGCTTCCCGCTCGAAGTTCCGTACAATCGTATCGCGGATAATTTGATCGCGGGCCTGGTTGACCATCTCTTTGACAGCAACCTGCTTGACGACATTGGGGAAGTGCAAATCACGGGCGCGATAGACTGCTCCCATCCCACCGACGCCAACCACACTCTGCACCAGATACCGGTTGATCAGGGTAGTTCCGGGCTGAAGTTGTTGCTCAGGCTTACGACCTGAAGCTGGCTCAAGGTTTTGAGTGATACGTTGTGTATCCAGGGCCAATTCTCCGGTCTAAAATGTGACTCGTAGCCTGTCAGATGATATTTTCAATAGACCCCCAAAGTTCTGCTTTCCATGATGATGATTGGCGACAAACGACTGATCTTCTCATTGGTTGCAAGAGGGGCAAGATTTTGGCAGGTAACGGCTACGAACACAATGTTTCGCCAATTATAGCATAGCCAGGGAATGGCACATAGTTTTATGCCCGTCCTGGTTTTTTTTCTCCCCATTGGCTTAAAAATGGATGGTTTTTAGCCACAGAGCGCACAGAAAGACAGAACCGTTTTATCCTACCTGAATTCTTGGTTTGCTCCCCTGCGCTCTCTGTGGCTGTCTTGAACGTTTAATATTGCCCAATGAGCTTGGCGAAAAACCGGTGGAAGCTGTGGAATGACTTCACTGGCTCGGCGTACATCAAAATGCACTTGCCGGAAACCATGTCTAACCCCAGATCCTTGCCCAGCTTCACCATTTCCGGCGTTTGCGCGCCTTGTTGCAGCCAAATCGCCTTCATCCCGATGGCAGCGGCTTCCCGTAAGACTGGCTCGACATGCTTGGGCGATACACATACCACCGCGCCATCTATCTGCCCTTGTAGAGCGGTCAGATTGGGGTAGCATTTCTCACCGTTGACTTCTGTTGCCGTGGGATTCACTGGATAAACCTGATAGCCGCGGCCTTTCAGTTCTGTATAAATTGCGCTGCCAAACTTTTGACTGTTGCGTGAAACGCCTACCACCGCGAGCCGTTTGGCTTGAACGAAATTTTGTGTTGCCTGATCCATGATGGTCCTCCAAAGATAAAATCGGATAATGTTCTATTCCTAAAAGAACGAACAGAATTATTTTAGTATACGAGTAAATGATGCGACGAGTTTTGCAATATTGTTAATCGGCCCCATCGAATGGTGAGCCGATCACAAAAGATGAGAGTGAAAGATGTATCCTCCCGCACAGATTCTCACACGTCTTTGCTGGGGCTGTAGAGCAGCTTTTCCCGAACGAAAAAGGAAGTCTGCCTGATTTTGAGACACAGGTCAGCCGCCAGGTTGGACATCACAATGAATCCCAACTCGACATCTTTCTTGATGATCGCCATGAAATCTTTACGGTCAATTACAAAGACCCGGCAGGTGTCGGAATTACAGCGCACCGAGGCCGAGCGTAAGCCCTGGTCAACCAGCGCCACTTCCCCAAAGGATTGCCCTTTTTGAAGCAGCGCAATGCGTTGGAAATCGCGCCCCTCCTTGCCCCGCTCGAATTTGTTGGGATCAACGATAACCTCGACATCGCCTTCCAGGATGACGTACATTTCCTTGCTTGGAGTATTTTCCTCGACGATGAAAGTCCCCTGGCTGTAAATGCGCTCTTTGCAGATGTTATAAACCATCTCCAATTGCTTGGGTTTCAAATCCTGAAAGATGTCTACCAGTTCGAGAATGCGTGCATCGGTCATAGCGTGCCTCCTTAGAGTCTGTTTAGAAGGCGTAGCCTAGGGCCTTGTGCCCGCCCACAAAGGGCTAAACTACACTTCAGGGTGCTAATAGTGTATCACTCGAAAAAGCGCGGGGCAAGGTGAATTTCACAACAAACGCGGCTGCGCTCCCTCGTCGTACACGATCCCCAGGTGCTCGTAAGCCAGCTTCGTCGCCAGACGGCCCTGTGAGGTGCGCTCGAGGAAACCCAATTGCAGCAAATACGGCTCGACCACATCCATGATCGTGTCCGGCTCCTCGCTGATCGAGGCGGCGATCGTGCTCAGGCCCACCGGCCCGCCGCGATACTTCTCGATGATGGTGCGCAGCACCCGGTTGTCCATCTCGTCCAGCCCGAGCGGGTCTACGTTGAGCAGATCGAGCGCCTGCTGCGCCACCGGGCGATTGATCGCTCCATCGAAGCGCACCTGAGCGAAGTCGCGCACCCGCCGCAGGAGACGCAGCGCCACCCGTGGGGTGCCGCGACCCCGCCGGGCGATTTCGTCTATCCCCTCCGGGTCAATCGTCACCCCCAGGACGCCCGCCGCCCGTTTCACAATCGCCCGCATGGCCTCGATATCGTAGAAATCCAGGCGGTACACAGCCCCGAAGCGGGCGCGCAGCGGCGCTGTGAGCAGCGCCAGCCGGGTAGTCGCCCCGGTCACGGTGAAGTGCGGCAGCTTGAGCCGGATGGATCGCGCCGACGGTCCCTTGCCGATGATGATGTCCAAGGCGAAATCCTCCATCGCCGGGTAGAGCACTTCCTCGATGGCGCGCCCCAACCGGTGGACTTCGTCAATGAAAAGCACATCGCCCGCCCGCAGGTTGGTGAGAATCGCCGCCAGATCGCCAGCTTTTTCGATAGCCGGCCCGGAGGTGACTTTGATGTTGACCCCCATCTCGTTGGCGAGCACGTGCGCCAGAGTCGTTTTTCCAAGGCCCGGCGGCCCATAAAACAGCACGTGATCGAGCGCCTCGCCGCGCTGGCGGGCTGCGGCGATGAGGATCGCCAGGTTCTCTTTGACGCGATCCTGCCCGATGAGGTCTGCCAGCATGCGCGGGCGCAGGGATGTGTCTTGCCGATCTTCTTGTTGCGGTTGGGGGTTGACGAGACGGGGGGGGGGGGGGACGTCAGTCATAAAAAGGATTATAACGCGGGTTGCGTAAAACGTAGTGCGAAAAACGTGAAACGTAGACCGTAAATCGGGATACATTACGCTTTACGTTTTACTCGTCTGGGCTATAATAATCACAATCCCCCTGGCGCTATTCTATGGAGACCCCTAATGCCCAACCTATTCCCTTCACCTCATCCGCTAGTTGCCCACAAACTCAGCCGCCTGCGCGACAAAGCCACCGATCCCAAGAAATTCCGCGAGCTGGTGCGCGAGATCGCTGCACTGATTACCTATGAAGCCACTGCCGATCTGTTGCTTTCGCCACGCCTGGTGGAGACACCCCTGATCAACACCCAGGGTTTTGAGCTTCAGGAAAAAATTGGCCTTGTGCCGATCTTGCGCGCCGGTCTGGGTATGGTCGAAGGTGTCTGGAACCTGATGCCTTCCGCAGAAGTGTGGCACATTGGCCTGTATCGCGACGAGCGCACCCTCAAGCCGGTTCAATACTACAACAAATTGCCCGTCGCGCCGACCGTCACTGTTTGCCTGGTGCTCGATCCCATGCTGGCGACCGGCGGTTCCGCCGTAGCGACTGTGGACATCCTCAAAAAGTGGGGCGTGACCAAGATCAAATTCGTCGGGCTGATCGGCGCGCCGGAGGGTATTCACGCCCTGCAGGCCGCCCACCCCGATGTGCCGATTCACCTGGCGGCGGTAGACGACCATCTCAACGAGCGCGGCTACATCGTGCCCGGGCTGGGCGATGCGGGCGACCGCCAGTTTGGGACGGGATAGAGGTTGCAAGTAGCAGGTTGCAGGTTGAAAGTTTAAAATCTTTGGCGGCTCCCCTCTCCCAGAATTGGGAGAGGGGCCGGTAGAGAACACCGGGGCCGGGGGTGAGGGCGGAAATGCTGTTTAGAAAGACCGATATTCCTCGGAATAATTGCCGGTTTGCCACGACTCATTGAGTGAAAAGGAGGGCCACAATGTTCAGAAAACGACGCAATCCAATCATCACAATCGTCGTATTGTTTGCCATTTTGAGTAATTCCACCCCGGTCAACCCGATAGTCGCTGCACCGAATAATTATCCTTATACTCGAACGCCGAGCGATAATTCGACCGCGTACCTGCCAATAATCAGGAAACCTCAGCAAGTGACTCTCCATTTTTGGGAGCAAGAAGACGATATAGCTGATGCTTTATTAGATGATTTAATCCATGATTTTGAGTTGACTCATCCCAACACCGTCATAAAACGGATCCATTTCACAAATGATGATCTGCTTCAGCAATTTGAATCGGCTTCGTTGTTGGAATCGCCCCCAGAAGTTGTACGTGTTCCCAACGATTTTACGGACAATTTCGTTGAACCGGGATTCCTGGCCGAAATTGGGGAAATCATTGAGCCATCCTATTTCGACGATTTCATTGCGGGTTCGCTCGAGGCGGTAACCATCAGTCAAACGATTTGGGGACTCCCGGATAACTATGGCAATCACTTGATGCTGTTTTACAACAAAGACCTGATTCCCACCCCTCCTCTCACCTTCGATGAATTGATCACCCAAGCTCTGACGCTGACAACCGGTGATATCCAGGGTTTTGCCTACAACCTGAACGAACCCTCTTGGGGCGCTGGTTTTTGGGGAGCCTTTGGAGGCTGGCCGCTGGATGAATACGACCAGCCTCAGTTCGATCAAACCTTCGTTGATTACCTGATCTTCGTCAAGTCGCTCAAGGACAATGGGGTTGTGTCGTCGGAGTGTGATTTCACTTGCGCCGATTTCCTCTTCAGAAGCGGCCAGATGGCCATGATTATCAACGGAGAATGGACATTGGGAGATTACTATCTGATTTTGAGAGATAAACTGGGTACAGCCCCGGTACCCCCAATCAATGGACACACCTACACGGAAATGACATCTGGTAAATATTATATGGTCGCCGCTCCGGTGCAAGACGATCCTGTCAAAAAAGCCGCGGTAGCTGAATTCATCCTTTACATGACCTCTTCCCAGGCGCAGCAACGATGGCTCGAAACGTTTGGGAGACTGCCGTCCAATAAATCTGTCGCTAACGATCCCTTGATAACCAGCGATCCTCTCCTGGCAGGCTCGATGGCTGCCCTGGCAAATGGGCGTGGATACCCGCCTGCGAAAGAGATGATCTGCGCCTTGAACGCCTGGCGTCCCAATCTTGAAGGTGTGATGCAGGGCACTCTCTCCCCAGAAGAGGCAGCTCAGGCTGCACAATTATATGTGGACATGTGCGATGATGTGCCTGTGACCCTTGCTTTTTGGGAGCAAGAAAGCGATGAAGTTGATGATTTTATAGACGACTTGATTGCCGAATTCGAAGTAATACATCCCTTCATTACAGTAAGTCGAACCCATTATGCTAATGAAGATCTCCGTGATCAGTTTATGACTGCTTCGCTGGCGGAGGCTCCCCCAGAAGTTGTACGTGTTCCCAATGATTTTACTTATGATTTTGCTGAGCCAGGATTCTTGGCCGAGATGAGTGCAATTGTTGATCCCGTTTATTTCAACGAATTCTTTGCGGGTTCATTGGAGCCGGCAACTCTCGATCAAACGATCTGGGGCCTCCCGGATAACTATGGGAATCATTTGATGCTGTATTACAACAAGGATCTGATTGCCTCGCCGCCGCTGACCTTCGAAGAATTGATCACCCAGGCTCTGACCCTGACCGTTGGTGATATCCAGGGTTTTGCTTTTAACCTGAATGAGCCATTTTGGGGCGCTGGCTTTTGGGGCGCTTTTGGCGGTTGGCCGCTGGATGAATACGATCAGCCGCAGTTCGATAACCAAACCTTTGTTGATTACTTGACCTTCGTCAAATCGCTGAAGATCAACGGAGTCGTGCCGGAAGAATGTGACTACGCCTGCGCTGATACGCTTTTCAAAGATGGTCAGGCGGCCATGATCATCAATGGCGATTGGGCGATGAAGGATTACGATCAAGCGTTAGGCGACAAGCTCGGCACAGCCCCAGTGCCCCCAATCAATGGACATGCCTATACAGAAATGACCGCCGGTAAGTATTACATGGTTTCCTCACCCGTAATAGACGATCCGGATAAAAAAGCCGCGGTAGCCAAATTCGTCCTATTCATGACCTCCGCCCAGACGCAGCGACGATGGCTCGAAACGTTTGGAAAACTGCCATCCAATATATCTGTTGCCAACGACCCATTGATCACCGGCGACCCGCTCCTGGCAGGCTCGATGGCTGCCCTGGCAAATGGGCGCGGAATGCCCCCCGCGAAAGAGATGCGCTGTGCCTGGAATGCCTGGCGTCCCAATCTGGAAGGTGTCATGCAGGGATCTCTCTCGCCCCAGGATGCAGCCCAGGCCGCACAAGAAGCCGCCGACGATTGTATCGCCACATTGTATCCGCACCCGACGAGCACCCCCATCCTGCCGAGGGGAACTAATTCGCCGACAACCGTATTGCCATATTGGGGCTTTGACCCATTTGTTCCGGAGTCCCCATTCACCCTCATTCGCGCCTTCGTGATCCATTCGTGGATGGTTGATCCTTGATTTTGCACTCATGTGCTTGCTCCTCCAATCAATCTCAGGTACACTGTCGTTAGCAGCGAGTCAGATACACATCTCCCGGTTTCACTGGAGACCGCCCCGTGGTCTGTCCGAAGTGCCAACACACTGAGTTCGACTCTCACGCGCCGTGCCCCAGGTGCGGCTTCAGCGGCGACGCGGCGCGGCTCGAACGCCTCTCGCAGCTAAACTTTTTGCTCGATGAGCTGGGCAAGTGGGGGGATGTGCCCGCCAGCGAGCGCGAAAATCTTCGCCGGATTTATGGCCTGCAGCGGCGCAAGCTCGAAGTCGAGTTGAATCTGCGCCAGCCGCCCCTCGACCCGAAAGCGGCGGCAGAATCCCGGCTGAAACTCATTCAACTCACTGGTTTTCTGCAAGCCATCCCGCAATTCGTCAACGACCGGGTGCTGGCAGTTAATGTCGCCCAGGCGCTGCGCGATTATTTGTACGCCGAGCGCCAAACCCTCGCCGACCAGCTCCTCGACGCGCCTCCCACCCCCGAGCCGATGGCCGGAATAGCTGCCCTGGCGCGCTTGAAATTCCGCCTCGAATCGCTCGAAAAGTTGCACAACGATGGCAAGCTGCTTGCATCCGATAAAACCTTTACCCGCATTCAGGCCGAACTGAATCGCGCCATAGGGCAGTACGAAGACTCCCTCGGCTTGCGCCACCGCCCCGCGCTTTCCCCCTCTCGCCCCTCGCCCCACCCTCCACCCTCCACCCTCCACCCTCCACAACCCTCACACTCCGCCCCTCGCCCCTCGGCCCCCGCGCCTCGCCCCCCGCGTCCCCCGCTCACCTTCGACCGCATCTGGCGCACGCTCCTCTCCGAGCGCACTCTCAACGTCATGCTCTTCCTCGGCGTGGCGCTGCTCTTCGCCGCGGCTGTCTCGCTCGTCGTCTGGAACTGGCAGGCCTTCCCGCCCTGGCTGCAACTGACCTTCATCGCCCTGTTCACCGGCATTTTCTACGCCCTGGGTTGGTACGTGCGCACCCGCATGAAACTGCGCGGCTCCGGCCTGGCGCTGACCGCTGTGGCCTCGCTGCTCGTCCCGCTCGATTTCTACGTCGTTTATCTCTACGGCGATTTCCCCCGCGCCATCTGGCCAGATGTCTGGCTGCTGGCATCGGGCGTGTGCCTGGTTTTGTATTTGCTCACCGCGCTTTTCGTACAGGCTGAATTCTTCGGCTACCTGGTTGCGCTGGCTGGCGGGAGCGCCCTGGCTGCGGCTATGCAGGTAGGCGGGATCAGCGCCGATGTGTGGCACGGCGTGCTGGGTGTGCTGGCCTTAGCGTATGCCTTCGCCGGGGAGGGATTGTTCTCGGCGCGCGGGCGCTGGCGGCTGCTGGCTGGGCCGTTGTGGCGTTCAGCGATGGCTGGCGCGGCGGTGCTGATGCTGTTGATGCTCGGACGTGGCTGGCAGACGGACGCCAGCGATGCGTTTTACCTGGCATTGGCAGGGGATTGGTGGCTTGGTGGGATTATCTTCGCCCTGGGAGTGGCCCGCTTCCGCAGCCGGACGATTGCGTTGGCCGCCGCGATCAGCTTTCCCGCCGCAGCGCTGCTCACCCAGCGGGTAATCTTCTCCCATTGGGGCATCGAGACCGCCTGGAATGGCGTGGGCCTGGCGCTGCTGGCCCCCGTTTACCAGTGGGTCGGGTGGAAGTTGATCGTGCCTGCCGTAAAACAACCCTCCGCGGGGAGTGATGAAAAACCGCCCGCCCCGGACGCAGCCCAATCGAAGGCGGCCGATTTCCGCCGCGCCTGCGGGCGGATTATTCTTGGGATGGGAATTTTAGTGATGGCGGTTGCCGCTGCCTGGTCGCTGGCCGACGCCAGCGCGGTGGGCGTGGTTCACCCCCTGTTGGCGGCGAGTGTTGCGCTGATTGCCGCGTTGTGGCGGCGTCCCTGGCTGACGCTGATCGCTAGTGGATTGCTGCTCTCCGGCTCGGCCGGTCTGACCTCCGCCCTGGGCGGGGCGCTGTCGCAATTGGGTCTGACCTGGTCGCTGCTGTCGGTTTTGCACGTGATCGCAGCGGTGAGGCTGGGGAGCGGAGGGCGAGGGGCGGAGGGCGAGGGCCGAAGGGCGAAGGCCGCCAGGCAGGCTGAGCGTAGTCGAAGCCCGCTGCTCCTCTCCGGCTGGATCATCGCCGCGCTGGCGCTGCTGCCGCCATTGTTAATGCTCGACCGCCCGATCTCCACCAACGCCCTCGGTAACTGGATTTTGCTCAACGGCTGGCTGGCCTACCTGTCGGCGAAAGAATCGCCCCGGCGCACGTCAGGCTGGCTCGATGCGCGCCTGTTCCAGTGGTTGTCGGCGCTGTCTATCCTGCCGTGGGTGTGGCTGCTGTGGGAGCGTTGGAAGCCTGCCGACAGCCAGTTGCCATTGGCTTATAGCGCGACCGCCTGGGCGCTGCTGGCGTTTGGGCTGTGGGCGCAGCGACGCGCTCATGCTTTCGGTTTGCCGTGGAAGGTTGCGGCGCACCTGGCAGCATTACTGGCGCTGGCGGTCAGCGTCGTCTATTACGATCCGCTCTGGCTGGCGATCACATTCTTGCTGGCTTCGGCGTTCTATTTCGCGGCCGCGCCGCTGCTCCACGAGCGCTGGTGGCTAGCCGCCGGGGGAGCAACCTTCGCCGTGGGTTGGATGGAAGGGTTGGACTGGCTGAAGCTGCCCGCCGATTTCCAAAGCCTGGCGCTGGCGGCCGTCGTATTGGCTTTCGTCGCGGCGGGCAGCCTGTTGCAGCGCCGCCGGGTTCATTCGAGGGAATTTTTCTGGCCGCTGTACCTTGCGGCGCTGGCTATCGGATTGGCGGCCTTCGGTTGGGGATTGATCAATATTCTCGATACCGGAGGCAGCGACGCTGCGCTGACCTGGGCGGCGGTGGGGCAGTTGGTTTTGGCCGTCGCGGCAGGCTGGTACGCCTGGCTAACGGGAAGTGAGCATTACGGGCATATCGCTGCCTGGCTGGGCGTGTTCGCCGGGGCGCTGCTTGCCTCTGCATACAGCCGCGGCAGCGGGCGCTCGGCGGCGCTGGCCGCGCTGACTGCGGTGGTGTACGTGCTGGCGGAGCGGGGAATGTATTGGGTTGGGAGGGGCAGCAGGGGCAGACACGTAGGTCTGCCCATACGGGGGTGGCCCCTGCGGGGGTTGCCCCTGCGTGGGTGGGCGCGGCGGGCGTGGCGATTGTTCCGCCGCCCGCTGATCGTGGCGGGCTGGGCAGTATCCGTTGGCGCGATTGGGCTGTGCCTGCTGCGCAATCTCGTGCTGCTGCATGGCGGCCCGACGCGCGAAACCTGGGCTATTGTTGGGCTGACGTTGGTGACGGCGCTGTACGCAGTTTCGGCGGTGATGTATCGCAAGCAGAAGAAGATTGCCCCACGGTTCGTCTGGCTGGCGGCGGCGCTGATCTTCGCCCCATGGACGCTGCTCACTCACCAGGGGTTATATTTTTGGCCGCGACCGGCTGCGCCCGATTACGCTATCAGTTGGATGATCCTGGCGCTGCTGGAAATTGGCCTGGGGGCGGGATTATCTGCCGTGTTGGGCGATCCCAACCGGCGTTGGACTCGCCCGCTGTGGGCGATCCCCCATCTCTTGACGCCGTTCGCCCTGCTGTGGGGCATCGCCAGCCCGCAGGCATCGTCAGTCTCAGTGATGTTGGGGATCGTCTTTTATCTCATCGCGACGGCGCTGGATTACATCAATCGCCCATCGCCCGATGCGGCGCCGCGCGCCCGCTTCCTGTACCCGGCGGCGCTGCTCATCCCGCTGTGGGCGGTGTATCTGCTGGCTCGATACGTTCCCGACGCGCCGCAGACGACTTACGGCTGGCTGGTATTGGGCTTCACGCTGCCCATGCTCGTGGCGGGGGTGTGGCTGGCGGAGCGGGAAAAGGTTTTTCGCATTCCATTTTACGCCGCGGCTTATCTCTCGATGCTGGTTGGCACGGCGCTGCTGGCCCACGACCGCCCGGCGCTGATCGGGGCGCTGCTGTTCGATGTGCTGGTGGCGCTGGTATCGGCCTGGCAGTTCCGCGAGAGCCTTTGGCTATATCTGGTCTGCGCCGAGCTGCCCGCTGCGCTGCTGCTGGCCTCGCTGGAAATCGGCATCCCGGTTGACCGGCAAGGTTGGGTGGCGATTGCCATCGCGGGCGTATATTTGCTGGCGGCGCGGCTGCTTGGCAGAAACCTGACAGGTCTATCCCGCAGCCCGATCAAACCCGGTGACGCACAAAAGACAACAACTGAAGCAGGTCTGAGTATCAAGAAAGACCTGTCAGGTCTTGACTTCATCTCCCCATTGCTCGTCACCGCCTTCGCGCTGACGGCGATCGGACTGCCGCTGTCCAGCCGCGACCGGGTGGGGGCGCTCGTCGGGTATGGGGCGGCGGCGGTGATCTACGCGCTGACCTCGGTCTGGCTGCGGCAGCCGCTGCTGCTCGCCCCGGCTATCGGACTGGCGGCTGTGCCGTATTGGGTGGGGGTGCTGGAATTGGGTGTGGCGCAGCGTGAGTATGGGCTGTCGGTCTGGCCGTTCATTGCGATTGTGCTGCTGCTGGCCTATGGGATTGATTATTTGTCCCGGCCTGGTGGAGAACCCCCTCCCCAGCCATCCCCCATTTCGACTACGGAAATGGGGGGAAGCGGAGGGGGCCAGGGGTTCCCGTGGTATTCCCCGGAGCGGTGGCTTTCCGCGTTGTGGGATCGCATCAACGGTTGGTGGGCGCTGTATTTCTACGCGGCAGCCTACCTCGGCGCGGCGGCGAGTGTGGCGTTGTCGCTGGCTTACCCCGACCGGCAGCCGATCGCGCTGGCGCTGGCGGCAATCGTGTTCAGCCTGGCGCTGTGGCGCTTCCGGCTGCGCGGCTGGCTGCTGATTGCGGCGGGCGCGTGGCAGTTGTCGGTGTTGGCGGCTATCTACTGGTATTTTTGGGCGAACGAGATGCCCCTCGGCTGGGCGACGACCGCCCTGGCCTTTTTGCCCGTCGTGTGGGTCACGGCGATCTGCGGGCTGGTGTTGCAGCGCCAATTGGGCGAGCCGTCTCCCCTGGGGCTGGGCGGGGCAGCGCTTTTCAAAGGCTGGTCGCGCCCGTTGTATCTGCTGGCGGCGGTGGATGTCGTTCTCACGCAGACCGGCGCATTCTCGTCGAGCGGCGATAGCGCCTGGGTGACGTTATCGAACGCGCTGTTGCTGGCGGCGCTGGCGACAGCCTGGGCGTCGCGACCTCTCGGCTGGCTGTCGGCGGGATTGGGGTTGCTCTCACTGATCCAGGGTTTAGCATGGGTGAAAGCCGACGAGACCATTTGGCCGTGGGCGCTGGCGCTGCTGGCATTGGGGTATGGCTCGGCGGGTTACGGACTGAAAGCGGCGCGGCAGATCCAGGCCAAAACCTGGATCCCGGCCTGGGTGGAGCCGCTGTCAGGAGTGTGGGAGCGCCCGCTGCGCCTGGGCGGTTGGTGGCTGTCGTTCGCCAGTCTGCTTCCGGCGTTGTTGAACGGCGCAATCGAAATCATCAAGGTTGTGGTATTGCGGAGCCTGCCCAACGAATTCCTCGAGATGGCATCCATCCGGTCGAACATCCCTCAAGTTCAGATGACGGTAGCCGTCTTTGCCATTTTGGGCTTATTCTACCTCCTATCCGCTTTTGCCGACCGGCGGCGCTGGCTGGGGTATGGGGCGGTGGGATTGCTGCTGATGGCCTGGTCGCTGGAATTTTTGTTGGTGTGGGGCGAGCGCGATGTGCAGGTGTATGTTCTCCCGGCGGGGCTGTATCTTCTGGGGATCGGCTGGCTGGAGTGGCGCTTCGGCAGCCGCACGCTGGCGCGCTGGGTGGACTATGCCGCTCTGCTGCTCCTGCTCGGCCCGGCCTTCTACCAATCATTGGGCGATAACGGCTGGCGCTATGCGCTGGTGATGGGCGCAGCCGGTTTGTTCGTCATCTGGTGGGGCAGCGCCCGGCGGCTGCGGCGCTTCCTGTACGTGGGCGTCCTCGGGGTGACGCTGGACATCGCCGGGCAGCTCATCGAGCCACTGCTGTCGGTCAACCGCTGGATCGTTTTCGGCGCGGCCGGGCTGGTGCTCATTGTCATCGCCATCCTCGTCGAGCGGTCGTTGAACCGGGTGCTGGCGCTCTCGGATGACCTGCGCAAGCGGCTGGAGGAATGGGAATGAGCCAAGCGTGGAAGCAAGCGGCGTGGATTGTGGGGCTGGTCAGCCTGCTGATCGGGTTGGTCATCGCGCCCGGTGGGTGTTGCTGGCTGGCGTTATTCGCATCCTCCGATGCGCGGCAGCTTACATACAATAACATGTTCCCCATCGTGACCTGGAGCATACTGCTGGCGTTGTTTGCGGGCGGGGGCGGGCTGCTGCTCTATCACGCCTCTCGCTCGCAGCGCGGCGAGCCTTCGCGCCCGCTGCGGCTGCCGCAGCCCTGGTTATTGGGCTGGGGGTTCGTGTTGCTGCTCATTCTGGGTGAAGCAATGCGGCGCAGCATAATGGGTACGATATTCTTCATGCCGATCTTCACCATCGCGGCGATGCTTCCTACGCTGTCGGTGATGGCCTGGATCGTGCGCCAGTCCGAGCGGATCGGCTGGCTGCGCTCGCAGTCCCTCACCTGGCGGCAATTCAGCATCGCCGCGCTGTTGGGGGGCACGCTTTCGGCAGCGCTGGCAGTCCTGCTGGAAGTGTTAGCACCAACGGCGCTGTTCTTCCTGATCGAAGGGTTATATGAGATGGGGCGCGACACGCTGCAGGCTTTCTTGAATGGGCTGCTCGGGCAGACGGCGGCAGGCGCGCTCGGTTCGCGCGGATTCTGGCTGTTGATGGCGGAGATTGCGGTGATTGCTCCGCTGGTGGAGGAATTCGTCAAGCCGCTGGGGATCCTGCCGCTCCTGCGGGTCTGCGGCCACCGGGGGCGCGCCTTCCTGTTGGGGGTGGCTGCCGGGGGCGGGTTCGCCATCGTCGAGGATTGGCTGTACACCGCTTTTGGGGTGAATTTGTGGGGCGGGATTCTCCTGCTCCGGGCAATTGGGATCGGGATTCACATGCTTGGTACAGGCTGGGTAGCATTGGGGTGGTATGAGGCAATGAGTAACTCTAAAGGCGGGTGGCTGAGGCGCTACGGGTTTGCGGTCGGATTGCATGCTCTTTGGAATGGCGGCACGGCAGTGATGGTGGCGCTTACACGAGTGGAAGTTTTGGGGGCGCGCCCGGCAGAAGTGACAGCCTTTGGGGCGACAACAGCCGGGGTGCTGCTGGCGATGATGGGCGCGCTCGGCGCGGCGGCGCTGATCTTATTGGGGAGGATGCTCTATTCCCTGGAGGGTGAATCCACCCCGGGGAATGCCATCCCCTGGCCGGTTGGGGGCATGCTTTCCGGGCGGGCGATTGCCCTGTGGGCGCTGATCTGCCTGCTGGCGGCGCTCCCGCTTGGGATGGGCATTCTCAACGTTTTGGGGATTGTGAAATGAAGCCGCGCCGCCGATTCCCGTGGAGTCTCGTTTTCGCCGTTGTGCTGCTTGCGGCCAATGGGCTGGCATGGGTAAACGTTATCTCTTCCGCGAACCTGCCCGAAGTTCTGCCCCGCCTCGATCCGCAGATCGGAGAGATTCGCCAGCATATCATCAAACACGACGCGGCAGGTGAGCCGTTTTCCATCGTCATCACGAATCAGATGGCGGCGGAGGCGGTGGCGTGGTTCCTCGACCGGCACCCGGAGGCGCCTTTCGGTTACCCGCAGGTCGAGTTTCACCCGGATGGGATCGTTGGCCGTGGGATCGCGTTCGTATTCGGCCTGCGCACGCCAGTTTTCGGCGAGGCCGACCTGACTTTGGTGAACGGCAAACCCCAGGTGGCGCTGACCGGTTTGGGTGTGGCCGGAGCCAGGCTGCCCGATTTCGCCATCGCCGCCTTGCAATCGGAGATCAAGAAGCAGTTCGACCTGGCGAAAGTCATGCCAGTGGACCTGTCGCGGTTAGAGCTGGGGGAAGGAACGTTGACGGTCGAAGGGGTGTTTCGGTAAGAGGGAAGCGGCATCCGTGCTATAATTTGGAGGTGTCAAGTAAACAAGTATACATGTAGTCAAGGATACATGGCTACTTGTTTACTTGTTTACTTGTTTACCTGTATACTTTCTTCGACAGCGAGACAGCTTATGACCTTCGTTACCATTGGACGCTATGAAGTCAGAGGTGAAATCGGTCGCGGCGGGATGGCGACCGTTTATCATGCTTACGATCCGCGCTTCGAGCGGGACGTTGCCATCAAGGTGCTGCCTCACGAGTTTCTGCACGATCCGCAGTTCCGCGCCCGTTTCGAGCGCGAGGCCAAGATGATCGCGCTGCTCGAACACCCGGCAATCGTGCCAGTCTACGATTTCGGTGAGGAAGATGGGCAGCCGTATATCGTGATGCGCTTCATGTCCGGCGGCTCGCTTGCCGACCGGCTGAAGACTGGCGCTCTGCCGGTTGACGAGTCGGTGCAGCTTATCACCCGGCTGGCGCCGTCGCTCGACGCGGCGCACGCCAAGGGCATCATCCACCGCGATCTCAAGCCTGGCAACATCCTTTTCGACCAATATGGTAACGCTTTTCTGTCGGATTTCGGTATCGCCCGGCTGGCGCATTCTACCCAGGTGGCGACCCTCACCGGGGGCGCGATCCTCGGCACGCCAGCCTACATGAGTCCGGAGCAAATCCAGGGGGACAAGGAGATTGACGGTCGCAGCGACATCTACGCGTTCGGGGTCATTCTTTATCAGATATTGACCGGCGTCACGCCTTATAAATCTGATACCCCGGCCAAGATTATGATGATGCACATCCTGGAGCCGGTGCCCAATATTTTGTCGGCGAACCAATCGCTCCCGGCCGGTTTGGAGATGGTTGTCCGGCAGGCGATGGCGAAAGAACCGAATGACCGCTACGCAACTGCCGGTGAAATGGCGACCGCCGTCGAGGCGGTTGTGAAGGGCACCGGTGAGCTGACCCGCCCCAAGCTGGATGCGACGGTTCTTACCCCGGGCGCGCAAAGGACGGTGGTGCAGGGCCGGGAGGCGGGGACTGCCATGGGGCAGCCGCGCAAAACGGTCAAAGAAACCGAACGGGTGGCGGATGCTCCACCAATTTCCGCGCCGCCCGCGGTGAAGAAGAAAAGCGGTGGATTCCCGATCTGGCTTGGGATTCTGCTGGGATTGTTGGTGGTGGGCGTGGTGATTGCCGCGGCAGCCGGCGGTACGGCATATATTCTCGGAACAGCCAAAAAACCAACAGATACCCGCCTCGCCCCGACGAGCACACTGCCGGTGATCGCAGCCGTCACCGAAATGACCCCCACCAGCGAGCCGCCCACATTCACCCCGACTTTGCAGTCTACGCCCACCCCTACGATACAGCCGTCAGATACGCCGCTGCCCTCGCCAACCGGCACACCCACCCCCGTGCCCACGGATACGTCTACCCCGGTTCCGGAAATCCCGGTGATCGGCGGCGCAGATAAGCTCGCCCTGGTGGATGGCAATAACAATATCTGGGTGATGAACGTTGACGGCAGCGATCCTGCCCAACTCACGGTTGATAACGCGGTCAAAGACAACCTCCAGTGGTCGCCCGATGGCCAATCCATCATCTTTATCAGCGGCAACTGTATCAAAATGGTCAATGTCGAAACTGGACGGGTGGACGACATCACCTGTTTCGTTTCCGGTTACCCCAACTCACTAAAGGCCGTTGAAATCTCCCCGGATGGTCAGCAGATCGCCATCAGTTTTCTCGGCGAGTTGTATCTTTTGCCCTATAATCTGGAAACCCTGAAAACCGTTGACCGAATATCTCAGTTGAAATTCAATGCGGTTTGCGACAAGATCGCCCCCTATTCCAGCGCCAACGGTACCGCCTTTATCGTCAAATGGGTGCGGTGGTCGCTGGATATGAAGACGCTGGCGGTGGATTTGTTAGGCATCTTCGATGGTAAACAGGTTGACCAGATTGATATCATAGATATTGCCAATTGCGACACAAGCGTTTTCCGTGTGGATGAATTTCCCGGCACACGCTTTGTGATGAGCGGTTACAAGGATACGCCCTGGATCGAAAATTTCACCTGGAATGGCGAATCGCTGTTCGTTTTGACCGGCGGGCAGATGCGTAATTCCAGCCAGGATGGTTACGGCGATCTTTACCTTTATAATTCCGAGCTTCACCACGGTCAGAAGATCAACCCGCTCGACAGCGCCTGCTGCTATCGTGATCCGACCTGGAGTCCGGATGGCAGCCATCTGGTGTTCGCCTTTCAGGATATCCGACTCGGTCTGGACAATGTCACACAGATCTACATCATCCCCTACGGCGCGATTGGTACCGGAACGACATTCATCCCGCTTGCGCTGCCTGAGAATCTATTCTCGAACGCCAAGGATAAGCCCCTCCCGGCGCTGCGTCCGGCGAAGTAATTGCAGGTTTGAAGGTTGAAGGTTGAAAGTTGGCCTTCAACCTTTGCTTTTACCGGCATCTGGCGATCAACGGGCGTTTGGCCTTCAGGCCGTATTAGCGGGCTAAAGCCCGCAATCCGGTCTCGAAATGTGATCCCAGCCAGTGTCAGGTCCAATCATCCTTCCAAAACCTATGAGCTACCTGCCCATTGAACACCTGAAAGCCTACCGCGCCCAAACGTTCCGGCTGACAGCGGAGCGGCGCGTCAAAAACCCGGAAGAAGCTATCGCGTTCGCCAACGAACGCGGTTTTATTTATTTTTGGCCGATCAGCGGAATCACCCTGCCCAACCTGTGGGCAGCCGTCGCCGGCGACCGCCCGGTGGCAGACGCGCACGACGATCCCGGTCACGTTACATGGGGCTGGAAAGACAGTCTGCTCGACAAGCGGGTGTGGTATTACGCCAAGGTGCTGCGCAAGCGGGCGACGATCATCTCGCTGGATATCGCCCCCTACTTCTACGCGCTCACCGAGAATTACGGCTCGCCCGAGGAGGATTACCTCACGCTCTACGAGCAAGGTCGGCTGACCCAGGAGGCACGCGCTGTCTACGAAACGCTGCTCGATAAGGGAGCGTTGGATACGATCACCCTCAAGCGGGAGGCGCGCCTGAGCAGCCCTGAGAGTGCGGCGCGCTTCGAGCGGGCGCTGACAGACCTTCAGACTGATTTCAAAATCCTGCCGGTGCGGGTGACGGAAGCGGGCGCCTGGCATTATTCGTATGCCTACGACCTCGTCACCCGGCATTATCCAGATTTGATTGACCGGACGCGTTTCATCGGCGAGCGGGAGGCGCGCCAAAAGCTGACGGAGCTATGCCTGCGCTCGGTGGGCGCGGCCCAGGAGCGTGACCTGACCCGGTTGTTTGGGTGGAAACCCGTCGAGGTCAATCTGGCATTGCAGAGGCTTATCGAGATGTGTATGATTCGCGGCGGTGTAGAAGTGGAAACCGAGCGAGGCGAGTGGTATGTGCTCAGTGAGCTGATGTGAGTGATAGGGTGAATCAGCAAATAGGCAAATGAGCAAGTAAATGACGGGAATGCCTAAGGAGGCGATATGAAAAACAAGAAGGTGCTCGGCATTGTGATCGTTGTGCAGGCCCGCAAGGCTAATAATGACACGGAAATGCCGTTTTCGCCTGATGATAGCGTATAGCCCAAATAGCAGTACCAAACGGAGGCATCCATGAAACTCAGGGTGTTACTCGTAGGATTGGTAGGGGGAATCGCTGCCAGCGCGGTGATGCAATATCCTTTGTATCGCTATCTGCCGGGAAAAATAATCGCGGAATGGCCTGCGGCGCAAAGCGGCCTGGCCTGGGGGTTGGTGGCGGTCACGGCGGTGCTGCTGCTGGCCTGCGGGGCGCTGGCAGCCCGCCTGAGCGGCGCGTCCCATCGGATGGGGGCCTTTGGCGCGGGCGCAGTCGCGGGATTGATGACAGCAGTCATTGTTCAACTGACCTGGGGCAGCGCCGCGGCGGGGGTGTGGGGCGGGCGTGAGATGCTGTCATTCGGTATGAAACCTGCCGCCAGCGAAACGATATTTACCGGCATGTTAGCCGAAGCAGTGGTTTCGACCATGTGGTGGTCCTTTGCGTCGGTATGGCTCGCGATCAGCGCCGGGCTGACGCTGGGAGGCATTGGCGGCTATATCGCCGGGCCGGGAGGCTCACCGGCTAAACCGCTGCATACGTTCTGGGCTGCGGTGAGCGTCGCCGGGGCGCTGACCGCCGCGTTGTCGGCCATCGTCTCGGCTGCGATCTACGCCCTGTTGGTTACCCAGACCGAAAAAACGGCTGTGGAAGCCGGGCGGACGCTCTCCTTCTCCAGCCAGTCCATCCTCGATTGGCCGCTTGGCACGCACCTGGTTTTACTGGCTGCCTGGTTGTTCGTTTGCTGGCTGACGGTGCGACGCGCCCGGCCAGAGACGGCTCTGGCGCGCGGCACACTTATCTCGGCAGCATTGGTCAACGGTGTGCTGCCGGTGGTGGTCGTTCTTATGCTGTTGTTGGTAAACCGCGGTTTGTTCCTGATGCCGGTTCCGCTGGCCGGAATGGCGCTCTCCCTGGCAGGCGGTTTCCTGGCAGTGAGGCAGGGATTGTTGCTGCTCCGTCAGCCGAAACCGCCCGCGGCTGTTCCGCCGGTGACGGTGAGCTTCTTCTCGGCTTTGGTTGCCCTATGCGGCGGGATTATGCTGGCTGACGCATTGATCGGCTCGGCGGCGTCGCTCAATATTGTCACCCTATTGATCCCACTGATTACAGTGCAAGATCCCGCTGTCGCCGGCCCCCCAACGGCCACGATGGCCGCCAATGTGGGCGTGAATTATTCTCTGCAAAGCGCGTTTGCTTTCATGGGCGGGTTGGCGCTCCTGGGTTTGATGGCGCTCACCGCGCTCGTCGTATGGGGAGTCCAGTGGCTGCAGGCCAGGCGGTCTGCGCCGAAAGTCATACCGCCATCTGCCGGAGATGCCGGCGGTGATTCTCGCTCCGTTGTATAATCATCGTGTTCATCCGACTGTAATCCCCTTTCGGGAGAAAAGCCAGGAGGCAGCCATGCAAACTTCATCAATTGATCACGGTAATATCATCACCATCGAACGGTTTATTCTCGATGAGCAGCGCAGCCATCCCGAAGCTACGGGTGTGCTGACTTATCTGCTCTACGATATTGCGCTGGCCGGTAAAGTGATCGCCAGCAAGACGACCCGCGCCGGGCTGGCGGAGATCCTCGGGCGGGCGGGCGTCACCAACATCCAGGGCGAAGATGTGATGAAGCTCGACCAGTTTGCCGACCGCACGCTCATCTCCCTCAATGATCATACCGGCCGGATTGCGGTGATGGCTTCTGAGGAGCATCCCGATATCATCCCCATTCCCGATAAATATCCGACCGGGAAATACGTTCTGCTCTTCGACCCGCTGGATGGCTCGTCGAACATTGATTTCAACGTCGGCGTCGGCACGATTTTCTCGGTCTATCGCCGCAAGAGCGAAGACGGCCCCGGGAAGCTCGAAGATTGTTTGCAGCCGGGGCGCAATCTGGTGGCGGCGGGGTACATGCTCTACGGCAGCAGCACGATGCTGGTGTACACCACCGGTAAAGGCGCTCACGGTTTCACGTACGACCCATCCGTTGGCGAGTTTCTGCTCTCTCATCCCTACATCCGCATTCCCGACAAGCCTAAATTCTATAGCTGCAACCAGGGGTACGAGATGTATTGGAGCGAGGGTGTGCAGCGATATACTCATTATTTGCAAGGTCAGGATGGCTTACGCAAGGGGCTTTCCATGCGCTACATTGGCTCGCTGGTGGGGGATTTCCATCGCAATCTGCTTGGGGGCGGGGTTTTCTATTACCCGGCGGATTCACAAGACTCGTTCAAGCCGCACGGGAAGCTGCGCCTGCTGTACGAGGCGGCCCCGCTGGGATTCATCTGCGAGCAAGCGGGCGGCCGCGCCACCGACGGGGTCACCGGTATTCTCGATATCCAGCCGACTTCTCTGCACGAGCGTGTCCCGTTTTTCGTAGGGAACAAAGAGCTTGTGGATCAGGCCGAAGCGTTTATCAGGCAATACGACTTGAAGGCGTGACAATTTCTACTTTCGCACAGCAGCGCTCTTTCGGGTAGAATCATCTTAAATGACCAAAGGAGGATCAACTTATGAAAACACCTTATCGTTACATCCTGTTCGTTGTTTTGATTTTGGGTGTACTGCTGGCCTGCAATACCTTTTCCGGGATCCAGGGAAAGGTAAAGGAGGTGCAGGGCACCGTCGGTTCAGTCGTTACCCAGGCCGAAGGATTAGCCACTGCCGTGACGACCGTCAAGGCGTTTGCCACCGAAGCGGCGCCCCTGCTTGAGACGGCGGTAGCCTATGCCACCGAAAACCCCGGCCTCGAAAAAACTGCCCTGGCGCTGGCAACTGAGGCCGGCGTTGGGGAGCAGCCCGCTGATATTCCCATACTCCCCAGGGATCAGACCACTGCGTTCTTTACCACGAGTGAGCTGGTCTCGTATTCGACCTCACTCAGTTTCAATGACGTGAAAGATTTCTACGAGACTGAAATGCCCAAGAATGGCTGGGAAGAAAGTTCCGACGGCCAGGTGGATTTCGACACCATGTGGGTGCGCAGCTACCTAAAGCCCGATCGCACGGCGACGATTACTCTTGCGAAAGATGCATCCAGCAATACTGTGACCGTGGTGGTTTTGATCACACCGAGATAGCACATCTGTGTGCGCTTAAACGCAACGCCGCCAGGGAATGTCTCTGGCGGTGTTGTGTTTTAACGCAATACCGCAAAAGTCACTTTTAGCTTGACAAAAGGGGTTCTCAGGGCATA